>JAZOUW010000001.1:0-9443 GCA_045658385.1 Faecousia sp.
CAGGTTCCTCACGCGTTACTCACCCGTTCGCCACTAACTCAGGGAGCAAGCTCCCCTCGTCCGTTCGACTTGCATGTGTTAGGCACGCCGCCAGCGTTCGTCCTGAGCCAGGATCAAACTCTCAAAAAATTGTATCTTAAAACCTTACGGCTCTAAAATCTTAATCTTCTGAATAATTTGTCTAGCAAATTTACTCAAGAATTTTCGTTGGCTGTTAATTCGTTTTCACGATTCTTAAACAATCCATTTATAATTGTCCAAGGTGTTTTTGTTCGTCTTTGCGTTATTCAATTTACAAGGTACAAGCTCGCTCCCCCATAAAAGTGGTGAGCTTTTTCAGTTTAGCACAAGGTCAATGTATTGTCAAGATGTTTTTTATCTTTCTCAACATTTTTCTTTTCCCTTTTGCATACTTTTGCGCCCCCTGCCGGAAGCGCTCGCTTATAATACCAAATCACTCGCCTTTTGTCAAGAGAAAAATTTGAAAAAAGACAAAAAAATCAGAGGCCTCCAAAGAGGCCTCTAAAGCTTGCGATTGCTATGTTATTCCGCATCATCAATCAGACCGTATCCGCCGTCGTTTCTGCGATAAACCACGGCAAAAGTGCCGCCGTTGTCTTCATCCCGAAAAGCAAAGAAATTATGTTCCAAAAGATTCATTTGCAACACAGCTTCCTCACGGGTCATTGGCGCAAAGCGGAAGCTCTTGGTACGGACAATCTCCAGCATTTCTTCCGGTTCTTCAACAAAGGAGGTTTCCTCCACACTACGGACAAAGGCATCCTGCCGCAGGCGGCGGGCCAAGCGCGTCTTATTCTTGCGAATCTGTCCTTCGATTGTGCCAACAGCAGCATCGATAGACGCAAACATGTCAGAAGTGCTTTCTTTTGCCCGGAACCAGGTGCCTGCGCCGCGGACGGTCAGTTCCACGTTGTTCCGGTTCTTTTCTACAGAAAATACGATAAGTGCTTGCGCATCCTCCTCAAAGTACCGTGCCAGCTTCATTACTTTCTTTTCAGCGTAAGCGTGGACATTTGCGGGCAATTTGACTTTCTTTTCACTAAACTGAAATTTCATATGCACAAGCTCCTTTCGTTTCACCGTTTACCGGTGTATCTATATTATAGCATGACCTTTGCATATGGACAAGGGGGTTCCTTTAGTTTTCGTCAGAATCCTCCGTGTCTAAAAGTTCAGACATTGTTAAATTGTAAATTACTTCTGCTTTCTTCTCAAACAGCTTTCCCAGCCGCACAGCCTGTCGCTGGTCTGGCGCAAGCAATTCAAGTGTCATCAGATTGCCCCTTTCGTCATCCAAGGCCATTACCACAGAATACTCACCAGCTTCCCGGGGAATCAATTGTGTCTTTACAAAGCTACTGCGACGAAGCTGACGGTTAAATCGTGCCACAGCATTTTCCGCACGTTGTCTGACAGTAAAGGCCACGGTGTCTGCAGTAATCTCTCCGTCCTGTCTCCCCTTCTCTGTGATTTCATAGCAGCCGCCTTCCAACTCTTTCAAATGACCGGACTGCACCATCTGTGGGATTGCCGTACAAACATCGAAATAACTCAAACATTCATCCTGGTAGCACAGCTCGTAGATTTCCTGTGTTGTAAGAGGATAACCGGTGCGTGCTGCAACAAACAAAATCAAAACCTTAACATCCATCATATCATGGATAAATCCGTGTCTTTTCATTAACCTCACCTCATGTCTTCGGTCTTTCTTTTTTCTTCAGTATAACAAAAAAGCCGCACAAATGCAACCTTCCAGACATAATCTGTCACGAAAGGGTGATTTCTATGAACGGTCAAATATTTTATACCGCCGGGCATACCGATGCCCTGAATTATGCAGCAGCAGAGCTTCAGCAAAAAGGTTTCCATTTCGCTGACCAACCGTACAGTACAGTTACACATCTTTTATTAGGTGTTCCCAGCTTCAAGCCGGACGGATCATTGCACAGCGATCGTCCTCTGGAGGAGATTTTGTCCGGTCTTTCTGATAATGTTACCATCTTTGGCGGCAACCTGGATTGCCCTGCTCTAGCAAAATACCAAACTATAGACCTGTTAAAGGATTCTCTGTATTTGGCGGAGAACGCAAATATTACTGCCCACTGTGCTGTCAAGCACGCAATTACGCGACTTCCTGTTACCCTTGACCGATGCCCGGTGCTGATTGTCGGTTGGGGACGGATCGGCAAGTGTCTTGCACATCTATTAAGACAAATGGGTGCCATCGTAACCGTAGCAACCAGAAAGGAAAGCGATCGGGCAATCCTTGCAGCTTTGGGTTATGAAACCGAGGATAGTGTCAACCTCGGTTACAGCCTGATTCGATACCGGGTAATCTTCAACACTGTACCTACTATGGTCCTTCCCCGGCAATCCATAGAATTTTGCCATAAAGATTGCCTGAAAATCGATTTGGCATCCAAACCGGGAATAGACGCAGATGATGTGCTCTGGGCAAGAGGTCTACCCAACAAGGACGCGCCTGAATCCTCCGGTGCACTGATTGCCAGAACCATATTGCGTTTTCTTCGATAATCACATAGAAAGGAGCATTGGAATGAACATCGGGTTTGCCATGTGCGGCTCACTATGTACTTTTGAAGCAGTTTTTTCCGCGATGGAATCGGTTGCAAAAGTACACACGCTGATTCCTATTTTATCCCAACCCTCATCCACCATTGACAGCCGTTTTGGCGCAGCGGAAGATCACATTCGTACCGTAACAAGCATTTGCGGCCGTCCGCCATTATGCACGATTGAAGATGTTGAGCCAATCGGCCCAAAAAAATTACTGGATGCATTAATTATTGCCCCATGCACCGGAAACACCTTGGCAAAACTTGCTCACAGTATTGCTGACGGACCGGTAACCATGGCAGCGAAAAGTCACCTGCGCAACGGCCGTCCAATTCTGGTGGCCATCTCCACAAACGACGGTCTGGCCGGTGCGGCAGAAAATATCGGCAAGCTATTGGGTCGAAAGAATTATTACTTTGTCCCCTTTGGTCAAGACGATCCTGTTCGAAAGCCAACCAGTATTGTAGCAGATTTTTCAAAAATTTTACCTGCGCTAACATCAACTCTGGAAGGCAAGCAAATCCAGCCGATCCTGCAATAATATAAAAAGAACGACAAGGGCTTACTTGTCGTTCTTTTTATATGCCGAAATATTCCAGTTGTGTGTGCGCAATCGTAGAAAAATCCGTCAAATTCTCCGCTGCAATCCCGATAGCGCCCATTTGAACAAGTTCCTCGCTTGCATTGCTATCATCGTAAAAACAGGCTATTGGACTCCAACCATAACGCAAGTTTTTTGTCGCGCCGTCCCATGTTCCGCCTTTACCAAGGGTTGCCTGGGCAACAAATGTAATCTGGCCAAGGCTGTGGATCACCCGATTGCGCTGCAGCGCCCGACTGGCAGAAAACGGAAGATCAAATCCTTCTTCCGCAATATAGAGTACATTTCGTTTCAGCGCATGCTTTTCCAATGCATCCGCAACAACTTTTATCACATTGCCACCATGCTGCAAGCAGCTGTCCTGGGCAACCTTGTCTGCGCCCCGGGCATTACCGGAAACAAGCACATAGCCTTGCAGCGCCGCTTGTTTTCCAACCGCAAAGGCAAAATCCCGGTTTTTATCCCGCAAGTCCCGGCTGCCAACCAATGCCACAGCAGGCATTTTCAGCAGTTCCCGGTCACCTTTTGTCCAAAGAACCCCCGGCGCCTCCATGTTCAGCCGTTTTCGCAACACAGCAGGATATCCCGGATTGTTCCGTACCAAGGGATAGCAGTCCTGCTTTCTGCCCTTTTCCAGATACCATGTTAACTGCTCATGTTGGGAAAGCAAACGTAGGGTACGCTGGGCAAAAGATGAATCACAACCGATTTTCAGCAGATCATTTTCCTGCAATTGCCTGTCGTCAAGGGGTTTTTCCACCTGCCGCATCCGCCGGGTCAATTCACGAAATTGGGGAATTGTCAACGGCTTTCTGTTAGGATCACCCAAGCTACTGGTCAGCAGCAAGAATCCCTGCTCCCGGGCGGTCAACGCAATCTCCTTTTTGCCGGCGCAGGCGTTTTCACAACTTCCTCAATCAGTTTACCTTCCGGATCGAACGTCATGGGCTTAATTTGGTAATTGGAATACTTTGCAATTTCGTCCAGCTTTGCCTTTTCCGGGAAGTTTCCAATAATAGCGTACGCGACGCCCTTCCGCTTTGCGCGGCCGGTTCTGCCAATGCGATGGACGTAATATTCATTTTCCTCCGGCACATCGTAATTGATAACGCATTCTACATCATCCACATCGATGCCTCTGGATGCCACATCCGTGGCAATTAAGATAGCAATTTTGCCTTCTCTGTACTGCTGCATTGTCTTTTCCCGCTGGCTCTGGCGAATGTCGCCGTGGATGCACTGGCAATCTGCGCCGGCGCGCTGAAAATCGTCACACAGTCGCTGGCACATATGCTTCGTATTGCAGAAAATCATCACACGTTCATAGCCTTGGGTGCGGATTAGCCGCAAGGTCGTTTCCGACTTTTCCAGTGCAGAAACGGAGATGCTGTACTGGTCAATGTCCGGTCTGTCTTCTTTCTTGGGCTCTACAGTGATTTCCACCTCGTCTCTCTGGTACATCCAGGAAACGGTCATAACCTCCTGGGAAATCGTCGCAGAAAACAGGCCCAGATTTCTGCGGTTTTTTACTTTCTCAATAATACGGGTCACGTCCTTAAAAAAGCCCATGTCCAGCATCCGGTCTGCCTCATCTAAAACCACAGTCTGAATTTTGTCCAGACGGATATTTTTGCGATTGTAATGGTCCATTAAGCGACCGGGGGTTGCCACAACAATCTGAGGTTTCTTCTCCAGCTGCTTTGCTTGACCAACGATGCCTGCGCCGCCATAAAGCACTGCAACCCGGACGCCTTGAAAATAAGTAAGCAAACCACGCAGCTCGTCGCCAATCTGAATTGCCAGTTCCCTGGTAGGCGCCAAAATCAAGCCTTGCACCTCCGGCAGTTCCGGGTCAACATGCTCAATCATGGGGATTCCAAAAGCAAAGGTTTTACCCGTTCCCGTGGGGGCCTTGGCAATCACGTCCCGCCACTGTAAAAACTCGGGGATCGCCTGCTGCTGAATGGTAGTAGGATATCCGTAGCCCTTCTTTTCCAACGCCTTCAAAAGCGCGTTGGAAAGGCCCAAATCCTGAAATGTAATGTTGCTTGCATCCATATTATTTCTTCCTTATTATATAATCTGCTTGTATTGTAACAGCTTTTCAATCAATATGCAACTGCATGAAAAACCGTTCTTACAGAAATTTCCCAAACTTGCTTTGGGTAATAGTGGACAAACGCAAGAAAATATGCTATATTTTATGTTGATATTTTATGTTCTTCGGAAAACGAGGAGGCAGAGAAAAAATGGGCAAGCTAATTGTAATCGAAGGCACAGACGGTTCCGGTAAGTCCACACAGTTTCATTTGATGTCGGAACGTTTGGAAAAAGAGGGCATTGCATTTAAGCGGCTGGTTTTCCCCCGTTACGACCAGGAGAGTTCTGCGCTGATCCGGATGTATCTGGGCGGTGAATTTGGCACAAAGCCTACCGATGTGAATGCCTACGCTGCTTCAGCTTTTTACGCGGTTGACCGTTACGCCTCTTACAAAATGGATTGGGGTCAGTGGTATGAAGACGGCGGTCTTGTGCTGTCTGACCGTTACACTACCTCCAATGCAGTCCACCAGGCCTCTAAAGAAACAGGCGCAGACCGGGAGCGATATTTAAAATGGCTGTATGATTTTGAGTACGACAAAATGGGACTACCCCAGCCGGATTTGACGATTTATCTGGATGTTCCCACAGACTATACGGACAAGCTTTTGCGTCATCGGGAGCAGGACACCAGCACGCAAGCAGACATTCATGAAAAGGATATGCAATACCTTGCTGTGTGCAGACAGTGTGGTCGTGCCGCTGCTGACTATTACGGCTGGACAATTATAGACTGCGTCAAAGAAGGGGCTATGCGCTCAATCGAAGATATTCACAACGAAATTTACGCTGCCGTGCAGCAGTGTCTGGAGGGTTGATTATGGTTTATATTTTACTGGGCAACGGATTTGAAGAAGTGGAAGCCATTGCGCCTGCAGACCTGCTTCGCCGTGCCGGCGTTGAAGTATTGACAGTTGGTTTGAATGGTAAAACTATCCAAGGCGCTCACAACATTGATATTGTTGCCGATATTGAAATCAGCCAGATGGATTTGACCGTCATGGATATGATCGTGCTACCCGGCGGTCTGGGCGGCGTTGCCGCAATTCGGGCATCAAAGGAAGCCATGGACGCAATTCAATTCGCCTGGGATAACGACAAGTTTGTGGCCGCCATCTGTGCAGGGCCTACCGTGTTGGCTGACCTGCATATCACCGACGGACTGAATGCCACTTGTTATCCCAGCTGCGCCGAAAAAATGGGCAACGCAAATTTCATTCCCGACGTACCTTGCGTACGGGACGGGCGCGTAATCACCGGTGCATCTGCAGGCTGCGCAGTTCCTTTCGGCCTTGCTCTTGTGGAAGCATTGAAGGGTGAAGCTGCCGCAAAAACTTTGGCGCAGCAGTTTGTAATTCGCTGACAGGAGGTATTCCATGGATAAAAATCGAAAAGATCCATCCAGTTTGGTTGACGGTTGGCTGGATAAGATTTTAGAAAAACATAATATCACCAACGAAATCGGCCCGGATGAACAAGCAGTTTCCTCCGCAGGTCTGACCCACCCGGATGATATGGAGCTGGCCCGCATTGTGCAGGAAACCATTGCCGAGAACTGGGGTGATTCCTTTGGTTCTGATGCATCTCAGCCTGCTGATGAGGACGTTGACTTGCAGATATATCCCCCCCAGAATGCCCAGAAAGACGTATCTGCGCAAGAAGGCGCGGAAAACAAAAAGAACGGTCTGCTTTCCGGTCTGCTTTCCGGCCTGCGAGGTATTCCGCATATTCTGTCCACAGCTGTTTGGCTGATTCTGATTTTAGCCATTGGCGTAACCTTCGGCCGGGCATTATGGCTGTGCGCCGCTGACGTTTTGGCTTTGGAAAAAACCGGTCAGGAAATCACCATCACCATTGAAGAAGATGATAAAATACCCGAAATTGCAGACAAGCTGCAAAAAGTGGGCATGATCCGCTACGCAGATCTTTTTGAGCTCTTTGCCGACCTTACCGGTAAAGGGGACGGTATTCTTGCCGGAACGATTACCTTTAAAAAAGACATTGTTTACGATTACAATGCGCTGATCAATGCCATGTCCTATCGTGGTGATGCGATCACCACCGTTGAAATCATGATTCCGGAAGGCTATAACTGCGCGCAAATATTTGAACTTTTGGATAAGAACGATGTTTGCTCCGTGAGAGATTTGGAAAAGTATGCAGCCAAAGGCGAATTGAAGGAGTATTGGTTCCTGGAGGGTGTGGAACGCGGACACAAGTATTGCCTGGAAGGCTTCTTGTTCCCCGACACCTATGAGTTTTATGCAGATGATGAACCCCAGGCTGTTTTGGAAAAGTTTCTGGACAACTTTGATGCACGTTTTACAGACCGCATGAAGAACAAACTTGCCTCACTCAATCAGAAACTGGGTTATGTTCGCCTAAGTTTGCGGGAACTGGTCACTCTGGCATCTATGGTTGAGAAAGAAAAAGCCTCTTCCCTGGAAGGTTACACCATTGCTTCTGTTTTCTACAATCGTTTGAAGCGGCCCAGCCAGTACCCTACCCTTGACTCGGACGCAACCTACAAATACGCTAAAAACTACTATCACGCCGGAGAAAATCTCTCTACCGAGGCACTGAAGAAGAGTCCTTATAACACAAACACCCAGCCCGGTCTGCCGGCAGGTCCTATCGCAAATCCCGGTCTTTCCAGCTTGGACGCTGCATTGGATCCGGAAGATACTAACTACTTCTTCTTTATTTACGACAAGGAGGCAGGCTACCACCGGTTCTCCAAAACAATCAGCGAACACAACGCATGGGCAAACAAGCTGGGGTATTGATGTGAAAAAAATAGAACTTCTCTCCCCTGCCGGTGATATGGAACGGCTGAAAATGGCCGTTTTGTATGGCGCAGACGCAGTTTATCTGGCAGGTACAGATTTCGGCATGCGGGCTTTTGCAGGGAATTTCACTCCGGAGCAGCTGCCGAAGGCTGTGCAATATGCCCACGATCACGGTGTTAGTGTGCATGTTACGGTCAATACCATGCCTCGCAACGACGAAATTGCGCAATTGCCCGCCTATTTGGAGCAATTGAATGATGCAAAGGTAGACGCTTTGATTTTGGCGGATCTAGGCGCTTTTACCCTGGCGGGGAAATATGCGCCCAACTGCGCCCGGCATGTTTCCACACAGCAGTCCATTGCCAACTATGAATGCGCAAAGGCATGGTACGATTTGGGCGCAACGCGGGTTGTTTTAGCCCGGGAATTGGATTTGCAGCAGATCCGCACCATCCGGGAGAAAACCCCAAAAGAACTGGAAATTGAAACTTTTGGTCATGGAGCCATGTGCGTGAGTTATTCCGGCAGATGCCTGCTCAGCAACTACATGACCGGTCGGGATTCCAATCGGGGTGCCTGCGCACAGCCCTGCCGCTATCAGTACGCTCTGATGGAAGAAAAACGACCGGGAGAATACTTTCCGGTCTATGAGGATGAAAAAGGCACATATATTCTCAACTCCAAAGATATGTGCATGATTGACCATATTGACAAGTTACGGGACGCGGGTGTGGATTGCATCAAAATTGAAGGCAGAGCCAAATCTGCTTACTATTCCGCTGTCGTTACCGGCGCATATCGGCACGCCATTGACGATATTTATGCCGGTCGCCCGGTAGACCCTGTGTGGCGCGATGAGGTGGATCATGTATCCCATCGGATTTATTCCACCGGCTTTTACTTTGGCCAGCCGGGGCAATACACAGAAAATTCCCGCTATATTCGTCAATGGCAAGTCTGCGCCATTGTGAAGTCCTGCGATGAAAACGGTCTTGCGCTGTGCAGCTTGCGGAACAAATTTTCCGCAGGTGATACCTTGGAGGTTGTTGGACCTGACACAAAGCCTTTTGGCTTTACAGTTGACAAAATGTCGGACACAGAGGGAAAATCCTTGCAAGAACCGCGAACGCCCCAAATGGAATTTACAATCCAGCTTCCCCAAGCTGTTCCATGTTTTAGTATTCTGCGAAAGTGTGTGGACTTATCTGCAAAATAAGTCAAGACCACCGGCTTAGCCGGTGGCTTGCACTGGCCCTATAAGGGCCTGATACAGCCGCGTCTTAAGACGCATGAACGGTTCGCCAACCGCAAATGATTACTGGCTGCCCCCTTCCGGGGGCGGCTTTTATTTGCCC
>JAZOUW010000002.1:0-4917 GCA_045658385.1 Faecousia sp.
TATTTCTACAATCATCAGCGTATCCAACTAAAAACAAAACTGACCCCGCTTGAAATGCGAAGTCAGTTTGTTGCTTAAATTGAATTTTGTTCTACCACAGGGTGTTTTTTGTGCTGTCCGAACAATTTGGGGCAGTTCAAACAGATGCAGGCGGGGATAATTATTTATGATATTTGGTGCCGGCTTGTATGGATTCGGAACGGTATAGCTGTTCCAGAACCATAATCTGTGCAAGGTGGTGGGGGAATGTCATTAGACCCATAGACAGCTTAAAATCCGCCTTTTCTTTAATCAGCGGGGAAATTCCAAAAGAAGATCCAATCAAAAAACATGCGTTGCTCTTTCCGGACAGTTTTACTTCGTCAATTTTTTCAGCCAGCGCTTCGGATGACAATTGTTTGCCTTCCGGCGTTAATACGCAAAACCACGATCCTTTTGGAATCTTCGATAGGATTTGTTCCGCCTCTTTTTCCAGACCAATTGCAATTTCACTTGGGGATGGATTTTCCGGCAAACGCGCTTCCGGCAGGGGAATGTGGTTGAACTGACAAAAAGCCTTCAGCCGTTTTTTGTATTCATCAGCTGCGGAAAGATAGAACTTTTCTTTCATTTTACCTACAGTAATGAGCGTAATTGTAAACATTTTCCACACCTCTTTTGCGTATTATAACATTCTTATTTTCAAATTGCAAATCTGATTAATTGTTTATGTTATGCGTAAAATAAGCAGGGGTGAATTGCATGAAAGATAAAAGAGAAAGAATCATAACAGATCCATTCGGAAGCTATACAGGACGGCCTGCGGATCCAAATGAAAAGCCTGTTCAAGATGCTGATGACCTATAAATGGGAAAGCCCAACATTTGTTGGGCTGACCGTTTTCATTATGCTTTCATTTGTTGATATTTTTCCCGGGTTGCCATGCCGCCACGGATGTGCCGTTGCGCTTTGTTTGTGTCAAAAACGCAGCGCACTTGCTTGTAAAGGCTTCGGTTATAATGCGGTAGTCTTTGAGTAAGGTCTTTATGCACTGTGGATTTTGAAATTCCAAAGTGCTGGGCGGCAGTACGGACTGTCGCGCCGGTTTCTATTATGTACACAGCCAGTTTGCAGGCTCTCTGCTCGATGGTATCTGCCATAAACTCCCCTCCCTGGTGTGTGCTACCATGAATAACTTATGAATTGGGCTTTGAAAATATGCGTTCTTGACAGTTTACGCCCAAAATAGTAAAATGTAAAAAAATACATTTTGGAGGCGAGGGAAGTTGCACATAGAGAAAAAGACCCTGCGCAACATTTTTTTAGGTGTAATCATCTGTATTTTGTTATATTGGTTGTTGCACGAAACAGAACGGGTGCGCAGTGTATTCGATATAATTAAGGGCGTTGTTTCTCCTTTTGTACTTGGTGCATCCTTGGCGTTTATTTTGAATGTACCTATGCGGGGAATTGAAGGACTGTTAAAAGGCATTAAGGCGGATAAATTCCGGCGATTGGTTGCTGTTATTGTTACTTTTTTGGCAGTGCTTCTGATATTAACACTGGTGTTTCTGCTTTTGATTCCCCAGCTTTCGAATACCATTCAATCTTTGATTCCAAGATTGCACAACTTTATTCTCGAAACGGAGGAGTCAATTTATAATTTCTTACAGGATAATCCTGAAATTATGGCCTGGGTGTTTGAAAATACTGACTTTGAATCCTTTGATTGGGCAGGACTTGCCCAGAAGATTCTTTCTGCAGTTGGCAACAGTGTTTCAATGATCGTTGCAAAAACCTTCTTTGCAATTGGCAGTATTACAAGCGCCATTATGGATTTCTTTATTGCGATTGTATTCACTGTTTACTGTCTTTTCCAAAAAGAAACTTTAGCAAGGCAGGGCAGAAAGCTTTTGTACGCTTTTGCACCGGAGAAGTTTTCTGACAGCGTTGTTGATGTGCTTCGTCTTACGAACAGCACATTCTCCAATTTTCTTTCAGGTCAGTGTATTGAGGTTTGCATTCTTGGTACATTGTTCGCAATTTCTATGGCAATCTTTCGTATGCCCTATATCCCCTTGGTTAGCGTTTTGGTTGCGGTGACGGCCTTTATTCCGGTTGTTGGCGCATGGGTTGGCTGCGTATTGGGCACATTCTTTATTTTTGTTGCCAATCCGTTACAGGCAGTTTGGTTTGTTGTTATGTTCGTAGTACTTCAGCAGATCGAAAATAATCTTATTTATCCTCGTGTTGTCGGCACATCAATCGGACTGTCCGGTATGTGGGTGCTTGTTGCAGTTGCAGTTGGCGGTGAATTAATGGGTGTAGCCGGTATGTTCTTAATGATTCCTGTTGCCTCTGTACTTTATACGCTCCTGCAGCGCACGACAAACAAGAAGTTGGAAACAATCGATATTGATCCGGAGAAGATCAAGGTGCAACCTCCGGTGCTCCGGAAAAGGACAAAGCGGAGCAAACAAGAAGTTGTGAAAACGGAAGAATCTGAATAAAACGTCAAGGTCGCGTTGCAAAATATTGCAACGCGACCTTATGTATGAAAATACACCCATGGAAATCCATGGGTGTATTTTATATTGATTAATCCTTGTACATCTCGACCAGCTTCAGCAGGTGCTCGTAACGCTCCTTAGCAGCAGCTTCGTTCTTTGCGAACAGTTCAGTTGCGCGCTCGGGGAACTCACGGGTCAAGCGGCTGTAGCGGGCTTCGTTCATCAGGAACTCCTGGTAGCCATCCTTCGGAGCCTTGCTGTCCAGCTGGAACTTACCAGTCTCCTTGGAGGGATCGAAGCGGAACAGATTCCAGTAGCCGCATTCGACAGCCTTCTTCATCTCGCTCTGACAGTTCATCATACCGCCTTTAATGGAGTGCATCTCACAGGGCGCGTAGCCAATGATCAGAGAAGGACCGTTGTAGGCTTCTGCCTCACAGATGGCCTTAATGGTCTGGGCCTGGTTTGCGCCCATTGCAATCTGTGCAACGTAAACGTAACCGTAGGACATTGCGATTTCTGCCAGGGACTTCTTCTTGGTTTCCTTACCGGAAGCTGCAAACTGTGCAACCTGACCAATGTTGGAAGCCTTAGAAGCCTGACCGCCGGTATTGGAGTAGACTTCGGTATCGAAGACAAAGATGTTGACGTCCTTGTTGGAGGCCAGCACGTGGTCAACACCGCCAAAACCAATATCGTATGCCCAGCCGTCGCCACCGAAGATCCAGACGGACTTCTTGGAAAGGTATTCCTTCTTGGACAGAATATCCTTAACGGTATCGCAGCAGACATTGGCTTCCAGAGAAGTGATCAATGCAGCGGTAGCAGCCTTATTGGCTTCACCGTCATTGTAGGTATCCAGCCAAGCCTGGCAAGCAGCCTTGCGATCCTCGCAGCAGGTGTCGGCCATAACAGCACGAACCTTGTTAGCCAGGGACTCACGGATCACAGCCTGTGCGGTATACATACCCAGACCATGCTCTGCGTTGTCCTCAAACAGGGAGTTAGACCATGCAGGACCTTGACCTTCAGCGTTGACACAGTAGGGAGAGGTAGCAGCGGGGCCGCCCCAGATAGAGGAACAACCGGTAGCGTTGGAGATATACATGCGGTCGCCAAACAACTGGGTTACCAGACGGGCGTAGCTTGTTTCGGCACAACCTGCGCAAGAACCGGAGAACTCAAGCAGAGGCTTTTTGAACTGGCTGCCCTTGACAGTATTGTCTTCCATTTCCGGCTTCTGTGTAACCTTGGAAACCATGTAGTTGAAGACATCCTGCTCGGCCAGCTCCTGTTCCTGAGGAACCATAGTGATCGCCTTGGTGGGGCAGACGCCAACACAGACACCGCAACCCATACAATCCAGAGGAGAAACGGCCATGGTATACTTGTAGACACCCTTGCCCTTACCGGCCTTGATATCAACAAGACGTGCATTTTCAGGCGCAGCAGCGGCCTCAGCCTCTGTCAGCGCATAAGGACGAATGGTAGCATGGGGGCAGACATAAGCACAGTTGTTGCACTGGATACACTTTGTCTCATCCCAGTGGGGAACAGTGACGGCGACACCGCGTTTTTCATATGCAGACACGCCCAAGGGGAACTGACCGTCTTCCATGCCGTTGAAGGCAGAAACGGGCAGGCTGTAGCCATCCATCTTGCCAACAGGCATCAGAATGCTCTTTGCAACAGCAACGGTATCAGCAGGGCCTTCCAGATTTAACTCAACAGCCTTTGCCTCGGCGTTAGCCCATGCAGCAGGAACATCGATCTTGACATATGCAGTAGCACCTGCGTCGATAGCATTCCAGTTAGCGTCAACAACATCGCGACCCTTCTTCAAGTAGGATGCTTCTGCAGCAGCCTTCATGTAGCCAATCGCTTCCTCGCTGGGCATAACATTTGCCAGAGAGAAGAAGGCAGACTGGAGAATGGTGTTGGTACGCTTGCCCATGCCAACCTTGATAGCCAGGTCAATCGCGTTGATGGTATACAGCTGAATGTTGTTTTCAGCAATATAGCGCTTGGAAGCGGCATCCATGTGATGCTCCAGCTCTTCCAGATTCCACTGACAGTTGATCAGGAATACACCGCCGGGCTTGACGTCCTGAACAATCTTGAAGCCCTTGGTGATGTAGGAAGGATTGTGGCAAGCAACGAAGTCAGCCTTGTTGATGTAGTAAGGAGACTTGATGGGCTTGTCGCCGAAACGCAGGTGAGAGACAGTAACACCACCGGTCTTCTTGGAGTCATACTGGAAGTAAGCCTGAACGTACTTGTCAGTATGGTCACCGATGATCTTGATGGAGTTCTTGTTAGCGCCGACGGTACCGTCGCCGCCCAGACCCCAGAACTTACACTCGGTGGTGGCTGCTGCTGCGGTAGCGGGGGTCTCTTCACGGCTCATCTCGGGGAGGGAGAGCTTAGT
>JAZOUW010000003.1:0-21364 GCA_045658385.1 Faecousia sp.
AAAATGAATAAAGTTGTTTTAGAATATTACAAACAAGGCAAAACAATAGATATTTATTTTTACAGAACAAACAAATACAAGGCAGTTGAATTAGAGTTGTTACGAGAAATAAAGACAAAATATAACAGTAAGAATAATTGATAGCAAGGAGAAAGTAAGTATAAATGAATATTTTAGATATACATAGTAAATGCCTTGATTTCTTATTGGATTATCAGTTAAAAACAAAAGATTTCTATTTTGTTCCAAGAAAAATCAATAACAAAAATCGCCTCGCACAAGGAATGTATTTTCGTGGTAATGAGGAATATTTGGTTCTTTCTTTTTGGGATTCTGCCGATACAAAGGAATTTATCTATAATGTTAATTTCTCTGTAAGCGATAAGGGTTGTGCTTCTATTGAAATTTCTTGCCGTGATGATGAGGAAAAACTCCCACACATTATTGCAATAAAAGACCTAATTGAAACAACAGGAAAAATTTTTACTGAAACCAAAAAATCAAGGTGGAGATATTTTTATCCAAAGGACTATGATTATTTAGAGGCACTACACGAATTTATTTTGAATGAAAAACCTCTTGTTGATAAATATGTATTATCACATAAGGATTGTGGATTGCCTCTTGCCGATAAAGAACTTGATAATAAATATGTTAAGAGTTTGCCAGGTTATAAGATTTATATTGAAACTGCAACCAAAGCCAAAAAGACAGGCGCAGTTACAGTTAAAGCAAGTGAACATATAATGAAATTCCAACACAATCAATTATCAAATGAACTTGTTAATTATTTGTGCGATAACGGATATACCTCTGTTGTTACTGACGAGGATTTTGTTGATATAAAAGCGATAGATAGTGTTGGCAAAAAATTGTTCTTTGAGTTGAAAACGGCAACCACCGTAAAAAATGCAATTCGTCAAGCGCTCGGACAGTTACTTGAATATAATCATTACCCCAATGACAACAGAGCCGATAAACTTATTATCGTTACAGTTTTAGAACCCACGAAAGAAGATATACAATACTTGCAAGGGTTAAGAGCCGTTTATCAAATCCCTGTGTATTATCAGCAGTTTGATTTAGATAAAAAAGAGTTGTTACCCGAATATTAAAAAACGATATGAGGGACTTTTTCCTGCATAACTTTTTTGATGTTGAAAAAATATCTTTTCAACATTTTTTCTACAACGGATAGAGCCACATAGAGCCAACGGAAGCCACGAACCCCCGAAAAACCCCGTTTTTTGAGCAAAAAAAGATATGCAGAAGAAAAAAGGGCTATTCATAGTGAGGGGTAACAACCCCATGGTCGGTATGACCGTTAGCGTTGCTGTCGCTGTTGAGGAGTCTCTGAAGAAGTAAGGAAAAACCTTGACTTTCGTGTTCCAAAAGTTCACGAATTGACCTTTTCTTGAAAACCTATCCGGGAATCATGTTATTTCAGGAAAAATCCTGATGACATGATTCCCGGATTTCGTCGTTTCAGGCAAGAAAAGAGGTCAATACTATGGCAAAAAAGAAAATGAAGATGTGTGCAGTAACAGAGAAAACATTTGCGGAGGGCGTGGCGGAATACTTGCTTGATTGCAAAGCAAGGAATCTGCGGCAAGGCACGATTGCGCACTACCAAGAGGCGGTCAAGCAGATATACAAAAGGCTGCCGCCGGAAACACCTATCTCCGCACTTAACGAAAGGACAATGCCTGAATTTATTATCGCTCTGCGGGATGACCCAAATCTCAATGAGGTTTCTATGGGAACATACGCAAGAGACCTAAAGACGCTCATGCGATTCTTTATGAAGTGCGAACACCTCCCGTACTTTGAAATACAGATACCAAAAGCAGACCGCCATCCAATAGAAACATACACAGACAAGGAATTGCGGCTGTTGCTCAGAAAGCCGGATGTGCGGCGGTGTAACTTTGCCACATACCGCAGTTGGGCGGTGATTAACTTTCTTCTTTCTACTGGAATCCGGCAGAACAGCCTTGTAAATATCAAGATTAAAGACTTGGATTTTGATAATAACATTGTCTATGTGAATGTTACTAAAAACCGCAAGCCGCTGATTATCCCGCTCAATGAGGACATTGTTAAGGTTCTCCAAGAGTACCTGAAATACCGTGGCGGCGTGTCGGACGATTGGTTGTTCTGCTCCACTTATGGAGAGCAGCTAACCCGCAGCAGCAGTTACCACGCCATTTGGGATTACTGCCACTTGCGGGGGCTGGATAAAACGGGCGTACACCGCTTCCGCCATACCTTTGCTAAAAAGCGGGTTATCATGGGCGGCTCGGTGGTTACGCTCCAAAAGATACTCGGACACAGCAGCCTTGCCATTACAGAAAACTATCTGAATGTTCTGACCTCCGATTTGAAAAAGGATTTGGAGGAAATCAACATTATTCGCAGTTTGAAACAAGAACACATAAAGGTAAACAAAGCGGTATAAGCTGGATTAAATCATCACACAGTATCAACTTTTATTAACTTCTATAAACTTTTCGCCGGGAGTGCAATACTCCCGGCGTTTTGCTATCTTGGCTCGTACATATCCGATATTTTCTTGACATATTCCCGCATATTTTCCACAACATGAGGCGGGTCTATAATTTTTGCCCGTTTGCCAAAGCCACATACCCACGCATAGAACATATCGCTCAATTCTACTTCCGCTTGTGCGGTGAAGTGCTTATCATCCACTTTTTCGTACTTCACACCCTCGATACCAAATTGGTCTACAACGGTATCTAAGCGTTGGTCAATGAAGCGGATAGTTACCCGCTCCCGCTCCCCACCAAACATGGAGAACACCCGGCGGGTGTAGTTATCCATATTCACATTGGCCGTAAATTCTTCGTCCCATTCCCTTGCAAGCGTCAGCTCCTTAACTTCTTTCATGCGGTCAATACGGTATGCAATCGTTTTGTTTCCCTTGCGATTTCCGTCATAGGTCAGCACATAGAAAAAGCCGTTATCAATCAGCAGCTTGTACGGGTGTGCAACATAGAACTTTCCGGCTCTGCGCTCCACTTGCTTACGGAGGTTGTTAAACGAATAGGAAAGATACTTAAACCGGATTTGATGGCTGTGGCGGATGGCTTTATTGATTGTCGCAATATATTCAATAACAGATTGGTTTGCCGTTTTGGAGCGGTTGACAACGCTGCTCTCCGTGTTGACTTCCTTGGCCTGCTGGACGCTGCATAGACCGCTGATTGTCCGGCGCAGATTCCTTGCTTGATTCTCCGACAAAAACCGGGCAGCGTTGACGCACTCAGCCAACAGCCGCAATTCCTTATAATCGTATGGGCGGGCGGTCACTAAGTAGCCTCCTGTGGGTGCGTCCTTATGGGGCTTGCGGGTAAAGGTTATGTCATATTTCAGACGGTCTCTTTCCGGAATCTCGTTAGCCTCGTTCTGTTCTATGCTTATCAGGTCAAGAAAATCATAAATATCTCGGTAGATGGAGTGGCGGTCTGCGTCAATGCCGTATTTATCCAAATGCTTTTGAATTGCAATCGTGGAGACCGGGGTTTCCTCGTCGGCGTGTTTCAGCAGATATTGAATCACCAATAGGGATTTATACTTTCTGCCGTACTGCTTTACTTTCTTCTCTGCCATCGTTTCCCCTCCCGTGGCGGGTTTTCTGTAAGTATATCATACCAAAAGCAAAGAGAAAAGCCGCAGTTTCCTAATTTCTATTGAATTTACTTGACGGGCGTGGTATCATAAGGTTGCCAAACAAACCAAATATTAACGAACAATCAGTTATTAGCCCATAGGGGTAGTGTACCCTTTTGACCTCAACCTTTGATTTTGCTAAAAACGCAATTCCACAGGTTGGGGTATTGGGCAATGCTATTGTTCGTGTTCCAATTTGGTTTGTTTGGCGACAATCGGAGTTGCGTTTTTGAGTGCGGTAACTTCGGTTGCCGCACTTTTTTATTTTTAGGAGGAAAAAGAAATGGACAACAATGTCAATATTCCTGTCCCAGGAAGGCAAATCTTATTTTTTATGTTTGGACACCTCTTTTTTTTAGGGGGGATTGTACTTCTGTTTATTCCCAATATGCTTGTATGTGGGCTGATTGCAATTCCTATTGGTGTCGCAATCTATTATGCACTATACAGGGAATCTCGCAAGGCAACAGAAAGT
Source organism: Faecousia sp. (assembly GCA_045658385.1). GTDB lineage: Bacteria > Bacillota > Clostridia > Oscillospirales > Oscillospiraceae > Faecousia. The sequence goes on from JAZOUW010000003.1 coordinate 4,166, forward strand.
CTGAACCAAGCATTTGAAAATATGCGGTATAACTTTGATACTGGTCTACTTTATTTGGAACATAGAGCCCATATCAACGGAGCGGCATTAGGGTGCTCGCAGTTGAAAGTCACCCATTTTACCCATCATGATGCCACAATTGAGTACAATTCTGCAACTGTTGGAGGTGTTACCGTTGGAGGTGTGAATGTAAATCCAGCCTATATGACCCAGAAAGAGTCATATACTGATAAGTTTGTGTTAACATTTACAGATGGTCTTAGAAAAGCGGAAGTAATAGAAATCGTACTAACGCCTGAATTGATAAGAATTGCAAAGCAAACACCAATGATTAAGGAACGATTAACTTCTGATGGGCATATTCTGATGCGAAACAGTGCGAATTTGAAGTATGAACTGCAAGCATCGCAACTTTCTTCTGCACTGGGACGGGATGATTTTGCTTTGAATGCCCACAGCCAAAATCAGGCAGCCAGAGGCCTTAGTCGGGAAGATGTGCTGACAATTCGTAACTGGATTGCAGGTTGCTAAAATACCGTTTATATATCATGCAGGGAGCCATTTGTGGCTCCCTGTGCTTATATCAACTGCGCGTGGTTCTGAATGGCCTGCTCTATCCGTTGCGCTTCAATACCGATATAACGCTGAGTAGTGGCGGCGGAGCTGTGTTGCAGCAGCCGCTGGACAAGGGCGATGTCGTAGCCGTTATTCTTGTAAATCTCCGTGGCATACCACTTGCGGAAGCTGTGGGTGCTGATGCCTGTGTAGCCTAAGTAGTCGCACACGATAGCAAGCTGCTTCTGCACCGCCCGTTCCGTAATGGGGAAGATAACATCGGTGTGGCGGATGCCGTGGCGAAGGCAATAGTTTTCGATATACTGCTGAATGACCATCGGTACCGTGAAAATTCTGCGCTTTCCGGTCTTCTGCTCCACCACTTCCAAACGATAACGGTCACCGTCCCGGACAATATCGTAAGGCCGCAGCCGGAGAATATCGCTGATGCGCAAGCCAAGATTCGCTTCCAGCACCAAGGCCGTAGCCACCCGCTCATTGGGTCGGCTGCCGCAAAAGCCTTGCCGCAATGCCTGTATGATTTCCTTGTATTGCTCCTGTGTCAGAGCCTTGGTTTTCTTGTTCATAGCTGCCTCCAATAGCCAAAAGTTCGTAATTTCAAAGCGGGAAGTTCGTATCTGTGGGTCGGTTTCAGAAAAGGCTTAGAGCCGCAAGGATTTTGGTGTTCGTATTTGTTATCTTTTACGAACTCTTGCTCTTTTGGAATACCGTGGGCGGCTTGCGCCCACGGTTTCTTCATTTATGCGCTGATGGTGAAGCGGCGGCTTGCGCTCTGCTTGGTGTACTCCTTGTAAAGGTCGGCGTACATCTTCTTAAAGCCTGTAGTATCAAAGCGGTTGGACAGAACGGAAGTCCAGCGCACGATGTACTGACCCACACTCATTTCCTCGGTGTTCCGGTTGAGCATTTCGGCCTTGATTTCGTCCCGGAGCGTTTCAGCCTCGACCTTGGCTTCCTCAATCAGTTCCTCCAATTCCCGCAATTCTTCAATTTTAGATGTGATTTCGATAGTAGACATTTTTCATTTCTCCTTTTTCTTTTGGTGTGCCGTCTTTCCGTGCTGCCTTAGCCACTCTACCAATTTCGCAAGGCGGTTTGTTTGGGCTTCGTCAACTTGTCCGCTCTCATTTACAAGAATATTATAGCACGAAAAATCGTGCAAGTCTATTGACATATTGCACGAAATTTAGTGCTTTTTACTGTGTATTTTTGCACTTGATTTCGTGCAACATTTCCAGTATAATATAGACAATGGGAAAGGAGGCGGTTGTTCATGCCGTTGCAATATAAAATAGATGTTCTCAACGCCTTAAAAGAGAAAGGCTACAATACAAACAAAATTAGAACGGAGGGTCTGCTGAGCCAATCCACCTTACAGAAGTTCCGGCAGCAGCAAGGTGTTTCGTGGGAAAATCTCGAAACTCTCTGCCGCTTGTTGGAATGCCAGCCCGGCGATTTGCTGGAATATGCGGAGGAACAATTATGATTAGTAGGGATATGTACCGTTTGTTAAAGAGATTCCCTCGGTGGCCAAGGAATAAGAAATTCGAGGAAATTGGAGTATTCCCCTTGATAGGTAAATATCATCGTTTGGGTCTTGCTATGCACGCAAAAGAGCAAGGGCTGATTGGATGTAATGGCAAGGAAGAAAATGGCACCGAAGGATTCTACTTAACCGAAATCGGAGCGGAAGCTATTGAGGAGTATAGAAGGCAGAGACAAGCGGAAGCCAAAGCAACCTGGGCAATAGTCATTTCAATCCTTAGTCTTGCGGTGTCGATTGCCGCAATCTTTATGTCTGAACACGCCGGATAAGGTAAACCACCGTAAATAACCGGGGCATATATTACAGGAAACCAAAAGCACAAAAACACGTTGACCACCCAGCGTGGCCACGGCAGTTTCCCTGAGCTGTTTTTATTCCGGATGACGGTTGTTGCGTCCCTTTTCGATAAGACTATCCCTTCCCCGTCAGACGGGCAGTAACGAAAAATAGCGGCAGCCCGTTCCGGCGTTTCCCTTTATTGGGGATAAATCGCACCGGAGCGGGCTGCCGCTCTTGTTATTTCCAATCCTTGAAAATATCATCCATTGCTTTGTCGATTGCAGCCTTTAGGCTCTTTTCTACAATCCGGTTAAGTTCTGCCTAAATGACGGATTGCTGCTTCTTCTTTTTCTTCTTGCGCTCTTGCTCGGTCATTTCAATTTCACCTCGCTTGTAATGGTGAAAGTATAATCTTCCTCGGCTGCCGCCTCTGCCTTGGCTTTTGCGGCGGCTTCCTCTTGCTCATAGTATTTCAGTAAGAATTGCTGCTTGGCATCCTCGACCCTCCATATTGCCCGTGTTTCCTCCGACGGGTTAGCAATCCCTTTTCTAATCTGCTATTGGTGATGTGTCATATATCGCATTACATCTGCATTTGTCATATTCTTTCTCTCCTTTTGCTATTGGTCGAAATAGCCGCTTGCGGCTATTTCGCCGGAGTTGTCTTGCGTGGAAGCCGCTGTTGCGGCATTCCAACGCAAGCAACGACGGATGTTTCTTTCATAGATATATCAGTTTTGGGCAAGGTAGATTAACTGAATTTGATTAAGAAAAAACAGTTACTTTTCCCTCAGTAATAGATACAATCTCTATTATTCAGGAAAAAGTAACTGTTTTAATTGCTCCACCATGCACTTGCCGCAAGTTCCTGTCCTATTGTACGGAAGAAATCATCACCTATTTTCTCCGATACCTTTCTGCGCCGGATTGCCGCATACTCATATTGAAGCACATTTTTAGCATAGCCGATAGTTGAAACAGACACTTGCAAATCATCTGCAATCATCTGATTTTGAATCACGGGCTTTTTGTTATCGCACACCCAAAGAAGTACCTTTAGTACTTGCTCCCATGCTACATCTTCGGAGGAATAATCATGGGCTATCAGCCTTTGCAGCCACTCACGAGGAATTGTGATTGCTGTTGCTTTTGGAATAGCCGTTATGCGGTATGTGCGCCCCTCGGTTGTATAAGTAATATATCCGGTGGCGGCAAGCCGTTCAATCGCAGTACGCAAGGCGTTCCGGTTGTGCTGTTGGCGGGATAAGGAAAAGTAATCGCAGAGGGTTGATAGATATCCGGTATACTCTCCCTTATCCGCAAGCATAGCCAAAATACGGAACTGCTTTTTCTCTAAGGGAAGCCACTCCCGGTACAAAGTAATTCGGTCATCCATAATTGCACCTCCTATGCTGCCTGAGCGGCCTTGTCCTTTTGGGTGTACGAGGCGGTGTCAAGGATGGGAGCTAACGGAACAGCGGGCTTAATTTCCTCGAAAGTGACGGATTCCTTATAGTCCGGGAATTGTGCCTGAAACCAATCCCGCACATATTTATAGGGACTTGCCAAAACCTTGGAACGCTTTTGTACGATGGTGAATCTATCCAAAAGAGCGTCAGCATTTTCAAAGCAGCTCATATAGGTCTCCATGTTGGAATAGGTCAGCCGCTTTGTGGGGCGGGTAGTGGTAATTTCCCGGCCTGCCTTGACAACTACCGTCAGGTTAGGAAAGTCTGTCATAATGGCATGGTAGCGGTTATACTCAGGCGAGCCAAAGTCGCTCAAGGCCTTGTTAAACTTGAAATTGATGGTCAGCGTATTGGTGGCAAAGTCAATCTTGTAGCCCTTAACATCATCAGTACGAACGGTTTTCATAAATCAATTCTCCTTTCTTTTGGTGGCGGGTGGTTACGCTGCGGCGGAGGTATCGGCCTCCGCCTTGGCAGCCTTGTCTACGATAAAAGTTTCAAAATTTCCAAGAGGCTCAATATGGGTCTCAAACCAATCCAGTACATAGCCGTAAGGATGATTCTGAATCTTGGAACGCTGCTTGATAACCTCGAATTGCTCCATCAGCTTCTCACTATTGGGCAAGGTGCTGATAAACTCGACCATGTTATCATACTTCTTGTTCCGGTTGGTTTTCTTGTTAGGATTCTTGCTGATGGACTTAACAACCATCACGGCATTCGAAAATTCCTGCTTGTACTCTCTCCACAGCTTGAACTCGTCAGTGCCGAAAATGCAAGCCTGCTTCTTAAAAGCCTTAGTAACTCTTGCCTCGTCCTTGGAAATAAAAACAATCTGCTTCTTCATGGTAATACCTTTCTGGCTCAATGGCCTTGCGGATAGGTCGCAACCCTTATTTTTTGTTTTGAGGTTTTGTGTTCACCTCTTGTTTACGCCCTTATTATACCATAATTAGAATTAGCTTGGGCGTGTTATTGTGCCTTTGCTATTTCCTATGAAATAAATTTTCGATTATTTTTATATCAGTATTTAGCTATTCAAAATGCCGGCGGCGCAAAGAATTGCAAATTGCAAAAATGTTGTAAAAATACCGCCCATTTTTGCAAATAGGCGGCCAAAGTTGCCAATAGTTGATACCTTGTTATGGTTTATTATCTGTTGTTCCGGCTTGATTAAAGACGATAAGAAACGCCTTGACATATTCCAAGACAAGCTATATAATAACCATGTCAAATATTTCTGAACGACATGCGTTCTATTTTAAGAAAAGACATGGTTCGTCCCGCCCAGCCGTAGGCAGAAAGACGCCGAAGGCGGCTTTCATGTGGAAATGATGGGCTTCCTGGGCGCAGGTAACAACCCCATGGTCGGTATGACCGTTTCCGTGGCTGTTGCTGTCGAGGAAAGCCTGAAGTAATTTTAGCAAATCACAAAGTGGCATCTGCAATGCAGATGCCACTTTTCTTTTCTCCCCGACCATAGGTAATGTGGCAATCTGCTTTCGCAGCTTGCGGATTTGAGTCGTGATGCATTGCATCACTCCCCCTGTTGCGGTGCCCGGTGCGCGCCTTGCCGACAATGCGGCGTCGTTGCGCACCGACCGCGGCCACTCGCTCCCCTCCCTGTATCCGCCACCGGCGGCGGTCGGGTCGCTCCCCCATGGTTGGTATGACCGTTAGCGTTGCTGTTGCTGTTGAAGAATCCCTGAAGTAATCCTATAATACAAAGAGGTCAAGTTATACTTGACCTCTTTGACAGACTGAAAAATCACGGCTCATATGAGCCGGGATTTCCTTATTCACTTAATTTGTGGATAAACAGACCGCTGCGCAGTTTTGGCTCAAACCAGGTGGATTTGGGCGGCATAATTGCACCGGCATCTGCGATGTCCATCAGATCATCCATCGTGGTGGGATACATAGAGAATGCAACAGCCATCTCGCCGCTGTCGACACGGTCCGCAAGGGTCTGCAGGCCGCGAATACCACCTACAAAATCGATACGCTTATCCGTTCTGGGATCACCGATGCCCAAAATAGGATGGAGCAAATTCTCCTGCAAAATGGAAACATCCAATCTCGAAACCGGGTCTGTTTCGTCAAAGCTGCCTTTCTTTGCTTCCAGCAGCATCCACTGACCGTCCAGATACATGCCATAAGTATGCTTCTTCACAGGTTTTAGCACACCATCTCCAGCATAAGGGGTGACCGTAAACTTTTCGGATATCTTATCCAGAAATTTCTCTTTGGTGTTGCCGTTTAAATCTTTGACAATCCGGTTGTAATCCATAATGTAAAGATGGTTATCCGGGAAAATGACAGAAAGGAAATAGTTAAATTCCTCGTCTCCGGTATAGTCCGGTTTTGCCTCACGGCGCATCTGCCCCACTCGCACAGCGGATGCAGATCGGTGGTGTCCGTCGGCAATGTAAAGGCTTTCGATTCCGTCAAAAATTCCGCAGATCTCATCACACAGCTTTGCGTCGTCGATTACCCAGATTGTATGACCAATGCCATCCTCGCTGATAAAATCATAAACAGGCATTTTTTCTGCCATCACCTGCTCCACGATTACATTGATGGCATCCTGGGCTCGGTAGGTCAGAAAGATCGGACCGGTATTGGCATCGCAGTAATCCACATGGTTGATCCGGTCCTGCTCTTTATCTGCGCGGGTAAGCTCGTGTTTCTTAATTATATTGTTACGGTAATCATCCACAGCGGTACAGCCTACAATGCCCACCTGAGTGCGGCCGTTCATTACCTGCTTGTAAAGGTACAAGCATGGTGTCTCTTCCTGCACAAACACGCCTTTGGTAATCATATCGTTCATGTTATCCCTGGCTTTTTCATAGACGCGGGTATCATACAGATTCATGGAAGGATCCAGATCGATCTCCGCCTTGTCCACATGCAGGAAGGAATAGGGATTGCCCTCTACCATTTGCCGAGCCTCGGCGCTGTTCATTACATCATAAGGAAGCGCTGCCACCTTGTCGGCCAGCTGTGCTGCGGGGCGAATTGCTTTAAACGCTCTTAATACTGCCATTAGTTTTGATGCTCCACTTCAAATTTCTTCAGGAATTCTACCAGTGCCTCAACACCTTCTTTAGGCATTGCATTATAAATAGAAGCGCGCAGGCCTCCAACGGACTTGTGGCCCTTCAGATTGTCATAGCCGGCCTTCTTGGTAGCGGCAACCACCTCGGCATCCAGTTCCTTGGATGCAGTGACGAACGGCACATTCATCAGGCTTCTGACTTCCTTCTCCACAGCGCCGGTAAACATCTTGGAGCTATCCAGGAAGTCATACAGAATCTTTGCCTTTTCCTGGTTCATCTTATGCATAGCTTCCAGGCCGCCCAGCTTTTTCAGATACTTAAATACCTTGCCACAGCAGTAAATTGCCCAACAGTTGGGGGTATTATAAAGTGACTGGGCATCTGCGTGGGTCTTATATTGCATGTAAACAGGCAGATTGTCCAGATCATCCCGGATCAGATCCTCGCGGATAATGGCAATCACCATACCGGCGGGACCAACATTCTTCTGCACGCCGCCGTAAATCATGCCATAGTCGGACACATTACAAGGCTTGCTCAAAAACATAGAGGACTGGTCAGATACCAGCACATGACCTTTTGTATTGGGCAGCGTCTGGTAGGTTGTACCATGGATCGTCTCGTTTTCACAAATATAGACATAGTCGGTATCGTCGGGAATATCCAGATCGGAGCAGTCGGGAATGTAGCTGTAATTCTTATCCTTGGAGGATGCAGCTACGATTACCTCACCAACCTTCTTGGCTTCGGCAATTGCCTTTTTGGACCAGGCGCCGGTTTCAATATACACCGCCTTGCCGTTCTTCATCAGATTCATAGGAATCATAGAGAACTGCAGTGTTGCGCCGCCCTGAATGAACAAAACTTTATAGTTATCGGGAATGTTCATCAGATCCCGGAGATCCTGTTCGGCTTCCTCGATGATCTTCTGGAAAACAGCGCTTCTGTGAGACATTTCCATTACACACATACCGCTGCCCTGGTAGTTGAGCATCTCATCCCGAATCTCCTCCAGAACGGCTTCCGGCATCATGGCAGGGCCGGCAGAGAAGTTATATGTACGATCGTATTTCATTTCAGTTTCCTCCCAAAGAAAGTAATATCCCAAGTATACCACCATGCTTTTGGAAATTCAAGTATATTCCACACTTTTTTCTTCCCTTTCGCTACAATAAGTTCGAATAAAAAATCAGTTGACAAATAAGCACTTTTTGCGTATGCTCAAAACAGAACATTGAAAGGAGTGTCCGTTATGGATACTATACAAGCCCTAAAAACCAGACGTAGCACAAAGGCCTATACGGCGCAGCAAGTACCGGATGAACTTCTGGATCAAGTTTTGGAGGCCGGCCTTAATGCCCCCTCCGGTCGTAACAACCAAAAAGTGGTAACCGTCGCTGTCCGCAATCAGGCAGACCGAGATCAGCTTTCGAAAATGAACGCAGCTATTCTGGGTGTGGATAATGACCCCTTCTACGGCGCGCCTTGTGTCGTTGCTGTACTTTCCGACCCGGAGCGTAACACATGGGTAGAGGACGGCAGTCTTGTATTAGGTAACCTTCTACACGCTGCCCATGCCTTGGGATTAGGCAGTTGCTGGGTGCATCGGGCAAGAGAGGTTTTTGATAGTGATAAAGGAAAAGACCTGCTGACAAAATGGGGACTGCCCACCCATCTGCGTGGCATCGGCTTCTGTCTTCTCGGTTATTCCGCCAAAGCGCCCATTGAGAAAAGCCTGGAAGAAAATCGAATTGTTAAAATTGATTAACGAAATTCCCTCCGGCAATGCCGGAGGGATTCATTTTATTTCTTTGCCAGCATCCGCTGGAACAGCTTTACAATTTCTACAACAGGAATTACCAAAATAGCCAAGCCCATAGCAATTGCATATTCGTCCCAGCCAATGGGCGTAAAACCAAAGGCGTTGGCAACAAACGGCACTTCGATCACCAGAGTCGTCAGCACCAGACTGCCGAGCATAGCCGCCCACAGAATCTTATTCTGACCCTTAAGGGTAAACACACTTTTGCGCTGGGAGCGCATATTGAAGCTGTGGAAGATCTCACACATAGACATGGTCAAAAACGCCATTGTCATACCGTGTCCGGACATTCCGGCCGTGCGCAATGCTGCAAACCAGTCGTTGCCAAGTTCCATTGCTGCGCCAATCAAATATGCGGTAATGGTAATCGCCGTAACCAGAATACCCTGATAAACCACGTCAAAGCCCAAACCGCCAGCAAAGATGCCGTCTTTGGAATTTCTGGGAGGACGGGTCATTGTGTCCGGTTCTGCTCTTTCCATACCCAGCGCCAAAGCCGGGAAGCAGTCGGTTACCAGATTGATAAACAGCAGATGCACAGGATTGAGCAGAACAAAACCCAGCAGGGACGCAAAGAACACACCCAAAACCTCACTCATATTGGAGGCCAGCAGGAACTGGATTGCCTTACGGATATTGTCGTAAATCTTGCGGCCTTCGCCTACAGCAGAAACAATGGTGGCAAAATTATCATCCGCCAAAACCATGTCAGCAACATTCTTGGTAACATCCGTGCCGGTAATACCCATACCAACACCAATGTCAGCAGACTTAATAGAGGGTGCGTCATTCACGCCGTCGCCGGTCATCGCAGTAATGGCACCGTTAGCCTTCCATGCTGTAACAATGCGGGTCTTGTGTTCCGGCTGTACGCGGGCATACACGCCATATTTCTTGACTACCTCGCAGATATCCTCATCAGACACATCGTCCAGCTCTGCGCCGGTGATAGCTTCAGAGGCATCGGTAATAATGCCTAGTTCCTTTGCAATAGCAACGGCGGTATCCTTATGGTCACCGGTAATCATAACCGGACGAATACCGGCGCTACGGCACTGCTCGATGGCTGCCTTAACCTCCGGACGAACCGGATCGATCATACCGGTCAGACCAATAAACACCAATTCCTGTTCCAGGTATTCCGGCGTATTGTCCGAAGGCTTTTCCTTCCAGTTACGCATGGCTGCTGCAAGAACCCGGAGCGCTTTGTCGGCCATTGCCTTATTGGCAGCCATAATCTCTGTGCGCTTTTCCTCGGTCATCGGCTTAATCTCGCCGTTTTCATAGTAAGAAGTACAGCGGCTTAACACCACGTCCGGACCGCCCTTGGTATACTGAACAAAGCTGCCACCCAGATCGTGAATGGTGGACATCATCTTTCTGCCGGAGTCAAATGGTGCTTCGTCCACACGGGGAGTCTTTGTCTCCAGATTCTGCTTCTTGTAGCCTTCCTTGCAAGCAAAGTTCACCAGGGCGCATTCGGTAGGCTCACCTTCCGCCTGGTCTTTATCATTGAGGTTTGCATCCGAGCACAGTGCCATAGCGGTGGCGACCAATTCTGTGTCACCAAGATGCTCCACAACTGTCATCTTATTCTGGGTCAGTGTGCCGGTCTTATCAGAGCAGATCACCTGGGTGCAGCCCAAGGTTTCCACAGCGGTCAGGCGACGAATAACGGCATTGCGCTTGGACATATTGGTAACACCGATAGACAAAACCACGGTAACCACCGTCGCCAAGCCTTCAGGAATCGCAGCAACCGCCAGAGAAACTGCCACCATAAAGGTTTCCAGAATCACACTCAAGGTATGACCCGCAACAGCCAATTCAGACCGGGCCATAAACAGGTTGAAGCCAAAAATGAAAACACAAATGCCCAAAACGATCCAGCTCAAGGACTTGCCTAACTGATCCAGCTTACGCTGCAAGGGAGTCTGCTCGTCCTCGGTTGCGGCCAAAACGCCGGCAATCTTACCCATTTCGGTATCCATACCGGTGCGTGTGATCACTGCTTTACCACGACCGTAAACGACGGTAGAGCCCATATAGCACATATTTTTCCGGTCGCCCAGAGGAACATCCTTGTCCCCCTCAACGCCCAACATCTCAATGACCTTATTTACCGGAACACTTTCACCGGTAAGGGCAGCTTCCTCAATTTTGAGGGACGCACTTTCCAGCAAACGGCCATCGGCAGGCACAGCATCGCCAGCTTCCAGCAGCACCACATCACCAGGGACCAGTTCATCGGAGTGCAAAACAACCATTTTGCCGTCCCGAAGGACCTTGCAGGTAGCTGCTGTCATTGTTTGCAGCGCTTCAATGGCAGCCTCGGCCTTACTCTCCTGCACCACGCCCAAAACTGCATTGAGCAGAACCACCGCAAGAATAATAATAACCTCTGCCCACTCATTTTCACCGGACAGCATACCGGTCAGCGCACTGACACCTGCCGCGATCAGCAAAATGATCAGCATCGGGTCCTTCAACTGCGCCACAAACCGCTGGAACCAGGTAACTTTTTCTGCTTCCTTCAGTTTGTTATGTCCGTACTTTTCCAGTCGCTGGGCCGCCTCTTGAGAACTTAAACCATTCTCGGTAGTACCCAACTGCTCCAGCACAGATTCCTGAGACAAGCTGTACTCTTTGTCCATGACAAATCTCCTTTTTACAAAAAATACAAAAACTCATACGCAACTGCAAAAGCAATACGCGCATGAGTCTCATTCCTTAGAAGCTCTCCGGGCAATTTCTTGCCGGTTTGACGAAGACGCTTAGCACCAAGGGTGCCGAATTACTCCCTCAATATATTGCCTATATTTTAATGGAGAATACATTCATTGTCAAGAAAATTATATTTCTAGGCAGAGAAAAATTCTCTGGGACTTATGCCATATTCTGACTTAAACGCCCGGTAAAAGCTGGTGTAATCTGAAAATCCGCAGTTGCGGCACACCTGACCTGCCGCTTCCCCGGACACCAGCTGCTGACGCGCCAGCATCAGGCGACGGAGCATGATATACCGGTAAACACTCACACCCACTTCCCTGCTAAACGCGTGGGACAGGTGATATTTGCTGACAAAAAGTTTGCTTGCAACCCCACCCAAAGACAATTCCGCATTCAAATTCTCACCGATATAGTCCATTGCTTCCTGCACAAGAGGAGAAAGCTGCTGTGTCTCCTGCTTGCTTCCTCCGCCCCGGGCAAGGCGGTTCAGTTGCACCATCAGCTGCAGAAAAATACCCATAGCGCTAATATCGCTGCCAAAGTCCTTACTGTAGCACTCTCTGACTAATTCGCCCATCCGGGCAGAAATCACTGCCCGTTCGCCGCCAACGCTACGAATCACATGGCTGTGGTTGGGAAGATTCGTGTCAAAGCAACCGTTCATTCGTATCTGCTGCGTGGACAAGCCCTCCAGAAAGGTCTTATTGATCCATAGCACAAACCGTTCACACATGGAATGATCTGGGTCCGGCATAGGTCTGTGCAGTTCCATTGGGTTAATAAACAGCAAATCCCCCGGTGTCAACCGAATAATACGGCCTTCTACCCAATAGGATAACTCTCCTCCAATCAAAAAATACACTTCATAAAAATCATGATGATGTACCTCAACATTACCGGAACGGGGTTCACGATAATGGAATATTTCAAAATTTTCCCGTTGCATTACCTGCCGGGGATCAAAATTTTGTGAGCGTTCCCGCATATTCCTCACCTCAACAAAAGTATATAGCAACATTAACAATATTTCAAGCAAATAACACAATTTATATTGCATTTATTTTTGTTAAACTAAGATTACAATTATTTTAGTGCTGTAGTTTATGGAGGATAGCATATGCCAATGCAAATGGGTTTTCGCTGGTATGGCGAAGGGAATGACAACATTAAACTCAGTGACATTAAGCAGATTCCCGGTGTAACCAGCATCGTCTGGGCGCTGCATCACAAACTGCCCGGTGAAGTCTGGGAGGAATCCGAAATTGCTGAAGTGCAGACACAATGTAAAAAATACAACTTTAATATTGATGTTGTGGAGTCTGTCAATGTCCACGACGATATTAAGATTGGTCTTCCCACACGGGATCAATACATTGAAAACTACAAGATCACTATGCGCAATCTTGCCAAATTTGGTGTGAAAGTTATCTGTTATAACTTTATGCCAATTTTTGACTGGACCCGCTCTAACCTGTTCCACGAAGTAGGTGACGGTTCCACTGCGCTGTTCTATGAAAAGGGTATGATCCAGGACGACTATAACGCAATGGCAAAGTACATACTGGATTTTACAGAAAAGTACGATATGTCCTTCCCCGGTTGGGAGCCGGAAAGAATGGCAAAGCTGGACGAACTGTTCAAGGCTTATAAAGATGTTGACCACGAAAAACTTTGGGCGAATCTGAAGTATTTTCTGGAAGCATTGATGCCCCCCTGTGAAGAGACCGGCATCAAAATGGCCATCCATATGGACGACCCCCCTTGGGACATCTTCGGCCTGCCCCGACTTCTTATCAATGAGGAAAACATTGACCGCTTCCTGAAAATGGTGGACCATCCCTGTAACTGTTTGACCCTTTGTTCCGGTTCTTTGAATGCCGACCCCAACAACAATGTGGCAAGCATCGTTAGAAAGCACTGCGACCGCATTGCTTTTGCCCACATCCGGAATGTCAAGCACTTCCCCAACGGTGATTTTTCTGAAGCTAGCCACCGGGATTGCGACGGTGACACCGGTATTCTGGACATTCTGAAAGCCTATCACGATTGTGGTTTCGAAGGCTATATTCGTCCCGACCACGGCCGCCATCTGTGGGGTGAAGGCCCCGGTACAGTCCGCCCCGGCTACGGTTTGTATGATCGGGCATTGGGCATTATGTATATGTTAGGCGTATGGGATACGCTGGATAAAGCGTCCGGTAAATAATTGGAGGTATTATTATGAAAAATCTTCCCTTGAATGTGGATTATTCCGGCAAGGTCGTCGTAGTTACCGGTGCCGGTGGCTTGATCTGTGGCGCAATGGCCAGTGCTTTTGCCCGTTCCGGTGCAAAGGTCGCCTGCCTGGATCTGAATGAAGATGCCGTTAAAAAGCTGGCAGCAGAACTGAAATCCGAAGGTTGCATTGCCGAGGGTTATAAAGCAAATGTTCTGGAACCGGAAGCTCTGGAAGAAGTACACAAAGCCGTTTTGAAAGATCTGGGTCCCTGCGACATTCTGATTAACGGTGCCGGTGGCAACAATCCCCGGGCAACCACAGATAATGAATACCAGCACGAAGCAAAAGAAGGCGGTAAGAGTTTCTTTGATTTGGATCCTGCCGGCGTTGATTTCGTATTCAAGCTGAATTTCCAGGGTACTTTACTTCCCACCCAGACATTTGCCAAGGATATGGTTAAAAAAGGCAGCGGCGTAATTCTGAACATTTCTTCTATGAACGCCTATACACCGCTGACCAAGATTCCTGCATACTCTGCTGCAAAGGCCGGTATTTCCAACTTTACCCAGTGGCTGGCTACCCACTTTGCCGGCACCGGTATCCGCTGCAACGCCATTGCCCCCGGTTTCCTGGTGTCCGCCCAGAACAAAGCACTACTGTTCAACGAGGACGGCACACCCACTGCCCGCAGCGCTAAAATTCTTAACGGCACACCCACTGCCCGTTTTGTAGATGCCGATGAGCTGATCGGCGCAACACTGTTTCTGTGTGATAACAAATCCGCTTCTGCCATTACCGGTGTTGTTTTACCGGTAGACGCAGGTTTTGCCGCTTATTCCGGTGTATAAGGAAGAAAATACAATGGCTAAAATTATTACTTTTGGTGAGCTGATGCTCCGCCTGCAACCTTACAACTATGAGCGTTTTGTTCAGTGCGACCATGTAGAATTTACATTTGGTGGCGGTGAAGCAAACGTAGCTGTTTCTCTGGCCAACTATGGTATGGATGTAGCATTTGTTACTAAACTGCCCAGCCACGCAATCGGTCAATCCGCTGTTAACTCCCTGCGCCGCTACGGCGTGGACACCACCAAGATTGTCCGCGGAGGCGACCGTGTTGGTATCTACTTTAACGAAAAGGGCGCTTCCCAGCGAGGCAGCGTTTGCATCTATGACCGGGCAAACTCCGCCATTGCTCTTTCCGTTCCCGAAGATTTTAATTGGGATGAGATTTTTGAGGGCGCACAGTGGTTCCATTTCACCGGTATCACCCCGGCACTGGGCGGCAATATGGTGCAGATCTGCAAGCAGGCTTGTATGGCTGCAAAGGCCCGGGGCATCAAGATCTCCTGCGACCTGAACTATCGTGGCAAGCTTTGGACCCGCGCCGAAGCCCGTGAAGCTATGACCGAGCTGTGCCAGTATGTGGATGTGTGTATCTCCAACGAAGAAGATGCCAAGGATGTATTTGGTATTGAAGCCGAGGCTACTGACATTTATGCCGGCGAACTGAATCACGAAGGCTACAAGTCCGTTGCAAAGCAGCTGGCTGACAAATTTGGTTTTGAAATGGTTGCCATTACCCTTCGGGAAAGCCACAGCGCCTTTGATAACGGCTGGAGCGCAATGCTTTATAATGTTGCAAAGGATGAATACTGCTTCTCCAAAAAGTATAATCTGCACATCATTGACCGTGTTGGCGGTGGGGATTCCTTTGGCGGCGGCCTGGTCTACTCCATTCTGAACGGCAAGGACACCCAGGCAGCTGTGGAGTTTGCAGTTGCGGCATCTGCGCTGAAACACTCAGTAGAAGGTGACTACAATATGGTTACCGTTGCAGAGGTGGAAAAACTGGCCGGCGGCGACGGCTCCGGCAGAATCCAAAGATAAACCCACAACATCTAAAAGAGACAGGCACATAGGTGCCTGCCTCTTTTTACTATCAATAATATCGTGGTTTGAATTAAGCAACAAATTACTTATAATAAGGTTTTGAATTGTTCGTTAATCCCAAAATATAATCCGTAGAAGTATTATAGAATTGCGCAAGACGAATCAACACATCCGACGGCACATCGCGCAGCCCTCTCTCATAACGACTATATTGAGGTTGCTTCATTCCTAAAAAATTAGCCACTTCTTGTTGCGATAAATCACGATCCTCGCGTAAGTCTCTCAACCTAGGATAATAATTGTCCATATCAGCACCTCTTTCATAACCATTTGGTGTTGACATCGTAACATAATTATGCTATATTCATCCCGTGGTATAACCGTTTGGTTCTATTCTACGATTATTTAAATAGCACTAGAAACAATCATGGTACCATCGCATCAAAATATGTATATTATGAAAGAGGTAAATTAAATGAAGAAAGCATTGTCTCTCGCACTAGCACTTATTCTTTGCATGAATATTTGTGCATGCCAATCTAGCACAAGTAACCAATCTGAAACTCAAAACGAATATGCGGATCCCATAGCCACTGTTGTTAATAATAATGGTGAAGCCGAAAACCTAACAGCAAGTGACATTAGAAAAATATCACACCAAAATGAAGTCGCATTTAAGAACAAATATTTTGGTGCTAAAGTAACCGTGATTGGTGAAGTTGAAGAGGTAATGAGCACCACAACAATTAATGGTATTACAATCGAAGCAGGGGTTTCATTGAAAGGCGGATGGGAAATCGAAGCAAGCAAAGAGGAAGTTATGAATTTAATGCCTGGCGATATAGTGAAGGCCACCGGTCAAATTTTCTGGGCTACATTTGATGTTTCACTCTATAGAATTAACGGCTGGGAAACAACAGTTCAACCTTATAATGATTAATTAAATCATTTATAGCAAAAAGGATGGCATTTCTGCCATCCTTTTTTACCTAGTTAACTACGCCGTTAAAGCAAAGAATTCTATATGCAAAAAATGAGAGCCAGGATTTCTCCTGACTCTCTTATGTTGGCATTACCTATCTTCCCGGGCAGTCGCCCGCCAAGTATTGTCGGCGCAGATGTGCTTAACTTCTGTGTTCGGGATGGGAACAGGTGGACCCACATAACAATCAACACGAACTCTATGGATGGCTGTTAACCATCTATATATGTCAAAAGCCAACTGGCTTCTAACAGCAAACAAATTATAACACTCTCACATTACGGTGTCAAGAAGAAATTTGGTGACCCGTACCGGATTCGAACCGATGTTAACGGCGTGAGAGGCTGCTGTCTTAACCACTTGACCAACGGGCCATGGTGCACCTTCAGGGACTCGAACCCGGGACCCACTGATTAAGAGTCAGTTGCTCTACCAACTGAGCTAAAGGTGCAGGTCTCTGTAGATAATTTAGTTTGCACCCAACTCTCTGCGTCTACAGTCGCAAAGTAGTTGCTCAGCCGCCGGCCAAGTGCCGCTTCGCGGTTGCCGTCGGCACGCTCGCTGCGGCTCGTGTACCAACTGAGCTAAAGGTGCAGGTCTATAATTAATGCAAAATGCTAAA
>JAZOUW010000004.1:0-21326 GCA_045658385.1 Faecousia sp.
CTATCCCATTTGCCTGGGTACTCTGGAAGGCCAGCGCAAGGATATCGTTCAGTTCTGCCGCGACATGCACAGCTGGTCTGCGCAGCAGGTTAAGGCTGGCGTATTTGCTGCTGATATTGCAAAGGATTTCTATCAGAAGTTGGTTGAAAACGGCTATGAGAAGAACTATGTTTAGGGTCCGCTCCACGGCACCGGTATTATCGAGGTTGTGGCTCCCTGGTGTGAGACCAGCTCCGACTACTACCTGAAGCCCAATATGTGTTACCAGGTCGATACATATATTTCCGGCGACACCTTTGGTGTTCGTTGGGAAAAGGGTATTGCAGTTAAGGAAAATGGCTTTGAAATGCTCAGCCCCGAAATCCCCGAGGTTTGCCCCGAACTGCACTTCTAATCACAAAGAACACGAACATCCCCACAGAAACACTTCTGTGGGGATTCTGTGAAAGGAGAATATCATTATGCAATTAATTGATATGTTTTATGACGAGATTCAAGACGCTGTGAATAGAAATGTTCCCTTTATTATTCCTATTGGCACACTTGAATATCATGCAAAACATGCCTCTTGCGGCACAGATACTATGGTGGTAACCGGATGCCTCAGAGAACTGGAAAAAGAGAAAGAGATTGTTGTCTGTCCTCCCATCTGGTACGGTGTTGCCTCCTATGCAGTTTGCGAGCCGAAGCCCAGCCATTTCCACGTAGACGAGGACGCATATGTAAACTATCTGTACTATGTTCTTAAGTCCATGATCGCGGCCGGACACAAAAATATCTACTTGATGCCCCATCACCAAACAGAAGGCGCAGGATTGATGCCTATGACCATTGCCTGCCACAAGGCTGCCAAAAAGGTAACCATGGAATATATGGAAGAAACCCTCGGTAAGGGTTGGTGGGGCAGTGACAGCTATGCCAGCTACTATGAAAACCTTGGTGGCGGTGAAGATCCCTTCTCTTACATCAAGGTTATACCCTTGATTGGTGCAGAAGCACAGATCAAATGTGGCGGATTTGACCATGCCGGCAAATGGGAAACCAGCCTTATGATGGGTACCTGGCCGGAAAATGTTGATCTTTCCCGCTGCGAAAGAAATACGGAATGGTTTGCCCAAAGCGCAAAGGAAGCTTCTGCAGAAATTGGTAAACATATGGTGCAGTGCACACTGGAATGGCTTCGGGAAGTTGTTCAATGAACAAACATTAACTAAGGAGAAATAATTATGCGTCAAATTAAAGCCCAACCCCTGACACACAACGCCTTTGCGCCCTTTGGTCAGTTCTACACCATGGCTGATCCAAATGGTTACGCGCTATGCGGTGAATTGCATCAATTTTTCCCTGACCGCTTGGTAGCTGACAGCAGTCACCGTGTAGGCTATTCCCCTATTTTGGTAAAGAAACCCGAGAAGATGATTATTACACAGCAGGAATACCACACAACCACCTGGGAAATGATACTTCCTCTGGATGATGATATGATACTCCATGTTGCGCCGGCGTCAGCTGGCAAACCCGTAACAGATTTAGCCGAGGCATTCATTGTGCCCAAATACACACTTGTAAAAATGAATGCCGCCATTTGGCACCTTGCGCCGTTACCTGCAAATAAGGAACAGCTGACTGCAATGATCGTTCTGCCGGAATGTACCTACGCCAATGACTGCACGGTTGTGGATCTGACTCCGGAGCAGCAATTTGAAATTGTGCTATGACAGAACAAGAAAAATGCTATGCAGGTCTGCTGTATGACACGACCTTCCCCGGCCGTGAAGAAATGCATTTGAAGTGTGCTGATCTGTGTTATGAATACAACAGAACGATGCCCTCTAACATGGCCCGACGAGAAGAACTGATTCGTCAGCTTTTTGGGAAGGTGGGAAAAAATCCTTACGTGGAGCCGAATATCTTTTGTGGCTTTGGTTTTAATATTGAAGTGGGCGATAACTTCTTTGCAAACAACAATTGCAATTTTGTAGATCCGGGGAAAATTACTTTTGGCGACAATGTGTTTGTTGGTCCAAACTGCGGATTTTACACAGCGCATCACCCCATTGATGCCGCGCAACGTAACCAACTGCTGGAACAGGCCTTCCCTATCACGGTTGGTGACGATGTTTGGATTGGCGGAGGCACCACAGTCGTGCCCGGTGTGACCATTGGAAGCAATGTTGTAATTGGCGCAGGAAGTGTCGTCACAAAAGATATTCCGGATAATGTTGTTGCTGTTGGAAACCCTTGTCGGGTAATTCGTTATATTGACAAAAAAGGAGAATAATTATGGGATACGGAAAAAAAGTATGGATCTTCCCCGATGCAGAACTTCCCCCTGTTGGTGTGAATCTGATTCCCGGTCATGAATCTATTATCATTACCAACACCGGTGATAAAGAAGCAAACATTAAAATCACGTTGCTTTACACAGACAAAGAACCCATCGACGATATTAACATTAAGGTAGGTGCCCGTCGCGTTCGCTGTCTGCGTACTAACGAAGAAAAAGACTTTGGCAAATACACCGCCAAGTTTGAAGAGCAATACGCAATCATGCTGGAGAGTGATGTTCCTGTAGTTGCCCAGTATGGTCGCGCGGAACCGAGAACTGTTGCATTCTACACCACACCCGGATATTGTGAATAATCTGCCAACAAAGCCCGATTTTGAATCGGGCTTTGTTATGTAATTTAACAGATAAATATTTGACGGCGCAAATAGAATCTGTTATAATCAAATTATCCTATAAATTGAGGTGTAACTATATGGCAAATAGTATACAAGACGTAATGAAGTTAATCAAGGATAACGACATCCAAATGGTTGACTTCAAAATGGTGGACATTAACGGTCAATACCGCCATGTGACAGTTCCCGCAAAGAACTTTAACGAGGATCTGATGAAAAACGGTGTTGGTTTTGATGCATCCAACTATGGCTATGCTGTTGTTGAAAAAAGCGACATGGTCTTCATTCCCGATCCGGATACCGCCGTAATCGATCCCTTCTGTCAAATTCCTACTTTGTCTATGACCGGTAACGCTATGATCATTGACAATCCGGAAAACCGTCCTCTTGCACAGTACCCCAGAAATATCGTCCTTGCTGCAGAAAAATACATGCGTGACAGTGGCATTGCTGATCAAATGTTCATTTTGCCTGAGTTTGAATTTTATCTGTTTGATGACATTACATGGGAAGTCCAGCCAAACTCCATCGGTATGAATCTGGATGCGCAGCAGGCCCACTGGAACACCGGTGTTCAGGGCCACGGCGTAGTTGTTCCCAAGCAAAAGAATTACCATATTGCCAAGCCTTTCGATACCAGCTATGACTGTCGCAGTGAAATGTGCATGCTCATGGAGCGCGCTGGGATTAGGATCAATTACCATCATCCCGAGGTAAGCGCTTCCGGTCAGTATGAGATTGAGCCTCTGCTGGGCGAAATGTCCAAGATGGCGGACGCCACCATGATGATCAAGTATATCATCCGCAATACTGCTTTAAAGTACGGCAAATCCGCAACATTTATGCCAAAGCCTGTCTATGGCGAAGCCGGCAACGGCATGCATGTTCACATGCTGCTTATGAAGGAAGGTCAGCCGGTTTTCTCTGACGATAACGGCTATTCTAACCTTAGCAAAGAAGCTCACTACTTTATGGGTGGCATTTTAAAGCACATTGCCTCCCTGTGCGCCCTCACCAACCCCAGCACAAACTCCTTTAAGCGCCTTGTTCCTGGCTTTGAAGCGCCGGTTACCGTCGGTTATGCAACATCCAACCGCAGTGCGGTTATCCGTATTCCTGCCTATGCCAAGCGTCCGGAACTACGCCGTTTTGAACTGCGTAACCCGGATGCCACCTGCAATCCATATTTCTGCTACGCTGCGATCCTGATGGCCGGTTTAGACGGCATTAAAAACAAAATTGATCCTCACGAAAACGGTTGGGGTCCTTATGATATGAACCTTTACAACCTGCCAGAAGAGGAAAAAGCAAAGCTCAAGGGTCTGCCCACCTCTCTGGATGCGGCCTTGGATGCACTGGAAGCGGATCATGATTATTTAACCGCCGGTGGCGTATTCCCGGAAGAACTTCTTAATAACTTTATCAAAGCTAAGCGTGCAGAATGTCAGCAGTTAGCAATTATCCCCCACCCTGCTGAATTTGAAAAATACTACAATCTGTAAAAAACGGAGTCTAAAAGACTCCGTTTTTTTAAATCAACTGTTGTTCATTGATAATCAATTTAAACTGCAGGCCCAATTTTGTTGCTGCTTTTCTGCAAAGAATCATGCGTCCCATGAATATCTCGAAGTAATCCATAACGGAACCATATTGGGTGTCAACAGTCAATTTCAGCTTTACAATTGTTTTCTCTTCATTGATTTTTAAAAGAGATTTCCTGACAGAATAGTTCACCCGATCATGAATATCGAAAGTGGATATATCTGTATTACGAACCCGGGTTCTGCGAACGTCGGCTTTATCTGCAAGAATCAATGCCGCTGCAACCGGATTTACAGGAACACCGGTTCCCTCATCATGGTTACCAATAGCCGTTACAATTGTCGCAATCTCACCGGGATCACATCCCATATCGTTAAGAATACTCCAAGCCATTACCGCACCGGATTGGGAATGATCCTTTCGATTGACAAGGTTTCCAATATCGTGTAAATATCCAGCGATTTTCGCAAGCTCAACCGTTCTATCATCGTAGCCAAGGGTTTGTAAAATATATCCCGCAGTCTGCGCTACATGGATCACATGGGAAAAGCTATGCTCCGTATATCCCAAAGAAACCAGTGATTCATCAGCGCGTATGATATATGTCCTGATCGCCTCATTATTTGTTACCTGCTCATATGTTAACATGAAATCACCTCCGTACAAGAATAGTATAGCACATCATCTCCTTGCAGAAAAGGTGTTTCCAGATTATTAACAATCTTTTTGCAATTTTATACTATGTTAATCCGGTAATGTTCCAGCCAGAAGTTAATTTGCAGCATATATGCAATGGTTTGTGGCACTTTCATCAATTGACCGTACCAAGGCCAGGCATATTCTGCACAAAGTAAGCCACGCAGTGCATTCTTATCGACAATTTGAAAAATTGGCGCGTCATTTTGTGCAAGCAGTGATTCCAATTTCTCACTGACTAACTGCAGATAAAGAGGATCATAAGTTTTTGGATACGGGCTCTTTTTTCTATACAGCACTTCATCCGGTAAATAGCCACGCATTGCGTAACGCAAAAGTCCTTTTTCCTGCCCATTATAATCCTTATATTCCCACGGAACGCCATACATAAATTCCGCGATTCTGTAGTCGCAGAAAGGCACACGAACCTCAAGCCCATAATACATGCTCATTCTGTCTTTTCTGTCAAGGAGCGTTTGCATAAACCAGCGCTGATTCAGGTTTACCATTTGTTTCATGCGACGCTCTTCCGGTGAATTTTCTGGAAGTATATCACATTGGTTTATCGTCTGTATATACAGGTCATTTACAAATTCATACGGATTGATTTTCTGCG
This sequence comes from Faecousia sp., assembly GCA_045658385.1. Classification (GTDB taxonomy): domain Bacteria; phylum Bacillota; class Clostridia; order Oscillospirales; family Oscillospiraceae; genus Faecousia. The sequence continues at coordinate 5,540 of JAZOUW010000004.1, forward strand.
CAATATCCTTAGCAAGAAAACCAGCTCGTTCTTTTGTGTTCTGCGCCCACGGAAAGCCGTCTAATGCACGAACTTCCGGATCCCGGTACCATGGGTATCCCCCAAATATTTCGTCAGCACACTCTCCTGACAGCGCGACCTTAACGCAATTACGAATTTCGCCGCAAAAAGCCAGCAAAGAAATATCCACATCCGCCATGCCCGGTAAATCCCGGGCAATCGTTGCATTCTCCAAATTATCCATTAGCTGCTGTGGTGTAATGACGGTCCAATGATGATTGCTGTCTAAATACTTTTCCATTACGGAAATATAACTATTGTCAGAATTTGGTTGAAATTTCCCGGGTATAAAATATTTTTCGTTATTTTTATAGTCCACAGAAAAAGTATCCAGCGTTTTTCCCTGATTACACATACTCTCTGCACAAATAGATGAAATCAAACTGGAATCCAGACCTCCGGACAAAAATGTGCCTATTTTCACATCAGAAACCATTTGCCTTTGAATGGCGTCAATTACCAACTCTCTGACTCTTATCGCCGTGTCTTCAAATGAATCTGTATAAGGATAATCTGTTAGCTTCCAATATCGTTTCCAATTCCATTTTCCGCAAATATAGCAACCAAAGCAGCCCGGTTCCAGTTCGAAAATACCTTTAAATACGCCACTGCCAGGCTCTCTGCCCGGTCCTAGCAAAAGAATTTGCGCTACACCCTGTGCATCCAATTCCGCATTCACTTCCGGGTACGCTAGAATTGTCTTTATTTCCGATGCAAAAATAATTCCGCTATCGTGCAACTTATAAAACAGCGGTTTAACCCCGATTCTGTCACGGGCAAGAAAAAGTTTTTTCCGTTTCTTTTCCCAAACAGCAAAAGCAAATATTCCATTAAACCTTTCCAAACATCCTTCGGACCATTGGGCATATGCATGCAGCACCACTTCTGTATCAGAATGTCCTGAAAAATGATGTCCCAATGTTATTAATAACTTGCGAATTTCATCGGTGTTATATAGTTCACCGTTATAGACAATGGTGTATGTCTCCCCTGACCATGTAAGGTGCATCGGCTGGCTACCACCCTCCGGATCAATGATAGATAATCGGCTATGTAGCATACAACAAATATCTGATACAAAAATTCCCTGGGCATCGGGTCCTCTTCGAAGCATCGTCTGTTGCATTTTCTTTGTAATGCTTTCATCATATCTAACGCCGATTAAACCGGCAATTCCGCACATATAACCTCCCCTTTCTGTCACAATATTCTATGCCAGTCCTATGCAATTGTGCATGGAAGATAAAAAAGCGATCATACTATGTATGGGTGATAGAATGCAAAGTAATGGTGAAATACTCTCCTCCATGCTGAAAACGACACAGATGGGTCAGGTCGGCATCCGCGCTGTCATGCCATATGCAGTGCGCCCCGAATTGAAAAGGGCACTAAGCTCCCAACTAGATGAATACGACGCAATTGAACGGGAAGTTTATTCCATTGCAGCATCTCGCGGATGGGATATTAAAGAGTTGGATGCCATGGCAAAAATGATGTCAAAGACCTATGCCCGGGCGAATCTTTCCTTTGGTAATGTGGATTCCAAAATTGCCGCTATGATGATGCAAGGAAATACACGGGGGTTGATCAAAAGCTTGAAAAGTCAGCACCATCACGCCAAAGAGGATACGAGTATTGCAATTTTATTACAAAAGCTTGTAGACTGCGAAAAAGCAAATATTCAGCAAATGCAGGGGTTTATATGATACCCCTGCACCTTTTATCAGTGACTGCATAGTATAGTAAGAACAAAATAAGGAGGGGATGCTTCTGAGCGCAACCGCGTACATACAAGTTCGTGCTTATACAAGTAATGCGCAAATTCCACTACAGGATGTTGCGGTAACAATTACCGGAACAGACGGTGCTGCAATCGCAATGCGACTTACAAATCGCAGCGGACTTTTTGACACCCCGGTAGAAATTACCGTTCCGGATATTTCTGCCAGTCAAAGTCCCAATACCGGCGTTATTCCGTTTGCTGTAGTAAATCTATACGCAAGATTGGAAAACTATGAAGAAATTTATATAGAAAACCTGCAGGTTTTTGCTAATACCACTACTGATCAAAATTTAGAATTGATTCCCCTTTCCGAGCTGCCCGAAAAGTGGAACAAAGCGGAAACATTTACAACGCCACCGCAAAATTTATAAAGGGGGAATCCAATTATGCCTCCGGTAACACCTTATATACCGCAACGCATAACTGTCCATTTGGGTGCGCCATCGGCAAATGCGGCAAATGTAACTGTATCTTTTTCTGATTATGTGAAAAATGTTGCCTCCAGCGAAATTTATCCCACATGGGATGAAAGCGCATTGCGGGCAAACATACTGGCAATTGTATCTTTTGCGCTTAATCGGGTTTATACAGAATTTTACAGAAGTCGCGGATATGATTTTGAAATCACAAACTCAACCGCATTCGATCAGGCTTTTGTGAACGGCCGAAGCTATTTCGAGAATGTCTCCCGTTTGGTAGACGAATTATTTAATGACTATTTAAGACGGCCGGGGTTTGTTGAGCCGCTGGCAGCAAAATTCTGCAATGGCACAACTGTTACATGTGAAGGGTTAAGTCAATGGGGTAGTCAAAATTTGGCGCAGCAGGGTTATACATCTGATCAGATTCTGCGCAGCTATTACGGAAATGTGGAAACCGTTGTAAATGCACCAATCAGAGGGATCGCATCCTCCTATCCGGGAACACCCATACGGCGCGGGAGTACAGGACCGGATGTGGTTACGATTCAGGTTTCTCTAAACCGGATTGCACAAAATTATCCGGCAATTCCAAAAATTCCCGCTATAGATGGCATTTTTGGCAGCAGAACGGAAGCAAGTGTCATCGAATTTCAGAGAATTTTCGGTTTGAATCCAGACGGCATTGTTGGACCGGCAACATGGTATGAAATTGTAAGACTATACACCGGTGTCAATGCTCTTTCCGAACTTCGCAGTCAAGGACAGCGGTTCTACGCAAACAGTTGGTCACCGCCAAACGGATTAGAGGTTGGAGATACCGGAGAAAAAGTACAGTTACTGCAATATATGCTCTCTGTATTGAGTTCATTTATTCCGTCTATACCACCGGTAAATGTGGACGGTATTTATGGTCCGGCTACCAGATCGGCGGTCCTTGCGGCGCAGCGACGATTTGGTTTACCGGAAACCGGAACAGTTGGCGCACAGACCTGGGACGAGATTTACGACCAATATTCCGGTATTGAAAATACAGCACTGCGCAGTGGAGAACGATTCCCCGGTCCTACTGGCAACAGCAATAATGTAAATTATGCAAGGACAACAACAATGACACAATTTCCAAGCAGAAATTTAAGCATTGGAAATCAAGATCCGGTAAAGCAGGAGGTGGTTCGATGAGACCTGGAGAATCCTTTGTGCAGCAGCCGATCCGCTCCTTGCAAACAATGCTGCGGGTTCTTGCCGAAGATGACGGTCGATTACCGCGCGTTGTCCCAGACGGAATTTATGGACCGGATACCATGAATGCGGTCTCTGCATTTCAGCGTCAGCAAGGATTGCCTGTTACGGGTGTAGCTGATCAACCGACATGGGATTTAATCGTCTTAAATTACGAACCGGCATTGATCCGTGTGGATAAGGCGCAACCAATTGAAATTGTAATGGACCCCGGACAGATATTTCGTCGTGGCGACAGTAGTCCATATATTTATCTGCTCCAAAGCATGCTGACACAGCTTTCCCATGACCACCCAATGATTCAGCCACCGGGACACAGCGGTATTATGGATGCAGAAACCTCCAACTCCCTTGCTGCATTTCAGCAATTAGCCAATCTACCGGTTACCGGTGAGCTAGACAAAATAACATGGAAACATTTGGTGCATCAGTTCACATTAAATGCGCATCATAATACAGTCTTTCATAATAATCGCCCTGAAAATTTTGAACTTTTTTAAAATTTTTCCAAACCTTTACAGTAAATACTTGATTAAAGCTGAAAATCGCCTATAATATAGCTATATGCCAAGGGCGTTTTACTTTCGGAGGAATGTCCATGTTTATAAAAGATTGGAAAAAAGAGATACTGACAATTCCAAACATGCTTAGTCTGTTTCGGCTTGTGCTGATTCCTGTTTATGTGATGATCTACTTGAACGCCCGCGATAACGCTGATTACTATCTTGCAGCAGGAATTTTGGCCGTATCTTGTCTGACGGACTTAATTGATGGAAAAATCGCACGTCATTTTAATATGATTTCAACCCTTGGAAAAATTCTTGACCCCCTTGCCGATAAAGCAACACAATTCACGCTGATTATTTGCCTTGCAATGAAATACCCGATTTTATGGCATTTGGTTGTATTTTTTGTGATCAAAGAAGGATTCCAGCTGATTGCCGGCTGTATCAACCTTCGAAAAGGCAAAATGCTTAAAGGTGCGTTATTAAGTGGAAAAATTTGCACCACAGTTCTATTTTTAAGCCTGATTGTTATGGTTCTTTTACCGGAAATGAATAAAACAACTGTAAATCTGTTTACTTATATTGACGCTGGATTTATGTTGGTTTCGTTCTGCGAATACACCATTACCTATTTCCGCAGGGAAAATAAATTCCAATCATTAAGCGATCCAACAAGCAACGAATAAATTCTTCCCGGAGAGGCTTTTTGCCTCTCCGGGTTTTATGCATGGTTGATTATTTTCAAAAAACATGGTACAATATGCAAAATAAAAAATCTTACGGAGGTATCCATATGGATTATAGTAAACTGCAAAATGGCAGCGACATTCGTGGTGTTGCACTGGATGGCATTGCTGGTCAGCCCATCAACCTGACAGAGCAGGCTTGCCGGGATATCGGCAGAGGCTTCGCATTGTGGTTAATTAATAAAATGGGCAACAAAAAAACGCTGCGTGTTGCCGTAGGCCGCGATTCCCGTCTCTCCGGTGAAGCCCTGACAAATTGGATCTGCAGCGCAATGGTCGAGCAAGGTCTTGCCGTTACGGATTTTGGTATGGCAAGCACCCCTGCCATGTTCATGTCAACGGTAACGGAAGGCTATGCATTTGACGGATCTGTTATGATCACAGCAAGTCATCTCCCCTTCAATCGCAACGGCTTTAAATTCTTCACTCCTGCAGGCGGATTGGAATCTAAGGATATTAAGCAGATTCTCGTTTATGCCGGTGGAAATGATACAACCGGCTTGCAGCCTGGCACGCTGGCTGACGGTGCTTTTATGGATACATATGCCGCAATTCTCGCTGATAAAATTCGAGCGGCCACCGGCGAAGATAAGCCTCTGGAGGGTTTCCGCATTGTCGTAGATGCCGGTAATGGAGCCGGTGGATTCTATGTTGACAAAGTGCTGAAGCCCTTGGGCGCTAACACCGACGGCAGCCGCTATCTGGATCCCGATGGGAGCTTCCCCAACCATATCCCCAACCCGGAGAACAAAGAGGCAATGGAAAGCATCATGGAGGCTGTTCAGGAAACAAAAGCTGATCTGGGTATTATCTTCGATACCGATGTAGACCGTGCAGGCGCAGTTTTATCTGATGGCAGCGAACTAAACAGAAACCGCATCATCGCCATGCTTTCTGCAATCCTGCTTCGTGAGCATCCCGGTACCACTATCGTTACCGACTCTATCACCTCTGACGGTCTTGCAAAATTTATTACACAAAAAGGCGGCGTGCATCATCGCTTTAAGCGGGGTTACAGAAATGTTATCAACGAGTCCATCCGCCTGAATAATGCAGGACAGGACAGCCAGCTGGCGATTGAGACCTCCGGTCACGGCGCGCTGAAGGAAAATTACTTCCTTGATGACGGTGCCTACCTGGTTACCAAGCTTTTAATTGAATTGGCCTGTGGCAAGAAAAACGGTTACACGCTGGAATCATTGATTGAAACGCTGGAAGAGCCTGTAGAGAATACAGAATTCCGCATGAACATACTTGTCGAGGACTTCAAAACTTACGGTCAGCAGGTAATTGATGCGCTTACTGATTACGCACAAAAGCAGCCCGGCTGGACATTAGCACCCAACAACTTTGAAGGTGTCCGGGTGAACCTCGATGATGAACACGGAAACGGCTGGTTCTTGCTTCGTCTGTCACTGCACGATCCCTTGCTGCCGCTGAATATTGAAAGTAATTCCGAAGGCGGTGCAAAGAAGATTGCTCAAGAGCTTGCAGCATTCCTTCGGTGCTACGACAAACTGGAAGCCACTTCTCTTCTGAATTTTGCTAAATAAGAAATGCCTCCGGCAACGTTGCCGGAGGCATCCTGTTTACTTTTTATTCCAAAATACAAAATACTTAAAATGCAGAAATTCCAAAACAAAGTTTGCAAGCATTATCAGCACTTCAACAACAAATGCGTTCCAACCGGCATTTGCAGCTAACTGACCAAGCCATGCAGATGCAGGTGGAATAATCAAATAGAATACAGCCTCTTTTGCCATTGCAACAGGGACGTTATTGGCAGATCGAATGTGAACTTTCGGTATAAAGTTAAGTTCCAAAGAACGGAAAGCATCCATGCTGTTATAGGACATGCCCAAAACAGTTCCTGCTTCTCGTTAAAAAGCAAATTAAACAACAGCGCAAAAGATCCGCCTGAAGAATACCGGCAAACACCGAAAACAAGCCGTATTTAATAACCTGCCAAAAAGCATTGCTTGTTCATGTGTTTCTACTCTCTGTTATAAAGTCTCTAAAAAGCATTTTAGGAGACGATAAATCTCTTCATGACCAGCATCGCAGGGGTGTATCCCGTCCGGCATATACCGTGCTTTGATTTCAGGGATATCAGGGTCAATATTCCAAAGCCGATATAGATCCAAAACCAGCAAGCCGTGGTAATCAGCAACTTCAATAATGGCATCTACATAATCCTTCAGACAACCGAAAAGTGGGTCTCCAAAACTGTTGGCGGCTGCAGATTCTCCACATTTGTGCGCCGGTGTCATAAATACAATTTTTGCATTGGGATATTTAGCAGTCAGCGCAGTCATCAAATTGTGAAGTGCGCCATAAAAAGATGTATCTTCTCTATCAGACATCTTGCCAATTGGAATTACACCGTGGCTGTGATCATTTGTGCCGCCAAAAACAACAACAGCATCAGCGTCCTCATCCATTGAATCCACTCTGGTAGCAAAGTATATGTCATCATCTTCCGGAAAACGGGATCTTTTCAATGGAGCTCCTATACGCGTACCGCTGATTCCATAACCTTTTGTAATGCAACCATCGTTAATCGCCAGGCGGCGCCAGTAAATATTATCCGGATTGCTGACGCCAACGCCAAATGTAATACTGTCACCAAGAAAAAGTATTTTCTTGCCCTTTAGTTTCATCTCAAACACCTATGCATTTATGTATTTCGTTTACAATCGTCTTCGCCAATAATTGATAGCCCTCCGGCTTTAAATGTACGCCATCGTGGATGAGAAAATCTCCGCTATTTGTGATTGTATACAGATCGATTACCGGGAGATTATACTTTTTCGCAAGTTCAGAAACAACATTGTTTCTGACGCAAACCCGCGCATCCTGTTCTTTTGACGCAACATGTGTAGTCAAGAGCAGCATGAGTGGCGTATCCTTAAATTCACGCAATAAGAAACGGATCATCTGCTCGTAACCATCCTTATACGCGCTTGTGTCATCCAGGTGCCAACCATGTAAGCCATTATTAAATAAAATAATTTGTCTTTCTCTCTGCTGAGATGCAAAAATACGGATGGAATCAGCAAAATAAGGATTATCAACAGCTTTTGACGTACCAAAGCCATCAAACAGAAGTGAATCTTCCGCTGCGGCAGTCGCCAATCTGCGGGTCGCGCAAGATATGGAATCTCCAATATACAACACCCGCGGTGCACTATCCCTATCTGCCTGCTCCCACCATACATTGTCCCATTCATATGTTTCAAGGGTGTTGCCGGCTTTATCAAATTGATATGTATAATCACTCATTGTCAATTCCTCCAATAAAAAATAACGGACTTCCAAGGAAGTCACTAAGAATCTTGGACCGACACGCAAAATGGAACCGGTCTAAAACTTGATTTTCTTTAAATTTTTTCAAAACCAATGTAGCCTGAATACGATCTCCACAACAACATATTGAAGTTGCTTTCCAGATGCACCTGAAAAGATGATGCATCTAAACCAAATGCTAAAATATTCCCCCCTTGTTTTTTTATTAATTATACCATATTTTATCAAAAACTTCAACAACATTATCTGGTAATTTCCCCAAAATCTTAAATGAATTTTAGCGAAAAGTGAAGAGTGAAAAAGTAAAATCCCGAATGCGTAAGCGTTCGGGATTTTTGTCATTCGTGTCCGAAAAAGAACTGGGTGAAAACCGAGGATTTTCTTTATTTTAGTTGTTATTACAAAAATTTTTTAATACTTCTTCTCTATTATCATCATAAATCAAAAATTTGTTCTCGCTTTTTGCAAACTCTGCATTCTCGATACAGTTAGCGTCAATCAAAACAATTGCTTTATCACAAATAGTATCTCCCGCAAGTTCATTAGCTTCTTGAACTTCTATTTCAATATATTCCTCAAGTGACATTATAATTCTTTTTTCGGTATCATCCTCTTCAACAACTTCACAACAATAATTCCACTTTTTCGTTTCGGGATTATATTCAAAAGAAAAAACGTTTGGAATGATAAGTGTATTATTGTAAACAAACCAACCATGTTCCAATGAATCATCGTCTGGATTACAAATGAACTTTATCGGCAAATCGTTTTTTATAATTTCATTATAAATCTCAAAATTAACGCCAGATGCTGCATAGAGTTTATATTTTTTATGCTCAGCTTTATAATAAAGTGACCTCTTGTACTTTATGTAATCCAATGGCAGCAAAAAAACAACACAAACGCCAAAAATCAAAGCAACTATCATAGCAAATAGTGTTTCAAAAAAATCGCCGATTTTGCATAAAATCTTTTTCATTACTTCACCGCCTTGGGTTTAGTATAGCATAAAAACGGCGGAACCGCAATACTTATTACCTATTACTTCTTACTTATTACCTTCCAAAAATCCCGTGTGAATTTTATTTTGAGGTAAGAGTGAAGAGGTAATAAGTAAGAAGTAAAAATCCCGAACGCTTACACATTCGGGATTTTTGGAGCTACTGGCCGGACTTGAACCGGCGACCTGCTGATTACGAATCAGCTGCTCTACCGACTGAGCCACAGTAGCAAATATACATGTCATGCAAAGACGTCAATATTATATCGGTTTTTAATATCTGTGTCAAGGTTAATTTATTCTGCATGCATAATCATTTTAACACATGTTTACAAAAAAATCCCCACCGTTTGGTGGGGATTTTTATATGGCGGAGAAGGAGGGATTTGAACCCTCGATACCCTTTTGGGGTATACACGATTTCCAATCGTGCGCGCTCGGCCAGCTACGCGACTTCTCCAAATATCACACGGTCAGCTTGCTTATATTACTCCATATCCAGCCATTTGTCAAGACCTAAAATTCATAGTAATTACAATATCTGGAAATTGTGCCCTGCATATTGAAATGAATCTAAATTAATGCTATAATTCCGTTGAGGCGATGTAAATGAAATTATCTTACCTGAATCTTAGAACAACTGACCCTGCATGGAATTTGGCGACGGAGCAATATGTTTTTGAAGAGCTTCCTAAAGACAGAACCTATTTTATGCTCTGGCAAAACGACAATGCAATTATCATTGGTAAGCACCAAAATACCCTTGCTGAAATTAATTTGAATTTTGTTAAAGAACACAACATTCAAGTTGTTCGCAGACTTTCCGGCGGCGGTGCCGTCTATCACGACTTAGGAAATCTAAACTTCACCTTTATTACCGATGCAAAAGAGAAAGATACTGTAAATTTCAAACTGTTTTGTCAACCTATTGTGCAAGCGCTGGAAAAACTCGGTGTCCACGCAGAGGTAAGCGGTCGAAATGATATTACAATTAACGGACAAAAATTCTCCGGCAACTCCCAATATGTCAAAGCTGGCCGCGTGCTGCATCATGGAACAATTTTGTTCCAATCTGATCTTTCTGTTGTAGGCAACGCTTTGCAGGTAGATACTGCAAAAATTCAGGCAAAAGGTATTAAATCAGTGCGTAGCCGGGTAACCAACGTATCAGAGCATCTTTCTGAAAAAATTAATTTAGAAGCATTTCGCTGCTTACTTTTGGAGAACCTTCTGCAAGAGCAACCCGGTGAGGAATACATTTTCTCACCGGAAGATTTAAATAATATCGCCACGATTTCCAAAGAGCGATACAGCACATGGCAGTGGAATTATGGTCAGTCTTTAGAATGCGCTGTTCACAAGAAACAACGTATCGAAGGCTGTGGTACCATTGAGGCATATATTACACTAAACCATGGAGTTATTTCCGACATAAAATTTGTGGGAGATTTCTTTAGCATTAATGATCCGGATAATCTTGCTAAATTATTTCTGGGTGCTGAACCGGATGCAAACACATATCGCAGTATTCTCAAAGACGTAAATATTTCAGAATATATTGTCGGTTTGTCCAACGAAGATTTCATACGTCTTATGACTCAATAAGAAAACCATGGAGCAATTGTTTTGCTCCATGGTTTTTATACATTTCCAAGAATGATGTCCAGCGCGGCGCAAATTGTCTGATTTCTCACATCCTCCCTGTCTCCGGAGAAATGATATTCTTGCGCAAATGTATGATTGGCATCTGAATAGCCAATAAAAACCGTTCCAACCGGGTTTCCAAAATCATCTCCATCCGGACCGGCAAGGCCGGTAACCGACACGGCAATATCAGCGCACAATCGCTGTCTTGCGCCAATTGCCATTTCCTTTGCAACAGGCGCAGAAACCGCACCATTTTCATCCAGCACTTCCCTGCTTACGCCAAGGCTTGAAATCTTCACTTCATTTGTATAGGAAATAATTCCACCCTTGAAAACATTAGAACTTCCGGGTACTGCCGTTAAAGCCGCGCCAATACCACCACCGGTGCAACTTTCAGCCGTTACAAGTGTCCGCCCCTTTAAAGCAGATATTACCTTACATGAACGGTTCATCATGGTATTTCACCGTAACCTTTTCTACATTTTCCAAAGCCTGCTGGATCAGCGCCTCCCGGTCCAGCTTCTTTTCTGCATTTAGCAGCTGACCGATGGTCGGCTTGGTTTTAGGATGTTTGGGAGTAAATACCGTACAGCAATCTTCATACGGAAGAATTGACGTTTCCAATGTTCCGATTTTTCTGGCTATGGTAATAATTTCTTCCTTATCCATACCAATCAAAGGCATAAAGATTGGAATATCAACCACAGCACCGGTCACCGCCATTGCTTCCATAGTCTGGCTGGCAACCTGACCAAGATTTTCGCCGGTAATTAGTGCACGACAGCCGTCGTCCTTGGCAATTCGTTGCGATATTTCCATCATAAATCGGCGCATAATCAGCGTAAAGAATTCCTCAGGACAGTTATCCCGAATTGCCTCTTGAATCTGGGTGAAACCGACAATATTGACAGTCATTCTGCCACAATACTTTGTCACCAGCCGGGCAAGCTCCATCACTTTATCCTTTGCCAGCTGTGAGGTATATGGATAGGAAAAAAAGTGAACTGCCTCAATTTCAACACCGCGCTTTGCAATCATATAAGCGGCAACCGGCGAATCAATACCGCCGGAAAGCAGACACATCGCCCTACCCCCCACACCGGTAGGTAAACCGCCTGCTCCCGGCTGAGCAGGCCCGTGCACATAGGCAGCCAGATCACGCACTTCCACGTAAACAGTATACTCCGGATTGTGGACATCCACGCGGCAATTGGGATGTGCTTCCGCAAGGCGTCCGCCTATTTCCTGGGAAATGCCAATAGAAGTCAGCGGGAACGCTTTATCCGAACGTTTTGACTCTACCTTAAAGGATTCGGCGCAAGCCAAATCATCGCCCAAATAAGCTTCTACAGCCTCAAAAATGCTATCCAAATTTTTTTCACATGCATGACATCTGCACAAACTCACGAGACCAAAAATACTTCTACAGGCCTCCCAGGCGCCATCCATATCGGTTTCGTTGTCCATTGGTTCAACATATACCGTTGACTGCATGATATACACATCAAAATTGCCATAAGGTTTTACTCTGCGGCGAACATTTTGCCGCAATTTATCCTCGAATTGGCGTTTATTTGCACCTTTCAGCACAATTTCGCCAAGTTTTAACAGAAATATTTCCTTCAAGAAAATTCAACTCCTTATATCTCAACAGTTCTATACTGGATAGCTTCCGCAATATGGTTTGTCTGAATACAATCACTACCATCCAGATCCGCAATGGTTCTTGCAACTTTCAGAATACGATCATAACTTCTGGCGGTCAAGCCATATACATCAAACGCCTTGTGGAGCATAGCGGCTGATCTGTCATCAATCCGGCAAAATAACCGCATTTCATCAGGTCCCATACGCGCATTACACATGCCACTTTTCTCGCCGAAACGAATTTCCTGGCGTTTTCGCGCAAGATCGACGCGCGCTTTGATATCAGCGGAGGACTCCGCTTCTCTTCTTTCATACATTTCATTGAAATTAACAGCCGGCACTTCCAGTATAATGTCAATTCTGTCAAGAAGAGGTCCGGAAATTTTGCTTCGATAAGATTTAACGGATTGTTCAGAGCATGTACAGCGCTCTGATTGGTCTCCATACCAGCCGCATTTACACGGATTCATCGCGCATACCAGCATAAATTCCGCAGGATATGTCACTGTACCGGAAACTCTGGAAATTGTAATACGGCCATCCTCCAGAGGCTGGCGCATTAAGTCCAAAGTATCCCTGCGGAATTCCGGCAACTCATCCAAAAACAAAACGCCTTTATGCGCCATAGAAATTTCACCAGGTCGCGGCAGAACACCACCGCCGGTCAGTCCGGCATTGGAAACTGTGTGATGTGGGGAGCGAAACGGTCTTTGAAGCATCAAGGGAGATTCAGCAGACAATTCGCCCATTACAGAATATATCTGGGTAACTTCCAGAGACTCCTCCCATGTCATATCCGGTAAAATAGACGGCAAGCGCTTGCTGATCATACTTTTTCCGGATCCCGGAGGGCCAATCAGCAAAATATTATGACTGCCTGCTGCAGCAATTTCCATTGCACGTTTTGCATTTTCCTGGCCAAATACATCCTTGAAATCCAGAATCGTTTGTTCTTTTCTGTTAGGAAGCCAAATGGGTTCTTCCTCCAGAGTAACCTCACCCTTTAACGCAGAAATCAATTCTGTAACTGTATTCACAGGAATAATGGCAGGTCCCCTGGCAAGTGTTGCTTCCGGCGCATTTTCCGCCGGAACATAAATTGTTTCAATTCCGGCTTTCTTTGCTGCAATAGCCATCGGCAGTACACCGTTGACCGGACGAATGTGTCCGTCAAGGCTCAACTCGCCAATAAATGCATTCTGCGACGTAGGACGTTTAATTACGCCGCCAGCGGTAAGCAGCGCAATCAGAATTGGCAAATCAAAATGTGTTCCCGTCTTTTTAATGTCAGCAGGCGCCAGGTTAACGGTAATCCGACCGGCAGGAAACCGCATACCGCTGGATTTAATCGCAGCGCGAACGCGTTCCCTTGCTTCTTTCACAGCTGTGTCCGGCAGACCAACCAGATCAAAAGCAGGCAAACCACTTGAAACAATACATTCAACAGAAATGAGCCAGCCTTTCACACCCGCAACTGTCATAGATCGAACGCTGCAAGTCATATAACATCCTCCAAACTTCTGCTTTTCTACATAATACCCTATTGCAATTAAAAAGACAATTCTTTTTTTGTTTGACGGAGTTTTTTGCGGTGTATCCACCAGAAACAACCAGAATCCACTTCATATTGTCTTTTTCATATAAAATTACCAGTATTTTTTTGACGAAACAAACACGAAACTGCTTTACAAATAAACGAAAGAGTGCTATCATGTATTGGTGAAAAATTCAAATACTTTAGGAGGTATTTTGTTTTGGCAAGAAAATTCAAAACAATGGACGGCAATACAGCTGCCGCTCATGTCAGCTATGCCTTTACCGAGGTTGCTGGTATCTATCCCATTACGCCCTCCAGCCCCATGGCCGACTATGTCGATCAATGGTCCGCTGCAGGCCGTAAAAACATCTTTGGCGATACTGTTAAGGTCGTCGAAATGCAGTCCGAAGCCGGTGCTGCAGGTACCGTTCACGGCTCTCTGGCCGCCGGTGCACTGACCACCACTTACACCGCCTCTCAGGGTCTTCTGCTGATGATCCCCAACATGTATAAGATCGCCGGCGAATTGCTGCCCAGCGTATTCCATGTTTCTGCCCGTACTGTTTCCGCACAGTCTCTGAACATCTTCGGCGACCACTCCGATGTCTACGCTTGCCGTCAGACCGGTTTTGCCATGCTTGCCGAATCCAATGTTCAGGAAGTTATGGACCTGGCCGCTGTTGCCCACCTGGCAGCCATTGAGGGCCGCGTTCCTTTCATCAACTTCTTTGACGGTTTCCGTACATCCCATGAGATCCAGAAGGTTGCTATCTGGGACTACGAAGACTTGAAGGAAATGACCAACATGGATGCTGTTGAGGCTTTCCGTAAGCATTCTCTGAACCCCGAACGTCCCGCTATGCGCGGCAGTCATGAAAATGACGACATCTTCTTCCAGCACCGTGAAGCTTGCAACAAGTACTACAACGAATTGCCCGCAGTTGTTGAAAAGTACATGAACAAGGTCAATGAGAAACTGGGCACTGACTATAAGCTGTTTAATTACTATGGCGCTGAAGACGCTGATCGTGTCATCATCGTTATGGGTTCTTTCTGCGATGTTGCAGAGGAAGTTGTTGACTATCTGAACGCCCATGGTGAGAAGGTCGGCCTTGTTAAGGTTCACCTGTTCCGCCCCTGGAGTTCCAAGCATCTGCTTGCTGCTATTCCCGAATCCGTGAAGAAGATCGCTGTTCTGGACCGCACCAAGGAGCCCGGCTCCCAGGGTGAGCCTCTGTATCAGGACGTGGTTATGGCTCTGGCAAAAGCCGGACGCAACAACATCACTGTTATCGGTGGTCGCTACGGTTTGGGTTCCAAAGACACCCATCCTGCATCCGTCTTTGCTGTATACGAAGAGTTGGCAAAGGACGCACCCAAGAACGAGTTCACTTTGGGCATCGTTGACGACGTTACCAATCTGTCTCTGGAAGAGAAGGTCTCCCCCAACACCGCCGCAGAAGGCACTATCGAATGTAAATTCTGGGGTCTGGGTGGTGACGGCACCGTTGGTGCTAACAAGAACTCCATCAAGATCATTGGTGACCACACCGACAAATATGCTCAGGCATACTTCTTCTATGATTCCAAGAAGTCCGGCGGCCTCACCGTCAGCCACCTGCGCTTCGGTGACACCCCGATCCAGAGCCCGTACCTGATCGACCATGCCGACTTCATCAGCTGCTCCAATCCCGCCTACGTCACCATGTATGACATGGTCAGCCCCCTGCGTGAAGGCGGCACCTTCCTGCTGAACTGCCAGTGGCCGAAGGAAGAGCTGAGCGAGCGCCTGCCCGCCTCCATGAAGAACAAGCTGGCGGCCAAGAAGGCGAACTTCTACATCATCAACGCCATCGACCTGGCCCGCAAGGTGGGCATGGGCGGACGCACCAAC
>JAZOUW010000005.1:0-59153 GCA_045658385.1 Faecousia sp.
GCCGCAGAACTGGTAGGAATAGCCGGGAGCCATCTGGCTGCCCTTATGATAGTGGGCAGGCTGAATGACGAACTTGTCGCCCACCTTATACTTATGCTTCCAGTTGTCGCCAACCTCTACGATATCGCCGCAGAACTCGTGACCCAGAATGGTGGGGGTCTCATCGCATCTGTCCGGCACACGCTTATGGTCGCCGCCTTCAATGGCTGCCTTGTAGCTGGACATGCATAAGCTGTCACAGGTAATGCGGATACGAACGCCGTCGGCGTCAATTTCCGGCAATGTGATCTCGTCCAGGCGCAGATCTTCTTTGCCATGGATGCGTACTGCTTTTGTATTCATAAACATACTCCTTTATGCTTGTTTTTCATGCTCAATGAGCTTCCAGGTAGCGTCGATCAGATTCTGGAACATGGGGTTCTCCATTGCCCGGATAATAAAGCTCTGCCGGGGGGTGTTAATGTCCTCACCGGATATCTGGAACATACCGTAGCTGTCGCACAGACCACGCAGGCGGGTCAGCTGGGCCTCGGTGTTCCGGGTGGGCATATAGGTAACTGCCTTGACACCCTCTTCCTTCAGGCACTCAAACACATCGTCCAGATAATCGTCTTCAAACTTCTGGGCCTTCTTGTCGCCGGTGACGCTGTCGCCCACATCGCCCAGGTATGCATAGCACAGATAGGCATCCACCTCCTTGCAGATGGCAACCATATCCTTCAGCTTGGGGCACTCATCGGTGGCATCAATGAAGATCTTGGGAACGAAAGTGCCTTTCAGCATGCCCAGAACATCGTACTCATAGAAGGGATATTCGGTGTCCAGCAGAAGCGCCTTCTGTTTTTCGGACAGATTCATGCCCAAAGCAGTCAACTTGTCAATCATCGCCTGACCCTTACCCACCTGTTTGACCAACTCAATGGCCAGCGCATACATCAGGTGGCGCTCGGTAACACCGCCGTTATCCTTTGCTTCAGAAAGGGGCAGCACATCCCGGTCATAATCCAGGGACACGCCTACCAGCGCGTTAATTTTCTCGATCATTTGGCGGTTGCGGGCGTGGCGAGCCGCCTGATAGGGCTTGAAGAACTCGGTCAGCCGGTCGATCTTGTCATGAGGAACAGACTGGATGGTCATATAGGAAACACCCACCTGGTCCGGGTTGTTGGTGCGGCGACCCTCCAACCGGGTGCCGTCCATAGACACTCTGGCTTCCATACCGATGGTTACGGGGATGCCGATAATCTCTGCCGCTTCCAAAAACTCCCGGGCGCCGGAAATGGAATCATGGTCAATGATACCGGCGGTGCAAAGGCCTTCCATCCGGGCGGCATACACCGCTGCGGTGGGAGAATAGGGAGAGAAGGAATAGGTAGTGTGAATGTGGTTATTGATGTACTGGGGCACCATTTCCGGGAAGGTGGTATCCTTTATAACCTCACGGAGATTGTCAAGGCGCTCCCGCTTGGTGGGGGCATTAAGCTTATTTAAAATGGCAATATCAATCATTTTACTTACCTCAATTGAGCATTACCTGACCACCGGTAACGGGAATTGCCTGACCAGTCTCATACTTCTGCTCCACGCAGTACATAACGGCCCGGGCCACATCGATGGGCAGGCAGCCACGGTTCATCGGCACCTTGGATTCATAGAAACGGCGGACATCTTCCACGGTCTTTGCGCCGGGTACCTTACCGGCCTGCAGATACTGGACAAACAGACCCCGCTCCGGATCAGACCACAGCGGTCCGTCCAGATAGTTGCCGGGGCAGATGGCGTTGACCTTGATGTTGTAAGCGCACAGCTCCAGCGCCCAGGACTGTACCAGACCAATAGCGCCAAACTTGGAGCCTGCGTAGGCAAAGTTCTTGTTGGAGCCTTCCAGACCGGACTTGGAGGACATCGCAATGATATCGTAAGTACCTTCCGGATCGGCCTGGTGCTGGGCCTCCATAATGATGGCGGCATACTTGCAGCTAAGGAATAGTCCGGTGTAGTTAATAGCGGTAACGAACTCAAAGTCCTTCTTTTCAAACTCGGCGATAGGACCGCTGCGGACAACGCCGGCGTTGGCAACCATAATATCCAGACCGCCAAACTTTTCCACCACCTGGGCGACCATATTGGCGCAGCTTTCCTCGTCGGAAACATTGACACCGATGGCCCATGCCCGCTCGCCCATTTCCTTTGCCACAGTTTCTGCCAAAGGCAGATTCATATCGGCAATGATGATGGTTGCGCCTTCTTTGTAAAGCTCTTCTGCGATACCCTTGCCAAAGCCCTGGGCAGCGCCGGTAACGATGGTGATCTTACCTGCCAGACGGCCTTCGCCGGCGGGGCGGTTGTGAATATTGGCCTTTGCCAGTTCTACCCACTTGCTCATATCTATGCTCATAATCTATACTCCTTTACTTCAAAAAAGTTAATAGTTTTTCATATGCCTGCTCCCACTGGGAGGTATGGTTGGGTTGCCAGGTTTCTACAGTCTCGGAATTGCGCACCACCTGACGCAATTCGTCCAAATTCTTCAGATCGCCCAGCGCCATTGCCTGGGTCAGCAGGTTACCGATAGCCGCGCCCTCTACCGGGCCGGTAACCACGGTTCTGTCCAGAGAATCTGCGATCAACTGGTTTAAAAAGCGGTTATTGATCGGACCGCCTACAATGTTCAGTGAGTCAATCCGCTGACCCTTCATCTTTTCCAGACCCTCCAGCGCGTGGCGGTATTTCAGCGCCAGAGATTCATACACGCACCGGGCCACCTGGCCCAAGGTTTCCGGTACCGGCTGATTTGTCCTGCGGCAGAAATCCTGGATCTTCGTTTCCATATTGCCACCGTCATAGAATTCCGGGGCATCCGGGTCAATAATGGAGCGCAAAGGCTCTGCCTTTTTCGCTTCCTCTACCACGCCGTCCCAAGAGACATTGATTCCCTTTTTGATCCAGTCACGACGGCATTCCTGAATGATCCACATGCCGATGATGGTCCGCAAAGGACGGTAAGTGCCTTGAATTGTACCCTCGTTGGAGAAACCTGCCATCTGCGCCTCGGGGGACAAGTCCGGCTTGTCCATTTCTGCGCCGAACAGGCTCCAGGTGCCGCTGGAGCAGAAAGCAAAGCTGCCGCTGCCAGGGATTGCCGCCACCGCGGAAGCGGTGTCGTGACTGCCCACAGCAACAAATGCCGCTGGATTCAAGCCGATCTCCTCACACAGTTCTTTGCGCAGGTAGCCGCGCACCGTGCCGGTAGGGTCGATCTTGGTAAAGATCTTCCGGGGCAGCTCCAGCTGGTCGATGGTCTCCCAATCCCAATCCTTGGTAGTGGGGTTATACAGCTGTGTGGTCGTAGCAATGGTGTATTCCGTACCCTTTTCGCCGGTAAGGAAATAACCCAGAAGGTCCGGGGTCAGCAGCATCGTGTCTGCAATTTCCAGTGCCGGGTCCTGCTCCCGCTTTCTGCGGTAAAGCTGATACAGGGTGTTAAAGGTCAGCTTGGTATCGATACCGCTGCGACCGTAAAGGGTCTGGGTGGGGATCTTCTCCAGAACTGCATCGATATCCTCCTGATTGCCCAGGCGGTAGCTCCGGGGAACGCCGGCCAGCTGACCGTTCTTGTCCAAAAGACCGTAATCCACGCCCCATGTGTCAATGCCGAAAGCATCCAGATCGCCGTAATTGCCCCGCTTGAAGGCAATTAGACCCTGCTTGAGCTGATTGTATAAGTAGGGGGTGTCCCAATAGTAGACACCGTTCATTTCTATGTAGTTGTTCTCGAAGCGGTGCAGTTCAGTCATCGTGATCTTCTCACCGTCAAAGCGACCCAAAATCGCCCGACCGTTACTTGCACCCAGGTCAAATGCCAGAAAATTACGAATTTTTCCCATAAGCACACCTCACAATTGTTATCCTGTTCTCACAAGTATACTATACTCAAAAAAATCAAAAAAAGCAAGCAGTACCTGCAAAAAAATAAGGATCTATTCCCTACTTGTTACACATTTGCAGGCAGGTCGGTTTTAATGGCCTGTAAATGCGCGTCCAGACTGGCCGCCAGCAGCTTCCAATTGCCTTTGTCGTACTGCAAAACCGTAACGGATGCATTGGATGCCCAGGGGATATTTTCCATTTCAGAAAGGCCGCCGGTCTGGAGCAGGCTCTGCATTGCCCGGATAGGGGTTGCGTGGGTGGCAATAGCCACGGTTTTGCCCTCGTTTTCCCGGGCGATTTCCGTAAGTGCCGTCAGGATTCTGTCCGCCAGCTGCCGGACGCTTTCGCCTCCGTCTGCAACGGCAAAGCCGATATGGGTGCGCCACATGGTATAGGATTCTTTGTAATCCACCAACAGCCGTTCAAAGGACTTTCCGTCCCACTCTCCTGCGAAAATTTCCCGCAGGTTTTTGTTGGGGATAACCTCCAGATTCAGCACATTTCCCAAAGCTTGGGCAGTCTTAAAAGCTCGCTTCAGGTCGCTGGCATAGATTTTGTCCACTTTATAGTTCTCCGCAATAAATTCAGCCGTTGCCTGCGCCTGCCTAAGACCGTTTTCGTGAAGATCTGCATCCAGATGCCCGGCAAAGATTCGCCGGTGGTTTGCCACGCTCTCTCCGTGGCGTATTAAAAGCAGCGTTGTCATAGAAGCCCTTCTTTCCATTTTGATAATTGATTGTATCATAAAACACGCCGGTTTTCAACGCACAGGGGGACGACTCCCTTCCTTACAAAATAAATAACGCTACCCATCTGGGTGGCGTTATTGGTTGGAACGGGGTATGGGAATCAACCCCCACCTAAATCATCGCGCATCAATAATTTTTCGTCTTGCGGACGAAATCTTTCTGAAATTGCAGAATATTGGGATTCACCTTCGCTCATATTTTACGTTAGATGATGCTTACAAAAGGGATATCTACTTCAAAGAGAAGCCGTACTTGCAGCAGCAAACCCTGCAGCAGAGGAAGCAGCAACAGCATCCAAAGCAAGCCTTCTTTGGCCATTGTGGATATTGACAGAACATAATTCAGCTTAACAAAATCCGTGGGAATCAGCGCTTGTTGATTCCCACCGGCTTTTCTCCAACAAAAAGGGGTTGAATTTGACATATTCTTTTGGTATAATGCAGTTACTTTGCAGGGTTCGTATATCGGTAATACAACGGCTTCCCAAGCCGTGAAGGCGGGTTCGATTCCCGTACCCTGCTCCAACAAAGAAACCTGATTTGTCTACCTGAGAAATCAGGTTTCTTTGCGTGATGCGTTCCTTGCGGAACACGATGTGCACTACGTGCGTGATGCAGACTTTGTCTGTGATGCACGCCTTCGGCGCGTGAATGGAACGCATCGCATCACTTATCACTTGATTGCAAAAAGTTCCGTATTATGCTATAATATTTTAAAAGTGAGGTGTATTGCTTTGTCAGAATCAAAACTCAAAGAAATTTCAATGGAATTTTCCGTTGATATCATTGAATTGGTAAAGTATCTCAAATCCAACAAGGAAGCTATCATTTCCAATCAAATTGGCAGAAGCGGTACAAGCATTGGTGCAAACATTCACGAGGCACAGTACGCACAAGACCGAAAAGACTTTGTTTCAAAGCTGGAAATCGCATTAAAGGAAGCAAGCGAAACAGGTTATTGGCTCGATTTTTATACAGAACAAAATATATTGATGACCAAACCTACAAGAAATTATCTTCTAATGCACATTCTTAAGAGCAATGCTTGTTGCTTCTTGTAAAACGGCGAAGGAGAATGTGAAATGAATTTCTTTGCCAAATTGTTCAAGAAGAAACAAATGTCAGAAATATCACCAATGCCATCTTGGGAAACAATCATCCAAGTAATGTATGACAAGAATCTTGATGCTTTTGCTGATGAAGTTGTAGACGTTATCTACTCTAAAGATCGTTCAATGCGTTATGTTGTTTTAAAGGAAGACAACGGTCTTTTCACTTACCAACTGGAAGTGATCTACCAATTTGACGAAGACGAATGGAGATATAGCTGTTCCAATGAAAATGCCATTCCCGCAATGTGGGAGCCTTTTAGAGGAATTGGCGGCAAGTCTTTTTTCAACAGTATGGAAGATTTGCTCAAAGAAATCGAGAATGAGCCGGAGTATAAACAGTATTTTTGATTTTTACACTACTTTTGGTCGTTCTTACCCCGGCATATACTACTTTTAGTCGCTCTTACGCAAAGAAAACAGCTGCCCATTGGGTGGCTGTTTTCTTTGTATGCATACTGAAATTGATTTGTAAACTTTTTGTGGATATATTGTAAAGCGCGAAGGGCTGTGTTATTATGTATATAAGTATATGCATTTTCCCTGCGCTGAGATAAAGGAGGAAGATAGAATGCTCAAAACCCTTGCCAAAAGCATTCGCCAATATGCCGTAGCCGCCATACTCAGTCCCCTGTGTATGATGGGCGAGGTGTATATGGAGGTGCGGATCCCGGGCATTATCGCCACCATTGTGGACAGTGGCATCACACCCGGTAATATGACGGTCGTCTGGCAGCAGGGTCTGTATCTGGTGCTGTCTGCGTTGTGCAGTCTGATCTTCGGTATTGCGTCGGCATTTTTTGCTTCTTACGCCGGTACCGGTTATGCTCGGAATTTGCGCCACGATATGTACTACAAGGTCCAGACCTTCGACTTTGCCAATATCGACAAATTCTCCACCGCCTCCATCATCACCCGGTTGACCAGCGATGTGGCGCACATCCAGATGTTCTTCCAGATGATGATCCGAATGGCAGTGCGCTGCCCGATGATGGTGGTTTTGGCCAGTATTCGGGTGTTCCGGCTCAGCCCCAGGCTGTGTCTGGTGTATATGATCGCGCTACCGCTGCTGTGTATCGGTCTGTTTGTTCTGATCCGGCTGGTGCATCCCATTTTTGAACGGGTATTTAAGACCTACGACAAGCTCAACAATGTGGTCCAGGAGAATCTCCACGGTATGCGCGTGGTCAAATCCTTTGTCCGGGAAGAAAAGGAAAAGCAGAAGTTTACCGACATTTCCGGCACGGTATATAACGACTTTACCAAAGCCGAGCGCATTATGGCTGCCAACAGCCCCTTGATGCAGTCGGCAGTATACACTTGCATTCTGGTGATCTCCTATCTGGGCGCGACAATGATCGTCGCCTCCGGCAACACCACCTTCACCACCGGTAATCTGACCTCCATGTTTACTTACACCACCCAGGTCCTCTCCGGCCTGATGATGCTTTCTATGGTGTTTGTTATGCTGACGATGACCCGGGCGCCGATGCAGCGGTGCTATGAAATTCTTACAGAGCAGCCGGAGCTGCGTAATCCGGAAACCCCGGTTATGGCGGTAAAGGACGGCGCGCTGGACTTTGAAAATGTCTGCTTCCGCTACAGTAAGACTGCCAGTAAAAACGCTCTGGAGGATATCAATATTCATATTGACTCCGGTATGACCGTGGGCATTCTGGGCGGTACCGGTTCCAGTAAATCTACCCTGGTGCAGCTGATCCCCCGGCTTTACGATGTTACAGACGGCAGCATTAAAGTCGGCGGTGTAGATGTCCGGGATTACGATATTGAGACCTTACGTAACTGCGTGGCAATGGTGCTGCAAAAGAACACCTTATTTGCCGGCAGCATCAAAGACAATCTGCGTTGGGGCAACCCCAACGCCACTGACGAGGAAATGGAACACGCCTGCCGTCTGGCCTGCGCCCACGACTTTATCATTTCCTTCCCCGACGGCTACGACACCCACATTGAACAGGGTGGCAAAAATGTATCCGGCGGTCAGAAGCAACGGCTTTGTATCGCCAGA
This sequence comes from Faecousia sp., assembly GCA_045658385.1. GTDB lineage: Bacteria > Bacillota > Clostridia > Oscillospirales > Oscillospiraceae > Faecousia. Next base: position 7,817 of record JAZOUW010000005.1, read on the forward strand.
GCCTTGCTGAAAAAACCCAAGGTGCTGATTCTGGACGACTCCACCTCTGCGGTGGATACCCATACCGACGCAATGATCCGCAAGGCCTTTGCCGAGGAAATTCCCGGCACAACCAAGCTGATCATCGCCCAGCGGGTAGCATCCGTTCAGGATGCAGACCTGATTTTGGTGCTGGACGGTGGCAAAATTGCTGCCCAGGGCACCCACGAAACCCTACTGCAAACCTCGCAAATTTACCGTGAGGTTTATGAATCTCAAGTCAAAGGAGGTGCAAAGTAATGCCTCCTGTACGCATGCGCGGCGATGGCCGCAAAGCAAAAGACCCGAAAAAGACGCTGCTGCGTCTGCTGAGCTATGCAAAGCCTTATCTGCCCCAGCTGATCGGTATGGTGGTGTGTATTATCCTTTCCACCTGTGCCTCTGTTGCCAGCAACAACTCCCTGAGCGTCTTGATTGACGATTACATCACCCCGATGCTGGGGGAAAAAGCAACCAGCTTTGGGCCGCTGATCAGCTATTTGGGTTTTATGGCCTGCATTTATCTGGCAGGTATGGCGGCCGCCTTTTTGCAGCAATGGCTGATGGTTCCGGTAGGTCAGGGCATTCAGAAAACCGTCCGGGACTCTCTGTTTACCCATATGCAGACACTGCCCATCCGTTACTTTGACACCCACCCGGTAGGTGATGTAATGAGCCGCTACACCAGCGACATCGACACCCTCCGGCAGATGATCTCCCAGGCCATTCCCCAGTGTATTTCTTCCCTGATCACCATTGTGGTGGTGTTCTTTGCGATGGTTTTCACCTCCCCCATTCTCACGGGTGTGGTAATCCTTTCCCTGATTGGCATCTTGTTTATCACCAAAGTGGTGGCTGGTAACTCTGCCAAGTTCTTCATTGGCCAGCAACGAGCTTTGGGTGCGGTGAACGGCTATGTGGAGGAAATGGTAGGCGGTCAGCGGGTAGTCAAAGTCTTTACCCACGAAAATACATGTAAGGAAGAATTTGACAAGCTGAACGACACCCTGCGCCAAAACGCGATGAAGGCCGGCGCTCTTTCCAATATGATGGGTCCGGTAAATAACAACTTAAGCTATATCCAGTATTCCATTCTGGCCATCGTTGGCGGTCTGCTGGTCATTGCATCCAAGGGCAATCTGCTGACCACCGGCGCGCTGGTATCCTTCCTGCTGTTCTCCCGCACCTTTAACCAGCCTATTGGTCACATCAGTAACCAGATCAACGCCATTGTCATGGCTTTGGCTGGCGCAGAGCGAATCTTCGAGCTGATGGACGAAGAAGCAGAGCAGGACGAGGGCTATGTGACCCTGGTCAATGCCAGCATCGACGAAAACGGTGTTATCACGGAAAGTGAAAAACGCACCGGTCACTGGGCATGGAAACATCCTCACCAGGATGGCACATTGACTTACACCCAGCTAAAGGGCGACATCACTATGGACACCGTGGACTTTGGCTATGTGCCAGAAAAGACGGTGCTCCACGATGTAACGCTTTATGCCCACCCAGGTCAGAAGATCGCTTTTGTTGGCGCTACCGGCGCGGGCAAGACCACCATCACCAACCTGATCAACCGGTTTTATGACATTGCCGATGGCAAGATCCGCTACGACGGCATCAACATCAACAAGATCAAAAAGCCGGACCTGCGCCGCTCTCTGGGCGTGGTTTTGCAGGACACCAACCTGTTCACCGGCACGGTAATGGAAAACATCCGCTACGGTCGGCTGGATGCCACGGACGAGGAATGTATCCGGGCAGCGCAGCTTGCCAACGCGCACGACTTTATCACCCGTTTACCGGAGGGCTATGAAACAGAGCTTACCGGTAACGGCGCGCGGCTTTCCCAAGGTCAGCGGCAGCTGATCGCCATTGCCCGGGCGGCGGTAGCCGATCCCCCGGTAATGATTCTGGACGAAGCCACTTCCTCTATTGACACCCGTACCGAAGCGCTGGTTCAAAAGGGTATGGACGCGCTGATGAAGGGCAGAACCACCTTCGTCATTGCGCACAGACTGTCCACCGTACGCAACTCCGACTGCATTATGGTTCTGGACCAAGGCAGGATTATTGAGCGCGGCACCCACGAAGACTTGATTGCTGAAAAGGGCACTTATTACAAGCTCTACACCGGCGCATTTGAATTGGAATAAAATAAAGAACGCAAGCCGGTAATATTACCGGCTTGCTTCTTGATAAGGAGACATATGGTTCTTCACAAACTTTCCCATGATACACATGGGCAGCTTGCAAATGTATGGCGTTTGAGTATCCCGACGGTTTTGACACAAATCACCACCATCGCCATGCAGTACATTGACTCGGCTATGGTCGGCTCACTGGGCGCAAACGCCTCTGCCGCCATTGGGTTGATTTCTACCACCACCTGGTTAATGAACGGCATCGGCAGCGCAGTTGCCGCTGGCTTTTCCGTGCAGGTGGCGCAGTACATTGGCGCAAAAGAGCCGGCGAATGCCCGCCGGGTAGTCAGGCACGGCTTTGTCGCAGGTTTGTTTGCCGCTTTCTTGCTGATGACAATCGGTGTGTGTATCAGTGGCGCTTTGCCCCGGTGGTTGGGAGGCGATAAGACCCTTTGGAAAAATGCCAGCGCCTACTTTCTTGTGTTTGCACTGGCGATTCCCTTTGCAGAGCTGAACCGGCTGGCAGCAAGCTTTTTGCAAAGCGCCGGCAATATGGTAGTTCCCAGCGTGCTAAACGCATGCATGTGCCTGATGGATGTGGCATTTAACGCCTTTTTCATCCCCCGCTACGGCGTTCTTGGCGCGGCCATTGGCACCGCCCTCGCCACAGCTGTGATCAGTCTCATTCAGCTTTGGTTCTGTTGCTTCCGCTACGAGCCTTTGCGTTTACATCCCGAAGAAAAATTCGTTTTGGACAGCGTTATTTTTAAGCGGGCGCTGAAAATCGGCACACCGGTAGGCGCAGAGTCCATGGCCATGTCCGGTGCGTATGTCGCTTCCACCGTAATCATCGCGCCCCTTGGTACAATCGCCATTGCCGCCCATTCCTTTGCCATTACCGCAGAAAGCCTGTGCTATATGCCCGGCTACGGAATCGGTACTGCCGCCGCCACCTTAGTGGGCCAAAGTGTAGGCGCAAGGGACTACCCTCTGGCCCGGCGCTATGGGTTTATGACCGTGGCCTTTGGCAGCGCCATGATGGCGCTGACCGGCATGATCATGTTTTTTGCCTGCCCGCTGGTATTTCAAATGCTCACACCGGTAGCAGAGGTCCGCACCGTAGGCGTGGAAATCCTGCGAATCGGTTTGCTGGCAGAGCCGTTATACGGCGTTTCCATTGTGGCATCCGGCGCGCTCCGGGGGGCGGAGGACACTTTTGTGCCTAGCCTGATGAATCTGTTTAGCATGTGGGTGGTACGTCTTGGTCTTGCCACCTTGCTTGTTCCCTGTCTGGGTATCCATGGCATGTGGATTGCCATGGCCATCGAGCTGTGTGTCCGGGGACTGATCCTGCTACACCGGCAGTTTTACTCCAAATACCTCAAAGCAAACAAATGCACCAACTGATTACAAAACAGTTGGTGCATTTTCTGTTTTAACAAAGCTTTGCGCCGGCAGGGATGGCATCATCCACCATTAAAAGGTTCAGCTTTTCCTCGCCCTTTTCTGTGTGGACCGCGGAAATCAGCATGCCGCAGGAATCCTTACCCATCATCTTCCGGGGCGGCAGGTTGGTAATCGCCACCAGCGTCTTGCCGATCAGTTCTTCCGGCTTATAGAACTTGGCAATGCCGGAAAGAATCTGCCTGTCTGTGCCGGTACCATCGTCCAGAGTAAAGCACAGAAGCTTGTCAGACTTTTTGACACTCTGGCAATCCTTGACCTTTACTGCCCGGAAATCACTCTTACAGAAGGTTTCAAAATCCACTGTTTCTTCTGCGTAAGGCTCAATTTCCAAGGGAGGCAGCGCTGCCTTTGCCTTTTCAGCGTTAAAGGCATCGATTTGCGCCAGTTTCTTTTCCATATCCAACCGGGCAAAGAGAATCTCGCCTGCCCCAAGCTGTGTGCCGGGCTTCACAACGCCAAAGGCCGCAAGGCTTTCCAGACCGCCGTTTTCTGCCCCAATCTGCTCCAAAATACGCTTGGAGGTATCTGGCAGGAAAGGCTCCAATGCTATGGCAGCAAAGCGGATGCTCTCCAAAAGGTTATACAGAACTGTACCCAGCCGGGTTTTCTGGCCTTCGTCCTTTGCCAGAGACCAGGGTGTGGTCTCGTCGATATACTTATTGGCGCGGCGCAGCAGGGCAAACACCTCATCGATGGCATCAGCTACCTTCAGTTCGTTCATCTTGGCTTCCACCTTGCCGGGCATAGCCAAAGCCACCGCCTTCAGTTCCTCATCCAGCGCTTCCGGCGCATCCGGCTGCTGCACAACGCCGCCAAAATACTTGCCTTGCATTGCAATGGTGCGGTTGACAAGGTTTCCCAAAACGTTGGCAAGCTCGGCGTTGATGCGCTCAATGATCAGTTCATATGTCATAATGCCGTCAGCAGCAAAGGGCATTTCATGAAGGACGAAATACCGCACTGCATCCACACCAAACAGTTCTACCAGATCGTCGGCATAAATCACATTGCCCAGAGACTTACTCATTTTGTCACCCTTAACCAGCAGCCAGGGATGACCGAATACCTGCTTGGGCAGTTCCTGTCCCATACTCATGAGGAAAATGGGCCAGTAAATGGTGTGGAAACGGACGATGTCCTTGCCGATTAAGTGCAGGTCTGCGGGCCAGAACTTCTTATAATGCTCGCTGTGGTTGCCGTCGGGGTCATAACCGCAGAAGGTGATATAGTTAGAAAGGGCATCCAGCCACACATAGGTCACATGACCGGGGTCAAACTCCACCGGGATGCCCCAGGTAAAGCTGGTGCGGGAAACGCACAAATCCTGCAGGCCGGGCTTCAAGAAGTTGTTGATCATCTCATTTTTCCGGCTCTCCGGCTGAATGAACTCCGGATGGCTTTCAATGTGCGCCATCAGCCGATCGGCATACTTGCTCATTTTGAAGAAATAGGCCTCTTCTTCAGCATCCACACATTCTCTGCCGCAGTCCGGGCATTTGCCGTCGACCAATTGACTTTCGGTCCAGAAGCTTTCGCAGGGGGTGCAGTACTTGCCCACATACTTACCCTTGTAAATATCGCCCTTTTCGTACATCTTGGCAAAGATTTTCTGCACCCGGGTCTTGTGCTCCGGATCGGTAGTACGGACAAAACAGTCATAGGTGGTGTTCATCAAATCCCAGATATCTTTGATCTGACCTGCCACATTGTCCACGTACTCCTGAGGCGTAATGCCGGCAGCCTCTGCCTTCTGCTGAATTTTCTGACCATGCTCATCGGTGCCGGTCTGAAAATAGACCTCAAAGCCTGCCTGCCGCTTATACCGGGCAATGGCATCGGCAAGAACAATCTCATAAGTATTGCCGATATGGGGCTTTGCCGAGGTGTAGGCAATAGCCGTTGTGATGTAATACGGTTTTTTCTGTGTCATTTTAAATCCTCCTTAAATAAAGAAAAATCGTCCTTGCACATAGCAAGGACGATAGAATCTACCGTGGTACCACCTTGATTCGCATTAAAAAATGCCTCATTGACGCGTTAACGGGCGCACCCGAAACTGCCTACCTATCGACAGCTTAGCTCCAAGACCATGTTCCCCACCTTTTCCCGCGCCCATTTCCACCAAACAGGGCTCTCTGACCGATTCCAGCCGGGTACTCTTCTTTTCAACGCCTTTAGGGTAGAGAGGTCTCAAACTCAAGCAACCTCTCCGTTTAACATTATAGTCTTAAGCGCAGGCTTTTGTCAAGCATAATCGGTGTTTCTGGTCAGCAGCAACGCAACGATAACAGCGCTGATACCCCCGGCCAGCTTTCCTGCAATCATAGCGGGAAGCATTTCCGGAGCGAAGCCGGCAGTAAATCCCATGTGGTCGCCGAAAACAAAGGCCGCCGATACTGCAAAGGCGATATTGACCACCTTGCCCCGACCGTCCATATCCTTAACCATGCCAAAGGTTGCAATGGAGTTGGCAAGGCTGGCAATGAGGCCTGCCGCAGCAGTATCGTTAATACCCAGAAGTCTCCCTAATTTCAAAAGTGGCTTTTGCAGAAGCTTTGTCACCACATAAACCAACGGAAACGCGCCTGCCAGCACAATGGCAATCGCGCCCACTGTCAAAAAGCCATCCTCAATGGGAGCAAGACCCGGAATCAGCACAAACCCGGTCAAAGACTGCACAATAGCGGCCACCAAACCCACTGTAATCAACGCCACTACCCCTTTGCCAAATGCCGCAAAGCCTTTGATCATCCACTTCTCTGCTTTCCACAAACCCACAGCAATCAAAGCGGCAATCAGCACAATGGGAATCAGATTCCGCAGCACCATCAAAGCAGGAAAGCCTGCCACCAGACCACCTGCCAGAATGCCCACAGGAATGGTTACGATGCCTGCCAGGATTCCTTTGGCCAAGGCAGATCTGTCTTTGGGCGCAAGAATGCCCATGGCCACAGGAATGGTAAACACCACCGTTGCCCCCAGCGTTGATCCGCCCAGCACGCCGCCCAGAAGCGCCGCCTCCGGATTTTGGGTCAGTTCCCTTGCCAACGCCGCCCCGCCCATGTCGCAGGCCAAAATCGTGCCGGCAAACATTGCCGGGTCTGCACCCAAAAATTCATACACCGGCACAATCACCGGGCGCAGAAGGTTTGCCAGCACCGGGGCAAGGGCAATGATACCCACCATAGCAAGCGCCAAAGACCCCATGGCCTGAATACCCTCTTCAAACTTTTCTCCCAAATGCAACTTGTTTCCGAAAATTCGGTCAGCAGCACCCAGAACTGCGAAAATTGCCATAATGGCAATGAGTATTTCATGTGCTGACATAGCTTATCTCTCCGGATCAATGATTGCCACAATGGCCGCATCCACCGGCACGTCCATAGAAAATTTGGCCGCAGGTGTACCGGTAACCAGCAGCACTTTATCCCCTGTTCCTGCGCCTACATAGTCCACCGCCACCACCACGCCTTTCATCGTGTCCACCACCAGAAAGGTCTGCCCTTGCAAGCAGTCGGCTTTTCTGGTAGCCCAGACAGAGCCGGTTATGACTCCCATTATCATTCCAATCCCTCCAAAATTTCTTTTGCCAGCGGCGTCAACACCGCTCCGGGAGCAGGCATTTGTCCTGCCTGCCGCATTTGCTTTGCCTGCTGGGCGGTGATTACTTTTCTCTGTGCGCCATCCGTAAACACCACACCCCAGCTTTTTAATTCCCGGCATTTGGATGCAAGGGCGGCAGACAGTCCCCGGTTGCTTTTTGCCGCCGGCAGACCCGGGGTATAGAGCAAAACCTGCTTTCCCTCTGCCAGCGCCTGCAGCGTCCGTTCATCGGAAAAATGTAGCAGCTGCCCCAAGGTCAGCGAGCCGATCACCACCGCATCATAAGGCGGCTCATTTGCGTAGCTATAGCCCAAGGGAAGTGCCGGTTCGGTGCCTACCAGCAGCGCCTTCATAATAAGATCCTCCCCAGATCCCCGACAGCAAAACCACAGGCATTGGCCTCGTCGTAGTCCAAATGGGCGTAGTCCGCAAAATCCTGACTTACCCGTACCACCGTATCGTCAAAAACCACCGGCCGCGCTGTATAGGTTTTCAGCCGCACCACCTGCTTATCCCTGACCCCGAAACGGGCGGCGGTCTGGGGAGTCATGTGGATATGCCGCCGGGCGGCGATGACCCCCTGGGAGAGCTCCACTTTCCCCTTTGGTCCTACCAGTGTAACCCCCGGACTGCCGGCTACATTTCCCGACAATCTGACCGGCGGAGTAATCCCCAACGTTTTTCCGTCTGTCAGGGAAATTTCCACCTGCCCCTCCGTGCGCTCCGGGCCAAGCACTGCCACATTTTCAAAGCTACCCTTGGGTCCCACAATGGTCAATCGCTCATTGGCAAGATACTGCCCCGGCTGGGAAAGGGGCCTTTTTTCCGTCAAGCCATGGCCAAAAAGCGCCTTTGCCTGCTCCTTGGTTACATGCACATGACGTCCGGATGCCTCCAGTGGCACAAAAATTCTTCCCAATACCTGCTCTACCAGACCATCCAGTTCCATACATCTACCTCTTTTAACTTTCTGCTTTTTGCCGAATCATCAAAATATACACCATACTGCTCATACGGTTCAACGCTTTTATAATATCTGTTCTGTCCGGAATTGCCGCCACCGCCTTAAGCTCTGCCTCCCGTACGGCGCAACGCACCCGGTTTAGCTGCAAAATCGCCTTGCCGTCTGCCACCTGTGGCATAAAATGCGGTTGATTATAAAACTTTTGGGGCAAATGGCTGTGACTGCGCAGCTGATCCTCGGTCAAGCCGCAAAGGGTCTGCACCTCCAGCGGCTCGTTGAGCACATCACACGCCACCAGTTTTCGTGCAAGATCTAAAATCTCTTGCAGCGGTTCTTCCAGCTCCGGCACTTCCAGCTGACATAAAAGCAGCTGCGCCTCCAAGGTGTCCATTGCGCCCCGGAACACAATGCCCGGATGGGTCTTGGGCACCAAAACATCCCCATTGAGATGCGTCATGTGTTCCGGTTTTTGCAAATTTGTCCGGGGCGGTGAAAGAATCTCAATATGCTCCCGGGAAAGAAAATCTCTGGCCTCCGGAGTCAGCCGATCCTCATTTGCTAAATAAAAAACTCTTTTTCCGTTGCGGTTGCGCAGATTATCCTTAACCGCCTGCAGGTGATACAGCATTACTTACCGCCTGCTGTATTTCCTTGATTCAATCTGCCCTTGGGCAAAATGGCGTCTACCTCCGTGTGGGGTCTTGCAATTACATGCACACTGACCAGTTCGCCTACCTTTTCAGCAGCCGCCGCGCCGGCATCGGTAGCCGCCTTCACTGCGCCCACATCGCCACGGACCATAACGGTAACCAAACCGCCACCGACCTGCTCTTTGCCTACCAGTTGCACGTTGGCGGACTTGACCATAGCGTCCGCCGCCTCAACAGCGCCTACCAAGCCTTTTGTTTCAATCATTCCCAAAGAATTTGTATCCATAATGTTCATCCTTTCAATTCATTTACATTTTTTCCAAACGCTCTAAAATTTTTGTGGTGAGAATTTCCACCAGACCGTCCTCCGCCACAGGCTTTTGGGGTGCTGTGCCGGTATCCCAAGCCACCCGGCGGATATTCACCAGATCCATCGGAGAAATATTGTTGGACGAAGAGCTGCCGCCCACTGCGCCGCAGCCCAGGGTCAAAGCCGGAAACAGCGATGTGGTAGCGCCAATGCCTCCCAACGCCGCCGGAGTATTGACCAAAAACCGGGAAACGGGAACCCGCAAAGCAAATTTACGCACTACGGTCTCCTCTGTTGCGTGGATTGCAAAGGTATGGCCGCTTCCCTCATGCTGTAACACCTGCACCACCTTGTCAAGCACCGCGTCCTCGCTGTCCATTACGAAAAAAGCCAGCACCGGACAAAGCTTTTCCATGGAGTAAGGGCGGGTAGGGCCTGCCTCCTGCTCCCGGGCAACCAGAATTTTCGTGTCCCGTGGCACAGCAAAGCCTGCAAGCTCTGCCAAAACCGCCGCTGATTTCCCCACCACATCCGGACTTAACGCGCCGTTTGGCTTAAACAGCCGCTTTGCCAAAGCATTGGCCTGCTGGGTATCCATAAAATAAAACCCCTTGGGCTTTGCCGCAGAAATAACCTTTTGCTCCATAGTTTTTTCCACAATAATACTTTGCTCCGAGGCGCAAACTGTTCCGTAATCAAACGTTTTGGATTGCAAAATACAATCCAGCGCCTTTTCTACATCCGCGCTGTGGTGGATATATGCCGGACCGTTGCCTGCGCCTACCCCGATGGCGGGCTTGCCACAGGAATAGGCCGCCTTGACCATTGCCGGACCGCCGGTGGCAAGAATCAAGTTGGTCTCCGGCGCAGCCATCAGTTCCCGGCAACCGTCCAGACTGGGCACTGTCAAGCTGCTAACACTGCCTGCCGGCGCGCCTGCCGCTTCCGCGGCTCTGGCAACAATGTCCACCGCCCGCAAGGTGCAATTTAAGGCTTTGGGATGGGGTGAAAACACAATGCTGCACCCGGCTTTTAAAGCGATCATCGCTTTGTAGCAAACAGTGGACGTAGGGTTCGTACTGGGTACAATGGCAGCAATAACCCCCATTGGCACACCGATCTGCCATAGTTTTTCCTCCGGGGATTCTTTTAATACACCCACCGTTTTCATATTTTTGATTGCATCCCAAAGGGTCTTGGACGCAAATTCATTTTTGGTAATCTTATCGTTGGCATTGCCAAAGCCGGTTTCCGCCACTGCCAGTTCTGCCAGTTCCACCGCACTGGCGCAAAAAGCTTTGGACATAGCGTGAACAATCCTGTCCAGCTGATGCTGCTCCATTCGGGAAAGTATCTGTTGGGCTGCGGCAGATTTTTTTGCCAGATCTCGCGCCTCCTGCCGCGCCTGTAAATCCTTATCCAGTTCCATGTTACACTCCTTTTGGTCTGCCCGCTACTTCTGCCACCGCCGCGGCAAATGCCGCGCAGGCCGCCTGACAGGCAGACTGTGTTCCGCTTAAGAGTCCGCCCCCGAAATTGGTCTCGCTGGGCGGGGCATATAGTTTACATAACTTTGTGTCTGCCGCCTTTAACGCCGCATCCATGGCATACACACTTTCCAGAGGCGGCGCAATCAAATAGGCAAGGGGTGTTCCCTCCTCCACGCCCGCCTCCCCGGCAAGAAAGGCACCGCTGCGGCTGACGGTATAGGCAAGGTACGGCACATCGCCCACACTTTCAAATCCAATGTGGTTTAACGCAGCCAGCGCCGCTTCCATACCACTGCGTACCGCCCCCGGCGTTACCCCCGCCAGAACACCGATAACCTCGCCGGCATAGGGGGTACTGGCGTTGCCTGCTCCGGCATAAAAGCTGCGTCCGTAGCAGACCTTTACTTCTGCCGCCTTGGTTGCCTCATCCAATGCAATATAGGTGGCATCATCCGAATCAGTAGTGAGCATAGCCAGCGCCGGGTAGCCTTTTGGCACACCCAGTCCCGCCAGCAGTGCCGGGGAGGCATTGGTAAGGTACTTTACAGCCAAAACCTTTACCGGAATCATACGCTTTCCTCCAAATGCAGACCCACGCCGGATACCTTCTTTTTCAATATCGTTTCAATTAAATCTGCAATAAACGCCCCGGCCTCTGCCGCCGGCGTGCCTTGGGCGTGGATATTGGACACCACGGTGCGGGCCGATTCGGACACTCCGGTATGGGGGTGATAAGTGATATAGGCGGACATACTTTTGTCAGTTACCAGACCTGGACGCTCCCCTACCAACACGCACACCACCTCGCAGCCGGTGACATCCCCCACTGCATCACCGGCGCCCACCCGGCAATAGCGCACAAAAATACCGTTACCGGTTTCAATACCTTTTAGCTTGAGTCCGTCCCGGATCGCCGCCATACAGTCGGCGGCATTGGCAAGAATCGCCGCAGAGGAAAGTCCGTCGCCTACCACGATTTGCACCCGGGGCGTACCGGTAACTGCCCCGCGAATTTTTGCCTGATTTTCCGCATCAAAGCAGCGCCCCAGATCCGGACGGGTCAAATATTCATCCTTGTCCTTACACCGGGTCTGCACCGCTGCCAGATTATGCTTTTGGGCATAGTCCTCCGGCACCTGGGAAAACACCGCGTCCTGAGCTGCTGCATGATCTGCCCGAAACCGCAGCATAGTGAGGGTTTTATACCGGGGGCCTGCCCGCCCACTGCCCAGTCGGGCAGGGGTTTTTTCTTTTAACCGGCGGTATTTCTCCGGGTCAGCCGCCTTGTCTACAAGGTAAAGCTTCCGCAAATCCAGCCGGGAAACATCCTCCACAAAATCTCCGTCACTGTAATAGGTCTGCCGCGCCTCCGGTCCGGGGTTTGCAGGCTTGTAATCGCTGCCCTTGACCGTCGGCTCACCACGCCCCATACCCTGCAAAATTTCTGCAACCAAGACTGTCAGTTCTTGTTTGTTCATTTCAGCACCCCCTTAAAAAAGCAGGCAAGAGCCATCGCCGGCTTTCCGGGTCAGCCTGCCGTTTTCCACAAAGCCCATTTTTTCCAGCCACTTCTGGAATTCGGGGATTGCCGTTTTCCCCGTCAGTTCCCGCAGCGCCGCCGTTTCCCGGAAGCCGGTGGTCTGGTAGTTGAGCATAATATCGTCGCCATGGGGAATGCCCATAAAGTAATTGCATCCAGCCATGGTCAGAAGCGCCGCCAAGTTTTCAATGTCGTTTTGGTCCGCCTTCATGTGGTTTGTGTAACAGCAGTCACAGCCCATAGAAACACCGGTGAGTTTACCCATAAAGTGGTCTTCCAACCCTGCCCGGGTCACCTGTCGGGCATCGTACAAATACTCCGGACCAATAAAACCCACCACCGTGTTGACCAAAAAAGGAGAAAACCGCTTGGCAAAGCCATAACACCGGGCCTCCATGGTCACCTGATCGGTATCATAATGGGCGTTGGAAGAAAGCTCTGACCCCTGTCCCGTTTCAAAGTAAAGCACATTCGGTCCTTCCGCCGTGCCTTGGTGGAGAAGTAAATCTTTGGCGTCCTGAATCGTCTGTCCGGAAAAACCAAAAGCTTCGTTGCCCTTTTGGCTGCCGGCGATAGACTGAAAAATCAGATCGCAAGGCGCGCCATCCTTTACCGCCTTCATTTGAGCGGTTACATGGGCAAGCACACAAATTTGCGTAGGAATCTGCCAATGCTCCTTGATTTCCTGAAAGCGCCGCAGCACCTTTCCCACCTGCTCCGGACTGTCTGTTACCGGGTTTAAGCCAATCACCGCATCTCCTGCGCCAAAGCTTAACCCCTCTAAAACCGAAGCGGTAATGCCATCCGGGTCGTCGGTGGTGTGGTTCGGCTGCAGACGGCAGGACAGCGTTCCCGGCAGACCGATGGTGGTATTGCAGTGGGCGGTTACGGTAATTTTATTGGCGGCATAAATCAGATCCAGACTGCTCATCAGCTTGGCAACTGCCGCCACCATTTCCGCCGTCAATCCCCGGCTGATACGGCGAATATCTCCGCCGGTGGTCTTTTCATCCAGAATCCACTCCCGCAGCTCGGCAACTGTCCAGTTTTGGATTTTTTGATAGACCGCTTCGTTTACGTCGTCCTGAATAATCCGGGTGACCTCGTCCTCTTCGTAAGGTACAGCAGGATTTTCCCGCAGCGTGTGGAGCGTTACCGCCGAGAGTACCACCTTTGCTGCCACCCGCTCCTGGGCGCTTTCCGCCCCCAGACCTGCCAGGCTGTCGCCGGTTTTTTCCTCGTTTGCCTTGGCCAAAACCTGCTTGATATCCTTAAACTCATATGTCTTTCCCAATAATGTTGTTTTTAACTTCATAATGACCTCCGCCTTATTTTGCCGAAGTTTCCAGTACCAATGTTTTGATTACCACCGGCAGCGCCGGTCCTACCGGATTTCCCACATCCAGATAGCTTTCCGGAGCAAGACGCAACCGATCAATGCAAAGGCAGGGTTGACTATCCTTTGATTGCAGGCACAGCCGCTGCCCCAAGGCCTTTGCCATATCCGCTTCCAAACAGACAAACACCGGTTTTCCATCCGTACCCTGCAGAATTTTGTCTGCCAAATCGCTGATTTTTTCATAATCCGCGTCAGGATAGCCGGGCATGGCCAGCATAACCTGATGGCTGTCTGCTTGCTGTATGCGCCGAAAAATCAAGTCCCCCAGCGCCGGGTCGTCCTGCTCCTGCCGGGAAAAGGTCGCCACAGGCACGTTTTTTAGTGGCAAGTGCACATCCCGGAAAAACACCGTACTGCCGGAAAGCCGGGCGCTGTGGCTGCCTGCACCAATAACTGTAGCGCGAATGGTTTCTTTTCCCAAAATATACTGATTTTTGCACAGCATACTTTGAAGGATTGCTTTGCCCAGCGCGCCGCCAATGTCGCCATAAGCGGTGCTTTCCCGACCAGTTTCGATGCAATCTGCCACACCACCGGAAAAGGATATTACCAGAGGCTGCTCCGGTATCTGCCAAGACCGACCTGCCTCCCGGGTTTGTAGCTTATCAAACAGCTGGGTTCTTACCCGCAAACCCGCCGCCATTTCCAATACTGCGGCTAAATTTTCTGCCAGTGTCCGGATTTGCTGCTCTGTGGGAACTTGTCCTGCAGAAATATCTGTCAGTTCCTGCACCACCGCAGATACATAACAGACCCTTCCGTCGGAATTAAACTTGATAAGCCGTCCACCTACATTAAAACAGCCGGTTTGCAAAATTTTTCCATTTTCAATCAGCGCCAGATTGCTGGTGCCGCCACCAATGTCCATATGCAAAACCCGCTTTCCGGTTTCCATGGAATACGCTACTGCTCCAGCGCCCTTTGCCGCTAAAACGCTTTCCAGATCCGGTCCGGCGGTTGCCGCCACAAAATCCCCGGCAAAGCCCGCAAGGGCATCCAATACCGCGGCTGCATTTTCTTTCCGGGAGGTCTCCCCGGTGATGATGATTGCCCCGGTGTCCACCGACTGCCGGGAAATGCCGGCCTTTTCATATTCCCTTTCCACCAGCTTACCAATAGCTTGTCCGTCCACATGGCTTTCGTCCAAAAGGGGGGTAAAATGCACGGCGCTGCGATAGATAATCTCCCGGTTCGTAATTTCCAATTCCGGTACCGCAAAGCTGCCTGCCAAATTCTGCACCGTCAGCCGGGACAAAATCAGCTGTGTGGTAGTCGTACCCACGTCCAAGCCTACGGAAAGCAACACGTCAGACACGCCCGGTTACCTCTTCCAGCACTCTGCGTACCACAAAATCCTCCACCGGCATGGGATTTGTTTTGCAGCATGGGTCTTGCAAAATTTCCTGCACCAATTTTGCTGCGTTGTGCCAGACCTGTCGGGGATCAATGCCTACCTCTTTCAAGGTGGCCGGCATATTCATTTCCTTGCGCAAACGAATGAGAGCATTTTTCAAATTCCGCACTGCCACCGTATCTGCTGCACCGGGCAAACCTGCCCCCCGGGCAAGGCAGGCATATTTTGCAGCGCATACATTGGCATTGCAGTCAATTACCGCCGGCAGTAAAATAGCATTGAGCCGCCCGTGTGGCACATGAAATGCGCCGCCTAAAGCATGGGCAATGGCATGACACATACCCAAACCGCTTTGACTAAAGGCAAGACCCGCCATGGTGGAGGCATTGTGCATGCGCCCCCGGACTTCCGTTCGTCCGGCATAGCTTGCCGGCAACAGCGCCAGAGCCGTAGAAAAAGCCTCCTTTGCCAGCGCGTCTGTAAAGAAATTGCTGTTTTTTGCCACATATCCCTCCAGCGCATGGGAAAGCACATCAAAGCCTGTGTCCGCAATTAACTTTCTCGGCAGTTGTGTTAATAAATCACTGTCCAAAATGGCAACGTCCGGGCAGATGCGCTTGTCTACCAACGGATGTTTTGTCTCTGCGTGGGTCAAAACAGCAAAATCTGTCACCTCCGAGCCGGAGCCGGAAGTAGTAGGAATCGCCACAAACCTGGCTTCACACCCGGAAAAAAAAGCCATTGCTTTGGCGCAGTCCATGGTGCTGCCGCCCCCTAGCGCCACAATTACATCCGGTTGTAACTGCCGGGCAATCGCTGTGCCTTCCGCCGCCAGTTCCACCGTAGGATCCGGCACGATCCTGGAAAAGATTTCATGCCTTTCCGCCTTGGAAAGCTGTATGACCTTCTGCGCCATTCCGTTTTCCAGAAAAAACGGGTCTGTCACAAGCAGCAGCTGCTTGCTTTTTAAACTTTCTAAAAAAGATACGCTTCCCGCCCCGGAAACGATCTTGGTCTTACAAGAAAAAATCTCCACTTTATCACCGCCTTACCAAAAGTATTTCCAAAACCTTGTAAATCATGTATGAAAATCCCTTTTAAAAAATAATAGTAGGAAAAGCAAAACAAATGTGCTATTATAAAAGGAGAAATTCCCATCATGGGAGGTCATTCATATGAAAATTCTGGGTATCGACCCAGGCTACGGCATTACCGGCTTTGGTCTGATTCAGGCAGAGCGGGGTAGCACTCATCTTTTAAAATGCGGCGCTATCACCACCCCGGCAGGCGCGGACTTTTCCGCCCGGCTGGAAATGATCTACGAAGATATGCACCGGCTTTTGGATGCCACAAAGCCCGACGCCGTTGCCATTGAAGAGCTTTTCTTTGGACAAAATGTCACCACCGGTATTGGCGTTGCCCAAAGCCGCGGTGTGATTTTGCTGGCCATCCGGCAGTCAGGTCTGCAGGTATTTTCCTATAAACCCATGCAGGTCAAACAGGCGGTGGTAGGCTACGGTAACGCCACCAAGCATCAGGTGCAGGATATGACCAAACGGCTTTTACATCTGGACAAGCTTCCCAAGCCGGACGACGCCGCCGATGCCATTGCCATCGCCCTGTGCCACGCAAGATCCAGCACTTCTCTTTTAGCCCAATTTCAGCAAAGGTAGGTTTTTACAATGCTTTATTATGTTTCCGGTCCGGTGACTGTATTGGAGCCCGGTCTTGCAGTGATTGATTGCGGTGGCGTTGGCTACGGCTGCCGCATCACCGCCTATACCGCAGGTCAGCTGAAAGTCAATCAGCCGGCAAAACTGTATATTACCGAGACCATCCGGGAGGATGCCTTTGACCTTTATGGCTTTGCCAGCCGGGAGGAGCAGCACCACTTTACCCTGCTGACATCTGTCAACGGTGTGGGTCCAAAAGCAGCCCTTGCCATTCTTTCCGCAGGTCCGCAAAATTTTACCCTGGCTGTTATGACCGGGGACGAAAAGTTGCTTACCGCCGCGCAAGGCGTGGGCAAAAAGCTTGCCCAGCGAATTATTCTGGAACTGAAGGACAAAATGGGCGGAGGCAATCTGGAACTGGATTTCTCCTCCGGTATAGTTGCCGCGCCGACTATCCAAAACGACAATGCCGCCATGGCTACCGCCGCATTGCAAGAACTGGGCTATTCTCCCGCGGAGATCGCCACTGCCCTGAAGGGCGCTGACCCCACCGCATCCACTGAAGAACTGATCCGCTTTGCCCTCCGGGCAATGGTAATGAAAGGATAATCGCTATGAGTCTGGAGTTCTCTGAAGATTTGACTGCGCCTATTATTTCTCCCACCTTTGCGCCACAAGATGCCGGGGAGATCGGTCTGCGTCCCAAGCTGCTTTCCGACTATACCGGTCAGGAAAAGGCAAAAAGCAACCTTTCCATCTACATTGAGGCCGCCCGGCTGCGCAACGAGCCCCTGGATCACACCTTGCTTTACGGTCCTCCCGGCTTGGGAAAAACCACGCTAGCCGGCGTGATCGCCAATGAAATGGGTGTCAACATCCGGATCACCTCCGGCCCGGCCATTGAAAAACCCGGCGATCTGGCCGCCCTGCTGACAAACCTGAACCCCGGGGATATTTTGTTTATAGACGAAATCCACCGGCTAAACCGGGTCGTAGAGGAAATTCTCTATCCGGCTATGGAAGATTTTGCCATTGACATTATTGTTGGCAAAGGTCCCAGCGCTAACTCTATTCGCTTGGATTTGCCCAAGTTTACACTGGTAGGCGCTACCACCCGGGCAGGCCAACTGTCCGCGCCTTTGCGGGACCGGTTTGGCGTCAGTCTGCGGCTGGAGCTGTATACGCCGGAAGAGCTTGCCCGGATTGTTACCCGGTCTGCCACCATCTTGGGCATGGACATTGACCCCCGGGGTGCTATGGAAATTGCCTCCCGCAGCCGGGGTACACCCCGAATTGCCAACCGCTTTTTGCGCCGTGTTCGGGACTTTGCCCAAATCATGGGCGACGGTGTAATTACCAAGGAGGCCGCAGACCTGGCCCTTTCCCGTCTGGAAGTGGATCAGTTGGGCCTGGACACCATTGACCGGCGCATGCTCACCGCCATTATCCAAAATTACGGTGGCGGTCCGGTTGGTTTGGAAACCCTGGCCGCCACCATCGGCGAAGAGGCCATTACCTTGGAAGACGTGTATGAGCCTTACCTGATGCAGCTGGGCTTTTTGACCCGGACACCCCGGGGTCGCTGTGTCACTGCTTTGGCTTACGAGCATCTGAAATTGGATTATGACGGGCAAGCACAATTTAAAATTTGATAAAATTGCACAAATCTTTAAAAATTTGAATGATTTTTTCATAAAGTATTGACAATTTCAACCAATTTATGTATAATTCAACCCAAGGTGGCTTTTCACCTGAATATTTGACCCTGCGTTATTTCCAGTCAATTCGATGGGTTTTCACGGGGCATTAAACCGAAAAGAGGTAAACACAATGTACGAAGACAAGACTTTAGTTTGCAAAGAGTGCGGCAACGAATTCGTTTTCACCGCTGGTGAGCAGGAATTCTACGCAGAGCGTGGCTTCCAGAATGAGCCCCAGCGCTGCAAGCCCTGCCGTGACGCTCGCAAGAACAGCGCCCGTGGCCCCCGTGAGTTCTTCACCGCTACCTGCGCACGCTGCGGTGGCGAGGCAAAGGTTCCCTTCGAGCCCAAGTCCGACCGTCCCGTATACTGCAGCGAGTGTTTCGCGCAGATGCGTGCTGAAGCTGAATAAAAGTCAAACAAAAAAACACCACCCGTTGGGTGGTGTTTTTTTCATGCTTTTATCGAATTTTCTTGCCGTCCAAAATGGCTTCTGTCAGCTGATCGCCGTGGTAGCGCAGCGTCAGCAAAAAGAAAGGCGTATCCTGCCACAAAAGTTCCAGAAAGATCTTATCTCCCTCCCATTGGGGCAGCTTATCCAAAAAGTCCCGTTCGACCCACTGAAGCTCCCCTTCATCGCAATCCTTCAGCTGACCTTCAAAGCCATCAGCAGTAAACAAATACATAAACTCGCCTTCACAGCAATCGTTTAAAAAGGTAACGACACCCCGGCATTTCCAGGAGGTCAAGGTCAAGCCCGTTTCTTCCCTGGCTTCCCGCAAAAGGCATTCCTCCGGGGATTCCTCCCCTTCAAATTTACCGCCGATGCCAATCCATTTATCCTTGTTGATATCCTTTTCTTTCTTTACCCGATGGAGCATCAGCACCTGACTGCCCCGGGTGATATAACAAAGGGTGGTGTTAATCATACTATCTCCTATTTCACCAGCCGGATGGCATGGTGGATATTTTCTATTTCTACGGCTATGTGGGCGTTCTCCCATTCTCCATCCAAGGTCCAAGGCACGGGGTCTTCCATTTCCACCGTCACTTTTTTCGCGCTGCAAAATGTAATCATTTTGCAGTTATACTTTTGCTGCTGCACCGCCTGAATGCACTCTTTGATTTCTCCCAAGGTCTTTGGTGCGCGGACAAGCAAAATCTCAAATAAGCCGTCGCGCATATCCACTTGCCTTGGGTCTAATGTAAGAATGCCCGCCACACTGGTGGAATTACAGACCGCGCCAAACAGAACATTGTCCACAATGATGCCGGACTCCGTTTCCATGCGTATCTTTACCGGGCGCAGCTGGGAAATTTCCTGAATGCCTTCCAACAAATACGCCGTATGCCCCAAGGCGTTTTTCAAGTTTTGGGGTGTGGTATAGCTTGCCTTTGTGAACGCGCCAAAGGACGCCACATAGGTAAAATATCTGCCCCCAAAGCAACCCACATCATAAGTTTGGCAGCTTCCCCGGACAATTTGTTTTGCCGCCGTCACCGGATCTGTAGGCAAACCCAGGCTGCTGGCAAAGTCATTGGTAGAGCCCGCAGGAATATATCCCAGGGATACATCTGCGCCACTTTCCAAAAGGCCGGCAACACTTTCATTAAATGTGCCGTCACCGCCGCAGCAAACAATTAACTCCATATCCTTTGCCCGTTGGCAGACCGCCCTTCGGGCATCCCCTTGGGCGGCAGTAATATAGGTGATCACTTCATACTCCGCCCGGTTAAATACTGCCAGAATTTCCGGGAGCACTTTGTTGGCTTTGCGCATACCGGCAGCAGGATTCATTACGAAAAACAGTTTTTTCATTGGTGATCACCCCTTTATTTATATTATAGCCCTATTTTTGAGAATCTGCAACCGAATGGTGACAATTTTACGAAACGTTCAAATCTTTGCCCAACGCTGCCGTCACCAGTATCCCCAAGTTGTCCCGGTAAATTTCATCAAACTGGGAAAGGGGTAAGGGATTAACGCCCTGCCCCACCTCGATGGTGTAGCCGGGTTTGCGAAAGCGCTGAATAAACCAGTCCTTATACCCCGCAAAGCTGGAATTATAGGGTGCTTCCGCCAGAGTATAGCCGCTGACGCTTGCAAAAGCCTGCCCCAATTCTTCCGCCCCCGGCACTTCATAGTCCTGAAACTGCCAATATATCTCATTACCTTGCGAATGATACGCCAGCACCAAATCCGGGTCAATAAACTCCGTATAGCCTGCCAAAGCGCGGCTTTCCATCTGATCCAGCGGTGCTCTGCCCACATAATCCCGGGGACCGGGTCGTGTGTAACCCTGGGTGAACTTGATCTCCCGGGCCTGTAACCATCCGGCAGGATATTGCAAATTCAAGTCCACGCCCAGCAAATTGGCCTTCCACCCATCGGGAAAGGGGATGGCCGGATAGCTGTCCGCCAGATTCCGGGCAAGATTATACTGAATCTCCCCCGGCTTTATCGCGCCCACCACCAGATCCACCCCATCCGGGTTCACCAGTGGCACCATATAAATAGTTGCACTGTCGGCAACGGATTGGGCGTTGATGCCGAAGATTTCTCCACCGGACTGGATTGCTTCTGCCAGCTGCTCTGCGAACTTTAACAGCACCAAAGCAGTAATCCACTCGTTTGCATGGTGGGCGGCAGAATAAATAACCTTTCTTTCTCCCCTGCCAATGACAAGGGTACGCACCGGACGCTGGAAGGCTGTGCCGGTCAGCAGCTCCGTTCGGCAAAAGGGGTATGTTTTTACAATGTCCAGTATCATTTGGTCGCAGCTGGCTGCGGTAATGGGTGCAGATGTATCCACAATCATAAAAAATCGCCTCCGACTATTCTATGCGTCGGTGGCGATTTTTGTTATTGTTGTTTCAGCCAGATGAGCAAAACGGCAATATCGGCCGGGCTGACACCGGAAATTCTGCCTGCCTGTCCAATGGATACAGGACGAATTTCCATCAGCTTTTCCCTGGCCTCCATCCGCAGACCGGCAACGGCGGTATAGTCCAGATCTGCTGGGAGCAAGGTCTGTTCTTCCTTGCGGAAAGTTTCGATCTGCTTTTCCTGCCGGGCAAGATAGCCCGCGTATTTTACTTGAATTTCCACCTCTTGTGTAACTGCCATGGGAAGCGCCGGTCTGTCGGGATCAAAGGGCGCTAAATCCTCGTAAGTCACCTGAGGTCTGCGCAGTAAGTCTGCCAGACGGGCAGAATTTGCAACCGGGGCAGATTCCCGCTTTGCCAGCATTTCGTTCAGGGCATCGCTGCCGGGAACGCCGCTACTTTCCAGCCGGACGATTTCCCGACGGACGGCCTCATACTTTTCTTCCACCGCCTTCAGCCGTTCCGGTGGAACAAGACCCACCTGCGCACCGATGGCAGTCAGCCGCTGATCTGCATTATCCTGCCGGTGCAGCAGCCGGTACTCGCTGCGGCTGGTCATAATCCGGTAAGGTTCTTCCGTCCCTTTTGTCACCAAGTCGTCAATAAGCGTACCTATATAGCTGGTATCCCGGGTAAGGATCATAGGTTCTTTGCCTTGAATCTTCAGCGCCGCATTGATACCTGCCACCAAGCCCTGCACCGCCGCTTCTTCATAGCCGGAGCTACCGTTAAACTGGCCTGCACCGTAAAGACCGGAAACACATTTCGTCTCCAAGGTAGGCAACAACTGTGTGGGGTCAATACACTCATACTCAATGGCATAGGCCGGGCGCATCATTTCCGCATTTTCCAGACCTGGAATGGTACGCAGCATCTGCATCTGCACATCCTCCGGCAGGCTGGAAGAAAAGCCTTGGATATACATTTCTTCCGTGTCCATACCGCAGGGCTCAATAAACAACTGATGCCGCTGCTTGTCCGCAAACCGGACAATCTTGGTTTCGATACTGGGGCAGTACCGGGGGCCTACACCGGAAATCGTTCCATCGTACATAGGACTGCGGTGAAGATTTTCCCGGATAATCCGGTGGGTCTCCTCGTTGGTATAGGTCAGATAGCAAACCGCCCGGTTTTCCAATTCGTGCTGTGTGCGGAAAGAAAATGGCTCGGGAATCTCGTCACCCGGCTGCACTTCCAGCCGGGAAAAATCGATGGAACGGCGGTTGACCCGGGGGGGTGTTCCGGTCTTGAACCGACGCAGATGCAAGCCCAGACTACGCAGATTTTCTACCAAACCAATCGCAGCATGCATCCCGTCCGGTCCGGAAGGCTGCACCGACTCGCCAATGACGATGGTGCTGTCCAAAAAAGTTCCGGTGGCAATAATCACCGCCTTGGCATCATACTCCGCCCCCAGCAAGGTACGCACACCGGTAACCGCGCCCTCTTGTGTCAAAACTGCGGTGATCTGGCCCTGCTTCAGCTCCAGATTTTCCTGCAACTCCGACGTATGCTTCATAACCGACTGATATTTCCGCCGGTCCGCTTGCGCCCGCAGAGAATGGACAGCAGGGCCTTTACCTCGGTTGAGCATCCGGTACTGAATGCAGGCTTTGTCCGTAGCGACACCCATTTCCCCGCCCAAAGCGTCCAGTTCCCGGACCAGATGCCCTTTGCCGGTACCGCCAATAGCAGGGTTGCAGGGCATATTGCCCACCGCATCCATATTCAGTGTGAATAAAATCGTGTGCAGGCCCAGTCGTGCTGCAGCCAACGCCGCTTCGATACCGGCGTGTCCGGCACCCACCACGACCACATCGCAGCTGCCTGCGTGGTAATGATTCATAGATTTACTCCTTATCCTCAAGCCAAAAACGCACCATCTCGTTGCAGGAACGGCTCATCTCCCGGCTAAAGTCGCTGTTATGCTTCCGGGCGCAAAAACGCTTTACCCAATCTGCCAGTTCTGCCGGTGTCTCGCCCCGTTGGGCAGCCAGCATATGGGCCATTTTTGCCGATTTTTCTGCCTTGTAGCCGTTTTCGTGGACCATATCCTCTAAAGAAAACCGGAGCGGCTTTTCCCGCTTGCATTGCTGCTGGGTAGGATACCCAAAGCAGAGCATCGCTGCAGGTACCACATATTGGGGCAGATTCAAAAGCTCCCGGTGATATTCAAAATTTTCTGTAATATCTCCAATATAACAGCTGCCGATCCCCAAGCTATGGGCGGCAACAACTGCATTTTGTGCGGCAATCAAAGCATCAGCCTGTCCCAGAAACAAATCGCCCATATCCGGCTTTCGCACATCCTCCACAAAATTGCAGAACACATCATACCACCGACGAAAATCTGCGCAGAAAATCAGAACCAGCGGTGCTGTTGCAATAAAGGGCTGATTGTCACAGCTTTTGGACAGTGCCTGCTTGACGGCAGGGTCAGTGATGTCCAGAATCGTATACAGCGCCATATTGCCGGCAGTGGGCGCTTGCAACGCCGCCTGCAAAATAGCCTTCTTTTCCGCCTCTTCAATAGGTTTGTCCAAATAGACGCGCACGGATTTTCTTTCGTGCAGTTGCCGAATTACCTCATTCATTCCGTTCCCTCCGCCTTTTTCTTCTCCTCCGGAGGCAATACAAAAGGCTTGCATACCACCTCACAGCGGTTGATAGGCGTACCCAATGCGTGGAATTTTTCTTCGTAACCGGTCATAATGCCCACAATGCCGTTCTGGTGAAGATTCCGGGTGAGGTTCTTCACCTCCAGGCCGCAGGCGGCAAATTCTTCCACACTAAACTCAAACAAAGGCGCGTTGTCTGTTTTGAAATGGAACTCGCCGCCGGTACGCACCACCCGGCAGTACTTATCCAAAAAGCCGCGGTGGGTCAGCCGGCGCTTGGCGTTTTTCTTCCGGGGCCAGGGGTCCGGGAAGTTGATAAATAAGCGGTCAATTTCCTCCGGGGCAAAGATTTCTTCCATGTTGGCAACATCCATATCAATAAAAAACACGTTGGTAAGACCCATGCTTTGGGCTTTTTCCATTGCCACCACCATAGCCTCCCGGCAGCGCTCCACAGCAATGAGCAACACATTCGGATTTGCCTGGGCAGTCTCCGCGGTAAATTTACCCTTGCCGCAACCGACCTCCACCCAAAGGGCGACAGCATCCGGTTTTAAACTGCGCCACTCACCTTGCAGTTGCGCCGGCTGGGCAATCCGGTAGGCAGTGCACTTTTCCATTCTGGGTTCAAGGTTTTTCATTCTTCGCATACGCATGGTGTATTCCTCCTGGGAAGCATCATTTCAATTGTTCATTATAACAGAAAGGAGAAAAACAGTCAATGCATCCCCCCGTAGGGCTTGCATGTTTGCAGGAAATAGGTTATGATAAACAAAATAAAGAAAAAGGGGGCACACTATGGCCGACCATCATCACGAACATGACCACGCCTATATGCACGCCCATGGCATTGCCCATGACCACGGCCATGTCCACGAAAATCAAAAAGCCGTCATTAACCGCCTTGCCCGGGCCATTGGCCATCTGGAAAAGGTCAAGCGGATGGTGGAGGAAGGTTACGACTGCTCCGAGGTGCTTATTCAATTGGCAGCTGTTCGCAGCGCTTTGGACAATACCGGTAAAGTGATATTGAAAGACCACATGCGTCACTGTATGGTGGACGCCGTTGCCGCCGGTGATGAACATGCTATTGAAGACCTGTGCGAAGCAATTGATAAGTTTATGAAATAAAAAACTGCCGGTGTACGAGTTATACGCTTAAGGATAGTCTTAGGATTTATTCCCATCGCACAGCTAATTGCCGCTCAGGCTGCCATCAGATATGCGCAAGCATAAGGGTTTTAGGTTCTCCTAAAGATTAGAAAATGTGATGTGCATTTTCCCTGCTTGCTACGGTATGAGATAAAATTCAAGGAAGCGCGAAATTTTCGCGCTTCCTTTTTACTATCCTTAAGTGTACGACGCTTACCACCGGCAGTTTTTGTTTATTTTTTTGCTTTAGCCAGAAGTCGTTCTTCCTTGGTCTTACAGAATTTTTCCAGCACCGGAACCAAAATGATGCACACAAATACGCCGGTATAGCCGCCGTTATACAGGCAAAAACCGCCGTGAAGCGCAGGAATCAGGGTTACCACTGCATAGTGGATCACCGCTGCCAGGACACCATAGTGCCAACCGTACTTGTCCACGATGGGTGATAATCCGGATGCAAAGCACAAGCCTACCGCAATGGCCGCGGCATTAATCTGCAGGGTAAATTCGCCGCCGGCGAGCTTGGCAAGCCAACCAAAGCCAAAGGCCGCCACCACATAGCCCAGCATAATAGGCCACACATTGGAAGGACGGCTGCCGGAATTGCAGCAGGAAACCATGCAAAATACCAGGCCCAAAGTAACCGCATTGAAATTCGCGCCGATCAGATTGTAGTAAGCCAGGATCATCAGTCCGTAAATACCAAAGTTCATCAGCCAAACGGATGTTCCCATGGTACCGGATACATTTGCCACCTGGCTGTGGCTTTTCAGCAGATTCCAGTAGTCCTTGGGGGTGCAGCCAAGCAGTAGCGCCAGCACCACACAAAGGCCAAACAGCGCGCCGCAGAAGATATTGATTGCCCCGGCAGAAGCTACGGTCAAATCACCCACAGCATTGGGAACAGCAACGCCCATGGCTTTATAAAAAATACCATTAAAAAGAAATGCCGTCATTCCCACCGGCAGACCGGCAGAGTACAGATTCATGCCCTTGTGAACATTGGGAGAATGGGGCAGTCCTGCAGGAATCAGAATGCCGGCTGCAATGCCCACGATCACTGCCAGAGCAAAACCACCCCAGCTAAAACCGACCACTTCGGCATTGGGATAGCGCACCAGCATTTCAGAAACAATGGGCGCAACCCCTGTAGAAAACAGCATAGCATTGACATTTGCCAAAGGCTTTTCCTTTTTGAGCAAGTTGCCAACCACCACGCCCAGAATGGGGAACCACATATTTAAAGGATTGATGCCCCAGCTGCAGAAGCCCAGAGTCAGCAAAAAACCCAGAGTAGACACATTGTTGGCAGTTGCCTTGGTGGCATAAAACAGCACTGTCATAGCAAGGCACACCAGTCCCATGTTCAAAAATGTACCGGCAAAGCCTCCCACGCTGAAGTAATTGGTAGACAGCTTGGTGGGATTCTTCATAATCTCCCACAGACCGGCAAACATATTGTTTCTGTCGGGCATACATACCGCAGCGATCAAAAACGCAACAGTAATAAAGGCAAAAAACAGCTTTAAAAATTTGCTTTCTTCTAACTGATTCAATTTTTTCATAATTGCACCTCACATCAAAAATGGGCAGTCCGAGGGTATATTCGGACTGCCCAGGCGATCGGCTTATCTCTCTTACACTCCCCTGCGGTTTTCCGCAAATTCGCCAGTTATGTAAGAGGTGTATTCTTTTAGATCTTTTCAGCAGCTTCGACCACATGCTTCATCAGCACAGTGGTGGTAACAGCGCCAACACCGCCGGGAACAGGGGTAATCGCGCCAACAATAGGCTCCACCTCGTCGTAGACGCAGTCGCCGGACATACCGCCCTTACCCTTGGAGGTGATCTTCTCGGGGTTCCAGTTCATAGAAACATCGATGACAATCTGGCCTTCGCTGACAAACTCCTTGGTCAGGCTACCCAGAACACCGGCTGCGGTGACAATGATGTCTGCCTTCTTGCAGATCTCGGGGACATTGACGCTGCGGGTGTGGCAAACGGTGACGGTGGCGTTCTTTGCCATCAGCATCATAGCGGCAGGCTTACCAACCACCAAAGAACGACCGATGACAACGGCGTTTTTGCCCTTGCAGTCGATGCCGTAGTGATCCAGAATTTCCATACAAGCGGCGGGGGTGCAGGGGGCGTAGCCCAGATCCTGACCTTCAAAGACACCGGCGTTAGACATATGGGTCATAGAGTCCACATCCTTCTTGGGGTCCAGACGGTTACAGATCTCGTCCTGGTCTGCCTTCAGATGCTTGGGCAGAGGACGGAACATCAGAACGCCGTGGACGGATGCGTCAGCATTGACCTCGTCGATGACCTTCAGCACATCTTCCTTGGAAGCGGTCTCGGGCAGGATGTAGTTCTTAACAGCGACACCCACTTCTTCCGCGCGCTTGGTTGCGCCCTTCTCATAGGAAAGGTCGGAGGGATTCTCACCCAGACGGATGATTCCCAAAGTTGCCTTGACGCCCTTTTCCTGCAAAGCAGCAGTGCGTGCCTGCAGCGCAGCCACCAAAGCTTCGTTTACTCCTTTACCCAGTAATTGCTTTGCCATTTCTGTATCCTCCTAATTATACGCCGAAACCGGCCTTAACGGTGTTGAAGATCTCGTCGGCCATTGCGCCGTACTTGTCCAGCATACCCAGTGCCTTGGCGTTCATTTCCTCGGCCACCTCGCGGTTTTTCAGGGTCTTGGTGTTGATGAACACATTCAAACTCGCTGCCTGCAAAGCGGCCTTGCAAATGGTTGCGCCGCAGCCCGCATCGGAAACAGCCAGGCGGCTGCCCTTGGCGGCGAACACAGCAATGTATTCAATGGCCTGACAGCACAGCTCCATAATTTTCATAGGGGTGGAGCAGGCAATGATGGTCGCCTCTTCCATAACTGCGTCCCGGTTGGGATCGTCCTTGGGAATGCCGTAAGCCTTGGCAAGGGGCAGGAAGTTAACCTCGTCCGCCTCTACCTGATCCAAAAGTTCCTTCTGCAGCGCATCGCACTTTGCCTTCAGCTCGATGATTTCCGCTTCCACATCGGCATACTTTTTCTTGCCGACGGTCAGAGAGCCAACCATATTGCCCAAAGCAGTGCCGATAGCGCCTACCAGAGCAGCAGCGCCGCCGCCACCGGGAGCCGGCGCATCAGATGCCAGAACTTCCACAAACTTGCGGCAGGTTTCCATTGTCATATCCATAATAAATTTCTCCTTTATCGAAATTTCATTTGACAATTGACAATTGATAATTGACAATTGAAAAACCGTCAACTTTCAACTGTCAACTGTCAACTTGCTGTAAATCCCCTAAAAGCACAGGCGATTTCTCGCCTGTGCTTTTAAGGATAATGAATTAGAACAGACCGCTAACCTTACCGGTTTCGGTATCAACGTCAACGCGGCGGTATGCGGGGTCAGCAGCAGTACCGGGCATCATGGAGATAGTACCGGCCATGGGGCACAGGAACTTGGCACCGCCGTACTCCAGAATGTCGCGGATAGTCAGCTTCCAACCGGTGGGAACACCCTTCTTGGTGGGATCGTCGGACAAAGACAAGTGGGTCTTAACCATCATGGTGCAGTAGTCAGCGTACTTGGGATCGGACTCAAAACGCTGTGCCTTCTCAACAGCCAGAGGCAGCCAGGTAACACCGTCAGCGCCGTAAACTTCCTTGGCGATCCGCTCAACGCGCTCACGCAGAGGCATTTCCAGATCGTACAGGAACTTAACTTCCACGGGATCTTCACAAGCTTCCACAACCACGCGGGCCAGCTCTGCAGCGCCCTCGCCGCCGTAACGCCAGTGGTTGGATTCTGCGCAACGAACACCCTTTTCAGCACACATCTTCTTCAGCAGAGCGATTTCTGCATCGGTATCGGTGTAGAAACGGTTGATACATACAACGGGGTTGATGCCGGACTTCTTGATGGTGTTGACGTGGTGGAACAGGTTGCAAGTACCCTTTTCCAGCAGCTCCAGGTTCTCTTCCTTGTACTCCTTGGGCAGGGGTGCGCCGGGGGTAACCTTGGGGCCGCCGCCGTGCATCTTCAGGCTACGGACGGTAGCAACCAGAACAGAAACATTGGGGGTCAGACCAGACAGACGGGTCTTAACATTCCAGAACTTCTCAAAGCCAATATCAGCAGCGAAGCCGGACTCGGTGACATGGTAGTCAAACAGCTTCAGAGCCAGACGGTCAGAGATAACGGAGGACTGGCCGATAGCGATGTTTGCGAAAGGACCGGCGTGGATCAGAACAGGCTGATGCTCCACGGAGTAGCACATAGTGGGGTTAATGGCGTTACGCATCCAAGCGGTCATAGCACCGGCAACATCCAGATCCTCACAGGTAACGGGCTCACCGGTCTTGGAGTAAGCGACAACGATCTTGCCGATACGCTCACGCAGATCCTTCAGGTCCTTGGCAACAGCCAAAATAGCCATCAACTCGGAGCCAACAGCGATGCCGAACTTGCTTTCCATCATAAAGCCGTCCAGACGGCCGCCGATACCGATGATGATGTTACGCAGGCTCTGTGCGCAGAAGTCGATGATCCAGCCCATCTCCACGCGCTTGGGGTCGATGTCCAGACGCTTCAGGCCCTTCTTTGCCAGCCACTCGTCGGTGTTGTTGCGCTCGTGCTGCATACGTGCAGTCAGAGCAACCATAGCCAGGTTGTGGGCGTTCATGATGTCGTTGATATCGCCGGTCAGACCCAGGGAAAACTCGGTCATAGGCATCAGCAGAGCGTTGCCGCCGCCGGCTGCAGTACCCTTAACATTCATGGTGGGGCCGCCGGAGGGCTGACGCAGAGCGCCGCCGGCATTCTTGCCGATGTAGCCCAGGCCTTCGATCAGACCCAGGGAAACGGTAGACTTACCTTCACCGAAGGGGGTAGGGGTAACAGCAGTAACCTCGATAAACTTGCCGTCGGGCTTGTCTGCCAGACGCTTCATAACCTTGATGAAGTCGATCTTGGGGGTCTTGCCGTAGGGGATGATTTCGTCCTCCAGCAGGCCCAGCTTCTGACGGAAGTAGTCTACGGAAGGCAGAGTCTTTTCTGCTTCTTCTGCGATCTGCCAGTCAGCAAACTTGGTGGGGTCCAGCTTTACCAGGCCCTTCTCGTCTACATACTTGCCATTTTCGTCAAATACGATTGCCATAGTGTGTTTCCTCCTTAATGTTTGGTGCGCATAGGCACAATGATTACTGGTTTATTCTTCCTCGACAATAGCAGCGTCCCGGATAAGACGCATCACCTTGCCGGTAAGGACACTGTTTTGGACGGCTTGCTCCAAAGCCGCGTCGTACTGCTCCTTGAGCTGTTCCATCGTGATGTTGTTCTGGCGGCAGATGGCAACCAGCGTCTGGGTGATGGATTCCTGGTCAGGCTCTAAGCCCTCGATCTGCACGATCTCGTCGATGGCTGCTCTGCAACGCAGCGCCGCCTCGGCAGTAGGCCTGGTGTCTTCCTTTAACTGTTCCAGAGTGGTATTCATAAACTGGCAGTACATTTCCAG
Source organism: Faecousia sp. (assembly GCA_045658385.1). GTDB lineage: Bacteria > Bacillota > Clostridia > Oscillospirales > Oscillospiraceae > Faecousia. The sequence continues at coordinate 38,311 of JAZOUW010000005.1, forward strand.
GGTCAGACCCTGCTGGGCCAGTTGCGCCCGCATATTGCTCAGCTGCTCTTCCACAGACTCATCCAGCATCTTGTCGGAAATGGTCAGCTCCAGGGTCTTGGCAGCTTCATTTAAAAGCTGGTCTTGCAGCTCCATCTCACCGCGCTGGTCGGTATAGGCCTGCAGACTCTCCTGCATCTTCTTTTCCATTTCCGCCAGGGTATCACACTGACCCACCTCTTTTGCGAAGGTGTCGTCCAGCTGGTACTCGGTCTTAACACGAATTTCTTTTATTTTGCATTCAAAGCGGGCTTCTTTACCAGCCAGGTCTTTCGAATGATACTGCTCCGGAAATGTGACCTTAACCGTCACTTCCTCTCCGGGAACTTTGTCCAGCAGCTGCTCCTCAAAGCCGGGGATAAACATTCCGCTGCCCAGCACCAAAGTCTGGTTTTCGGCAGTGCCACCGGGGAATTGTTCCTCACCACAAAAACCGGCATAATCCAGAATGATCTCGTCGCCGTTTTCCGTGGGACGGTCGGTAACCACCGCAATCCGAGGATTCTGCTGACGCAGCCGTTCCATATTCCGGTTGACCTCTTCCTCGGTAATGATATGCCGCTTATAAGAGGCCTTCAGCCCCTTGTATGTAAAACTCATAATTCCATGCTCCTTTGTGTGGTTTTTTCACCAAAAATTTACCACACTCTGCCAAATCTTTCAACTACCAGTGCATTATACAAAAAGTTCTTGCAAAAACCAATATAGTTATGATATTTTATTTATAGCTTCTATCTATAGATTAGCGTAAACAGGAGTTAAGAGATGAACTACAATTACTTGCGTTACTTTTCTGTGCTGGCTCAGGTGGAGCATTACACTCTGGCTGCCGCCCGGCTGGGCATTTCCCAGCCTTCTTTAAGCAGCGCCATTCACAATCTGGAGGACGAACTGGGCGGTGTGCGGCTTTTTGAAAAGGTGGGCAGAAATATCCGCCTGACAGAGGAGGGCCGCTATTACCGGGAGCAGGTGGACGCCGCACTGGAGCGGCTGAACACCGCTTCTCAAACCCTTCACGAAAGTAAGGTCAGCGCCCCGGTGGTCATCCGTTTGGGTATCGTCTCCGGCGCATTGGACACGCTGGTGGCCCAGGAGATCACCGATTGTTCCAGGTCCAACCCCCGGATCCGTTTTCAGCTGACGGAAAGCTCCGCCGACGGACTAATGGATATGGTGCGTCAGGAGCAGCTGGATATGGCCCTGGTGGACACCACCAACCGGGACCGCACACTGCACTTTCGTAAATTGTGTCAGCAGAATTTCTATGTGGCGCTGCCGAAAAACCACCCTTTTGCTTCCCGGGACAGTTTAATGTATCAGGACTTGCAGGGGCAGCCCCAAATTGCCTTCCACTACAACTTAAACCACACCTTTGAACAGTGGGCCTCCGGCGCAGAGGGTAAGACCATCTGCGCAGTGAACACCGCCCAAATGGCCTTGAGCCTGGTTTCTGCCGGCTTTGGCTTTTGCTTCCTGCCCCAAAGCTGCGTGCAGTCCCGGGAAGATGTGGTTTTTGTGCCACTGCAAAACTGGCATCAGGCACTGTATATGTGCATTTTGTATGACAAGTGGCTGGAACCGCCGGTGTGGGCCTTTTGTGAACGGCTGGTCAAATCCTTCCGCAGCCAGCCCACCCCGGAAAACGACAACTGGTATACAGATATATAAAAACAAGGCAAGCAACGTCCCTACTCTTTTCATAATGATTCCCCCATGCGATATAGCCGTTTGGCATTTTCTGTGGTGATCTGATGCACCTGCTCTACGGAAATACCCCGGATCTCCGCCAAGCGCTCCGCCATCCGGTACAGATAACCCGGATCGTTGCGCTTGCCCCGGAAAGGCTCCGGCGCCATAAAGGGACAGTCCGTTTCCAAGACGATCCGATCCAGAGGGATGCTTTCTGCCGTCTCCACCGCCTTGCGGGCATTTTTGAAAGTCAGCACGCCGGTAAAGCCGATATACCAACCCATATTTACCAGCTGCCGGGCCATTTCCGCAGAGCCGGAATAGCAGTGGAACACGCCGGTAACGTCCTTAAATTCCTTGGCGATGCGCATACCGTCATCGTGAGCATTGCGCTCATGGACAATCACCGGCATTTGCAGTTCCCGGGCCAATTCCATTTGCATACGGAAGGCCTTCTGCTGAATTTCTCTGGGGATGGTTTCGTAATAATAGTCCAAGCCGATCTCGCCAATGGCCAGTACCTTGGGGTGCTTTGCCATTTGCCGATAAGCTTCCAGCACATCTTCGTTTACCTCATCAGCGGTGTCCGGATGGGTGCCAACAGCGGCGTACACAAAGGGGTATTTCTCCGCCATCGCCACGCAGTCTTTGGAAGAATCCAGACAGCAGCCCACATTCATCATATATTCTACGCCCTTGTCTTTCAGGCCCAGCAGCACCTGCTCCCGATCCTGGTCAAAGGCCGGGTCATTCATATGGGCATGGGTATCAAACAGCATTTTTATCCTCCTCAATTACGGCCACAAAACAGCCATCCATTTCCTGCAAGCGGGGGTCGTCCAACGAAAAATCCGTATGATTGGGGTAGCCCTGCAGACCCTCTCCGGTACATTTGACAAAAGCCTCTTTCAGTACCCAGAATTGCAACAGTGCCCGACGCTTGTCCTCTGCCTTTTCGTACTGCTGCCGTTCGGATTCAGAAAGAATCTTGTCCGCCAGACGCCGGTCTGCCTGCCGGTCCGTTTCCTCGGCATCGATGCCTACGGGTTTGTCTGACAGTACGCAAAACGCCCGCCGTTTGGTGTGAGAAATGGAAAAATGCATATTCCCTTCGGCAAAATACGGTTTACCCCGGTCTGTACGCAAAATATTCGGCATGGGCAAGCCGGTTTTTTGCCGGTACATTTGTTCCAAAAGCCGCAAACCGGTTTCATGTCCGGAAAGCGTGCCCAATTCCATAGACCGAACCTGCATTGCTCCACCTCCTTTTTCGTTACTATAACCGAAAAGCGAAGGTGTGTCAAATGTTCTGATTTTGCAAGCGAATGCATAGTATTTAAGGAGGTGATGGACATGGCTACGCAAACACTGCAGCTTCCCCACAAGCTGACGCTAAACGCCCGGAAAAATCTTACCCTCACAGGGGTGACAGAGGTTGTCAGTTTTGATGATACGACCGTGGTGCTGCACACGGAATTGGGCGCATTGGAAATCCAGGGGCAGGAATTACAGCTGAAGACCTTATCCATTGACGGCGGACAAGTGGTAGTAGATGGGCAAATTGACGCCATGATTTACGAAGAGCCGAGATCTGCCGACGGTTTTTGGAGGCGCCTGTTTCGATGAACACCCCAAAAATAGCATTTTTGCGTTTTTTGACAGCACTGCTGATGGGGCTGGGATTGGGGTTTTACTACGGTTTTTTACGCCCGCTGCGGCCAAAGCACACCACCCTTTCTGACCTGCTCTTTTTGCTGGGGGCAGGCTGGGCATGGCTATATTTGAGTTTTGCCGTATGTCAGGGGGATATTCGCCTGATTTACAGCATCGGTCTTTTGTGCGGCGGTCTTCTATGGGAAATGACCGTTGGACGACTTTTAAAACCTATTTTTCGCTGTTTTTGGCAGGCAATCTGGAAAACTTTCCACTTTTTCACCGCGCCGATAAAATATTTTTTTAAAAAAGTAGTAATTTTTATAAAATTTCTCTTGGCAACCGTAAAAAAAAGGGGTACAATAAAAAGTGTTAGTCGACAAAACAATCGACAGAACAATGGAGGTACCCAACATGGCAAAAGGCAGCAAACCCTTCAGCCATATCCGGCTGGTATATCAGCGCAGCTCAACGCTGGTCAAATGTGTCGTGCTGACGGCCGTCGTGTTGTCTACGGTAACATTGCTGACCCTACGGGGTGCGATTGTCAGCGCAAAGGAAAAAGAGGCAGCCTTAAAAAACGAAGCCGCCGCGCTGGAACAGGAGAACGACAGCATTCACCAAGACATTAAGGAACTTGGTACTGTGGAAAGTATCAAGAAACTAGCCGGTAAGTTGCTGGGACTTGTGGACCCGGATACTGTAATTTTTCTACCCGAGGAATAAATTGGAGGAAGCAAATTTAGCATGGAGTTAACCGTTGGTGCCGTTTTAGAGGGCAAGGTAAAATCAATTACAAATTTTGGCGCATTTATCAGCCTGCCGGAGAATAAGACCGGATTGGTACATATTTCTGAAGTATCCAACGCCTATGTCAGCGACATCCGTCAGCATTTGACGGAAGAACAGGATGTAAAGGTCATGGTCATCGGCGCGGATAACGGAAAGATCAATCTTTCTATCAAGCGACTGGAGACAAAGTCCCAAAACCGCCCTGCGCCCGCCGCGCAAAAACATGCGCCCCGCACCGCGCCCACGCCACCCCCTGCCCCCAAGACGGCAGACCAGCTGTTTGAAGAAAAGCTGAAGGCTTTTATGTCCGAGTCGGACAGCAAGATTTCTTCTTTGCGCCAGTATTCTGACCACCGCACCAAAAGCCGCAGAAGATAGCATTCAGCCACGATACATCGTGGCTTTTGAATTGATTCTTGTAACGCGAGGTATGTTATGTCAACCGTTGTAATTACCGGCGGCTCCCGGGGCATCGGCGCTGCCGCCGTAGAACTGTTTGCCAAGCGTGGCAATCGGGTGGTTTTCCTGTACGAGAAAAACCACGATGCTGCCCAGGCTGTGGCAGAGAAAACCGGTGCCACAGCCATTTGCTGTGATGTAGCCGACAAGCAAGCCGTTGAACATGCATTTGCCCAGATTGGGGACATCGATGTGCTCATCTGCAACGCAGGTATCGGCCATTACGGCTTAATGAGCCAGCTTCCCGGGGATGTGTGGGACAGGCTCTTTGATGTAAATGTCAAGGGCATGTATCACTGTATCAACGCAGCCACCCCCAGCTTTCTGCAAAAGCAAAAAGGCTGCATCATCACTGTCAGCTCTATGTGGGGTCAGCAAGGCGCTTCCTGCGAAGCCGCCTACTCCGCCACCAAGGGTGCGGTGATTGCGCTGACCAAGGCCCTGGCCCAGGAGTTAGGCCCCAATGGCATCCGGGCAAACTGCATTGCCCCCGGTGTGATCCTCACCGATATGTGCGAAGGCCTTAGTGAAGAGACCCTGGAGGATTTGAAAAACCAATCCCTGGTGGGCAGAAACGGCACACCGGAGGATATTGCCAAAGCGATGGCCTATTTGGCCGACGCAGAATTTGTTACCGGTGAGGTTTTAAGCGTCAACGGCGGATTTATACTGTAGGGCAGAACAACAAATCCGAACACGCCTGAAAGCGGTGGATTTTACAAAGTGATGGTTTTGCTCTATCAAAGCATAAAACACAGCAAATACCGAATGTATTTGCAAGTATTATAACAAAACAGAGTAACAAACCCTCTTTTGCCAAACGCGTTCGGATTTGTCGCTCTACCCTAAGGAGAAATGAAATATGAAAATTGCAATTGGCTGCGATCACGGCGCATTGGCGCTGAAAAATAAGCTCATCGACCACCTGACGCAAAAGGGTTATGAGATGGTCAATTTCGGCACAGACACTCTGGATAGCTGCGACTATCCGGACTTCGCCGCCCCTGCCGCAAAGGCAGTTGCCAATGGCGAATGCGACAAGGGTATCGTCCTTTGCACTACCGGCATTGGTGTTTCCATTACTGCAAATAAGGTCGACGGCATCCGCTGCGCTCTGCTTTCCGATGTGATGTCCGCCCGGATGACCCGGGAGCACAACGACACCAATATGATGGCATTGGGTGCCGGTGTGGTTGGAGAAATGCTGGCGCTGGAGATTGTGGACACCTGGCTGGGCACAGAGTTTTCTCACAACGAACGGCATCAGCGCCGCATTGACAAAGTGATGGCTCTGGAAAAATAATCCAAATATAAAATCCCTCCTGCGGTGCAAACTACTGCAGGAGGGATCTTTTATGAAGAAAGACGAGAAAAAGCCACTGTCCTGGGAGGTCGCCGATCCGAAACCGCCGGTAATTGAATCCGGCCGCATGGAAAACCGCAAACAAAACTAAAGAGCAGGTGGTTTCCCACCTGCTCTTTTGCTTATTTGGTCTTCTTGTACCGGTAGCTGGACCAGCCGGAGTAGATCTTCTCACCGTCCACCGTCTTGTAGGCGCGGATGCGCACATAGTAGGTGGTTTTGGCTTTCAAACTCTTGATGGTCAGGGTTTCGGTATTGAGGACCTCGCCGCAGTGCTTACACTTATAAGTCTTTGTGCCGGTTGCGGTGCAGGTAGCCTTCTTGGTCACTGTGCCGCCGTCGGATTCGTGGGCGATCTTCCGGGTGGCTTCTTCGCACCAGCACTGGGTCCAGTGTTGGGTATCATCTGATTTCGGCGCAAAGGTATGCGGTTCCAGGTCGATAATCACGCCGCACTCGCATTCCAGTCAATGGTTGTCTGCATCCGACACTCTGGAATAGCCGTGTCCGAAACGATAGTCAAATTCTTCTGTGCCGCAAGCGCATTCGTTCCAGTGCTCGTCCTCGTTGTATTTCAGAATGTTAAACTTATGGCCCAGAGCCTCGCCTTCCGCTGTGCCGCAGACCTTACAGGTCTTGGGGGCGGTGCAGGTGGCAGGTGCGTAGTCGTGGCCCTTTACCGGAATTACAGAAGCAGCGCCAAGCATTCCGCAACGCTCACAAGCGGTTCCCGCTGTATTACCGGGTTCAGTGCAGGTAGCTTCCTTTGCTGCGACAGCAACCATCTTGTGACCAAGAAAATCAGTGTAATTCGACTTTTCTGTAACAGCGCAGCGAATGCATTTCGTGCCGGTGTAGCCTTCCTCGGTGCATGTAGGACTTACTACTGTTTCCTCGCCGGAAAAATCGTGACCCAGAGCATTTACATAGTCGGTTTTGCATTCTACCCCGCACCGGCTGCAGCTGGAAAGATCATATCCTCTTTCTGTGCAGGTGGGGGCAACCGTTGTAACATCTGTTCCTTTGCTATGTCCCAGCGCAGAAACTGTGACCCGGTACTTTTCACCATAGGCACAGGTGTACTCTATGTATCCATTTTCTGTGCAGGTCGGTTCTTCCGTTACCGCAGAAATCAAGGAATAGTCATGTATATGGTTATAGTGGATCGTAGCAGATGTCAGGTCATCATTATCGACGCCGATTGAATTGCGTTCCACTGACTCTCTGTTCCGGGATAATACACAACCGTCAGGCTGTCGCAGTCACTGAACGTCAAATTGCCAATGGTGGTGATCGGGTAGCCGCCCAGAGTATCCGGAATCGTAATATCACCGCTGATAGATTCATCGACATCGGTAATAGTCGCTTCCCCGTTGGATACCGTGTAGGTATAGTATCCACTGGTCGCGGCTTCTGCTTCTGTGGGCAGCGCCAGCAGACACACCAATACCGTGGTCATTACCAAAGCACAGGATAATAACACCTTTCTGATTTTCATTTCCATCTCTCCCTAAAGAAAAACGTCTGTAAAATTCTTCTGGTTGTCAGTTTACCACAATGCAAAACACTTTGCAATACGAATATAAAAAGCCGCACCGGGGAGGCTCCCCCGATGGGTGGCAAAAAAGTCCACAGGCTAATGTCTGTGGACTTTTTTTCATATTTCCTTATACATAGCGCAGGCGTCGTCCTTGCGGACATTGTCTGCCACCTGCATAACCTCCACCGCGATGGTCCTTTGTCCCAACGCGATTTCGATCCGGTCGCCTACCTTGACCTCGTAACTGGCCTTTTGAACACGGCCGTTGACTTGAATACGCCCGTTGTCGCAGGCTTCGTTGGCAACTGTCCGACGCTTGATCAGACGGGATACCTTCAGATACTTGTCAAGACGCATAAGCTTTTCTTACTTTGCAACGACGTCCTTCAGAGCCTTGCTTGCCTTGAAAGCGGGCAGGCGGGTTGCGGGAATCTGAATGGTCTCCTTGGTGCGGGGGTTGCGGCCAACGCGAGCTTCGCGAGCCTTGACTTCGAAGATGCCGAAACCGGAAACCTGCACCTTGTCACCCTTAACCAGGCTGGCGGTGATGGTATCGACGGTGGCGTTGATGACGCGCTCTGCGTCCTTCTTGGTCATGCCGGTCTTCTCGGCTACTGCAGCAATGAGTTCTGTCTTGTTCATAATTATTTCCTTCTTTCATAAAAGTTATTAATATCCTTGGGACTTTATCATAGCACACTGCATATAATTTTGCAAGTAGTTTTGGTAAAATTTGTTAGTTTTTACAAATAAACCCGCGGTTTTTTGTGCATTTATGCCTTAAGAAAGTTATTTTCCCGATGCGGGCACGTGTTTTTTATAATTTGAGCAATTTTGCAATTTTTTCGCCCTTTGGTAAAAGCTGGCAATCGGCGGCGGTAATGGATTTGCAAAGCACTACCGCAACGCAATATACCACCACGCCCACGGCAATTGGCGCGCCGCACAAAAGCACCCGGCTTCCCTCCTGACCCAGCAGAGCAAGCAACAGCTGATAGGTACCAAACACCGCCGCGCCCATAAGCAAAGCCGGCAGCAGCGGCCGCAGGAGATTCTTGGTCAGCGCCGGTTTTTGGGGTACCATTTTCCCAATAGCAATCAGATTCAATACAGCAATCGCCGCATAACTGATCACCGCGCCCACAGGCGCGCCTAAAATACCCAAATTGGGATTGCCCACCAAAATATACACCACTGCCAATTTTACCACGCCGACCAGCAGCATATTCACCACCGGCACATAGGCATAGCCGTGGGCCTGCATCAAAGAGTTGGTATATTGGATAATGGAGTATAGAAAAACGCAAGCGCCCAACGCAACCATAAGACTTGCCGCCAGCTCCAGCTTAAGACCGGTGTAGCCGCCTAGCAGACCCATTACCGGTTTTGCCAGAACACACAGACCCACACTGCAGGGCAGACTGATAAGACCGGTGATCCGGGCGGCAGATTCCTCTGTTTCCCGCACGCCACGGTTATTTTTCAAGGTCAAATGGGCGGTGATGGCCGGAATCACGCTGATAGAAATCGGCACGATAAAGGAGCAGGGCATATTGAAAATCGTCTGGGAAAAATTATAGATGCCCTTGAAGCCGGCTGCCACCCGGTAAGGCAGTTCCTGGGCCGTCACCAACGGATCCAGCGCCAAAACTTCCTCTTTCATAGCCGCAACCAGCGGCTGGGCGTACTGATTTGTCTGCACCAGATGCACCAGTCTGTTCATATACAAGCCGGACTCCGCAACGGTAAGTAGCTGCAAGCCTGCCGCGCCGATGGTAATCGGCACAGCAATTACCAGCAATTGTCTGGCTGTGGACTTATATCCGTCGGGTATTTCCCGGGTCTGGGGCATTTCCCGATAATCCTTCCGGACCTTCCCGAACAAATACACCGCAGATATCAGACAGCTTACCGTAACACCAAAGATACTGCCGGCAGCCGCAAAGGCCAGGTTTTTGGTAGTGCGGATAATCAAATAGGCCGCGCCCAATCCCACTACCAGCTTCGCTACTGCTTCCAGCACCTGCGAAAGGGACGTGGGGCGCATATTTTCCTGTCCCTGGAAAAATCCCCGGTAGGTAGAAATAAGACCCATAAAAATTGCGCAAGGACCCAGACACAAAATTGCCGCCCAGGCATCCGGCTGCTCCAAAAGATTGGCAAGCCAGCGGCTTCCAAGCATCATAAACAATGTGCTGGCAATCCCCAATCCAATGAAGATCATTTTTGCAGTATTGTAGATTCTGCGCACCTGGTTATACTGCCCCAGGGTGCTGGCGCTGCTGATCATCCGGCTCATGGCCACCGGAAGACCGGCGGTGGAAATCAGCAGCAACACCGAATAGATGTCGTATGCCGTACTGAAATAGCCGTATCCCTCATCGCCGATAATGGCCTTCAGAGGAATTTTATAGAAAGCGCCGATTACCTTTACCACCGCAGTGGCAATGGCCAGCAGCGCTGCGCCGTGCAAAAAAGTTTGTTTTTTAGAAGAATCTGCCATCGCTTACTCCTTGTGTTCTAAAATCCGGGGAATGGCGTAACACATCAGCTCTTCCACCACGCCTTTCAGGTCAATGGTGGGAAAACTGCCGTTTTGATATAGAATTTTGCCACGAACCATCGTCAAAGCCACATCGCCGCCCTTGGCGCAGAACACCAGACCGTTCATTACATCGTGGCAAGGCATCAAGTGAGGCGCAGAGAAGTCCACAAGGATCAGGTCTGCATCCATCCCCTCCTTGATCATACCGGTTTCCCGGGTGCGACCCTGGGCCCGTGCGCCACAGGTAGTAGCCATCATCAAAACTGCCGCAGCAGGCAAAGCGTCGGCATCGCCTGCCCTTGTCCGGACATCCAAAGCCGCTGCGCGCATCACTTCAAACATATCCAGATTGCCGCACTCCACCGCGCCACCGGTACCCAGCGCTACATTCATGCCCGCCTTCACCGTTTCCAGAATCGGCGTAGAAGGCAAGCCTGCCTTGGCATAGGCAATGGGCGTTGCAACGGCAGACACTTTCTTTTTACCAAGAAGTGTTCTTTCCTCTTCCGTCAAAGCCACACAGCCGGCAGCTGTGGTACTGACCGAAAATAAATCATGCGTGTTAAGCAGCTCACTGGGGGTCAAGCCCGTCCGCTGCAGGCAGTCCTGCGCCTCTTCCCGGGTTTCGGAAAGGTGCAGCTGCAGACCCAGATTTTCTTCGCGAGCCCAGGCAGCCAGGCCCTCCCAGAGCTTAAAGTTGCTGATATATTCTCCGTACAGACCGGCATCGATGCGAATACGGCCACCATCGTGACCGTGCCATTTCTTTGCCACACGGCAGCTTTCCCGGCATTGCTCGTCGGTTTCAAAATCAAAATCCTCGCTTTGGTCGATAAACCGGTAGCAGGAAAGAGCCAAGTTAGCTTTGATGCCGCTTTCCTCCACAGCCTGGGCGGTGGCTTCCGGATAGTAATACAAATCGGAAACCGATGTAATGCCAAAGCGTAAACACTCGGCAACGCCCATCAGTGCAGCCGCCTTGGCGCTGCGGCTATCCATCAACGCTTCTGATCGCAGCTGCTGTTTCAGAGCTTCTGCCCGGGTGGCATCGTCCAAAAGGCCACGCAGCGCCGTAGTTGCCAAATGGGTATGGCAATTAACAAAGCCGGGCATAACCACCATGCCGGTGCCGTCCACAATGGTGGCAGGTTTTTCTTTCGGCGGCTGTTTTGCCAGATATGTTATTCTTCCATCCGTAACCCCCAGATATGCGCCAAAAAGCACGTCCATTTTTTCATTCATGGTTACTACGGTTGCATTGGAAATCAAGGTGTCCAAAAAACGCACCCCTTTTCTGGTATTTTGGTTACAGCAGCCTAAACAGCTGCTTTTTTTGCTGCAATACGCTATCAAGCTGACTGATGTACTGCTCCGGGAACTTGGGATTATGAAACCGCTGCAAGCTGCCGTCAGGCAGGTTGACTTTATTCATGCCGCCACCGCCCAAAGACAAAATGGTGTGCAGCTCCTCCATCATATAAATATTATACAAACAGTCCTGATTATCCCGGCTCCAGCCAATATTTTCAAAACTTCCGGACATATATTTCTGTCGGTACAGATAATAAGGCTTATAGCCGTCGGCAGCCAGCACCTGATTTGCATAGGCCACCATGCGGGAAACCTCGTTGCCGGAAGGCAGATTTGCCTGTTTTTCAAAAAGGTCCGCGCCTTTTTTCAGCGCCAGGGTATGCACGGTAATATTGGCGGGCTGCAAGGCTCTTACTGTATCCAGACTGCGGCAGAAGCCCTCATAGGTGTCCTCCGGCAGACCGGCAATCAAGTCCATGTTAATCGCATCAAAGCCAGCCTTTCGGGCCTGGGCATAGCTGCGCAGCACATCTTCTGCGGTGTGGGGTCTGCCACTGGCCTTCAGCACTGAATCGACCATACTTTGGGGATTGATGCTCATGCGGTTTGCCCCATGGTCTTTGATGGTCTGCAGCTTTTGGGCATCCAAAGTATCCGGACGACCGCCCTCTACCGTAAATTCCAGACACTCTGACAAATCAAAGTGCTGATAAATGCTGTCTAACAGCTTTGCCATTTGCTTTGCTGAAAGGGTGGTAGGTGTGCCGCCGCCCATATAAACGGTACGTACCCGCTTCCCGGATTCCTTAAGAAGCCGTCCGGTAAGGGCAAGCTCCTTTTGAAGGGCTTCCAGATACGGCTCTAACAGCTCTGTCCGCTTGCCTATGCTGCGGCTGACAAAGCTGCAATAAGCACAGCGGGTGGGACAAAAAGGAATGCCCACATACAAAGATACATCCTGCGCGCTCATTTTCTCATATGCCGCCACGGTAGATTTTGAGCAGGCAACGGCCAGTTCCCGCCGGGGTTTGGTTACATAGTAAACATCTTTTAGCAGCTTGTGGGCGGATGCCTCTGTTCCGCCCTGCAATAAATGCCTGGTGGTCAGCTTGGTGGGGCGTACCCCTGCCAACGCGCCCCATGCCGGTGTTTCCGACAAATGACCGCAGGCTGCTTTGTAATAGCTTTGCTGCAAAATACGCCGGCGCAGGCGCACCGTTTCTTTGACAGCCGGCATTCTGGCAATTCCCTTGGCGGTTTTGCCGTCAAGGGTGATGGTTGCGACTGCCGTCAACCAAATTTTCCCCCGGTGCAGGGCAGAAACCGCCTGTCCACCGGTTTGGGCAGGAAACAGCGCCATTTGCAGCTGCTCCACCGCATAAAGGTCCTCATGACCCACTAATTTCAGTTCCATTTTCTCATCCTATGTAGGGATTATTCCGCCGTTCTGCTTCCAGAGTGGTTGGCTGGCCGTGACCGGAAAGCACATGAAAATCTCCCGGCAGCGTGGCAAGGCGGTTTAAAGACTCCCGCATTTGCGTGTAAGACCCGCCGGGAAAATCCGTTCTGCCGCAGGACCCGGCAAACAAGGTATCTCCCGTAAAAATCACATTTTCACATTGCAGGCAAACGCTGCCGGGGGTATGTCCCGGTGTGTGCAAAACCTGCAGCCTAAGCCCTGCCAACTGCAGCACGTCGCCCTCACCGTAGTAATCCGTGGCAGAAATAATGCCTGCAGTCATCTGGGTAGGCAGGCCTAAATCCTCCTTGTGCAAATACACTTTGCAACCGGTTTCTTCAGCCAAAGCTTTTACGCCGCCCACATGGTCAAAATGGCCGTGGGTCAGCAAAATTGCCGCCACTTTTTTTCCTTGGGCGCGTAACTGCACCAAAATTTCCGTTGCCTCAAAGCCCGGGTCAATAACCACGCAATCTTTAGCGCCCTCGTTCCACACAAGGTAGCAGTTGGTTTGCAGCATGCCACCGGTTACTGTCAATATCTGCATAATGTTACCTCATCCGCCCCGTCTGGGGGTTTCCATCAGTTGGTCTGTATCCAGAATCAGTGTTACCGGACCGTCGTTGACAGAAGTCACCTGCATATCCGCGCCAAATTGTCCATGCTGGGGCGGAAAACCTGATTCTGCGCAAATTTCCAAAAACTTTTCATACAGCTTCTCCCCCAGTTCCGGGGGCGCCGCCCCGGCAAAGCTGGGGCGGCGACCTTTGCGGCAGTTGCCGTAAAGGGTAAACTGGCTCACCACCAGCACCTGCCCATTCACCTGCTCCAAACCGCAGTTCATTTTCCCTTGGTCATCTTCAAAAACACGCAGGCTCAACGCCTTTTGCGCCAAATACCGGCAGTGCACCTCGGTATCCTCCGGGCCAACGCCCAGCAAAATGAGAAAGCCTTGACCGATACTTCCCACCGTTTGTCCGTCAATGGTGACGGATGCGGATTTCACTCTTGTTAACACTGCTCTCATAGTTAATTTTGTCCTCTCCGTGTACCCATCACATCGCGGATATTTAACAGTCGGTTGCGGATATAATCCAGTTCTGCTACGTTCTTGACTTCAAAACGCACAGTAAACACACTGTGTCCGTCGGGCATATCCTTGCCGCTTAACTCCTTGACTCTTGCCCGGATAGAGGTCATAGCCATCGCCACGTCCAGCAGCAAGCCATCCCGGGTAATGCAGTCCAGCTCCAAAGTCGTTTCAAAGGGCTGGTCCGCCTCCGTATCCCAGCGCACCTGCACCCAGCGGGCCGCCTGTCGGGGGTCTTTTCTGCCTGCGGCATTGGGGCAGTCTTTTCTGTGGATGGACACGCCAAACCCCTTGGTAATAAATCCGGTGATGGCATCTCCCGGCACAGGGGTACAGCATTTGCTGAATTTAATCATGCACGAATCGATATCTTCCACAATCACGCCGTTGACGCTATGGCGGCTGGTTTTTTTCCCATCGGCAAGTGTTTTCAGTGGGTTCACGCTTGCCTTGTCCGCCTTGACGGCTCTGTTGATATCGTCCCGAATACGTCCCACAGCCTTGGTGGCAGTCAAGCCGCCGTAGCCGATGGCTGCGTACATGTCATCCCAGTTGTCAAAGGACAGCTTTTTAAGCAGATTTTGCTCCAGCTCATCGTCCATGGCAGCCGGCAATGGCAACAGCAACCGGCGCATTTCTGCTTCAAAGCTGGTTCTGCCGTGAAGAATATTCTCCTCTCTGCGCTCCTTTTTAAACCACTGCTTGATCTTGGTTCTCGCCTGATTGGATTTGCAGATATTCAGCCAGTCACGGCTGGGACCTTTGGCAGCCTTGGATGTAATGATCTCAACAATGTCACCGTTGTTTAAGGTAGTGTCGATATTGACAATCCGGTTGTTGACCTTCGCGCCTACCATGGCGTTGCCGACACCGGAGTGGATAGCGTAAGCAAAATCAATGGGGGTCGAGCCGGCGGGCAAGGACACAATCTTGCCTTTGGGGGTAAAAACAAACACCTCGTCGTCGAACATGTCAATCTTCAAGGAGTTTACATAATCCTCCGCATCGGTATTCTGCTGACCTTCCAGCAGCCGCCGTACCCATTCGAAGTCTTTTTCGCTGCCGGCTCCGTCGCCTTGCTTATATTTCCAGTGAGCCGCAATACCGTATTCCGCCGTTTCATGCATTTCCCATGTGCGGATCTGCACCTCAAAGGGAATACCCTGCGTGCCGATAACGGTGGTATGCAAGCTTTGATACATGTTCGGCTTGGGCGTGGAAATATAGTCCTTAAACCGTCCGGGTACCAGACTAAACAGGTCATGGATATGACCAAGAACATTGTAGCAGTCGGGAATGGTGTCGACCACTACCCGGAAAGCGTAAATATCGTATAGCTCGTCCAGGGTCTTTTCCTGGGCCTCCATTTTTCGGTAAATGGAGTAAACGTGCTTGATACGGCCATAGGTTTCGTTATGGATGCCCATATCCAAAAGGCGGTTAGTGATCTTCTCCTGAATGGTGCGCATGAAGGCCTCGTCATGCTCCTTGCGAGCCTTTAAGTAGGACATAATATCGTCGTAAGCTTCCGGCTCCAGATACCGCAAAGACAGGTCTTCCAGTTCCCATTTGATCTTTTGCATACCAAGCCGGTGAGCCAGGGGCGCATAAATGTCCATGGTCTCCCGGCACTTGATGATCTGCTTTGTCTGGGACTGATACTGCATGGTGCGCATATTGTGCAGCCGGTCAGAAATCTTGATGAGCACCACCCGGATGTCCTGACTCATAGCCATGAACATCTTGCGCAAATTCTCCATCTGCCGTTCCTCGGAGCTGGAGAAATTGGCGCGGGTCAGCTTGGTAACACCTTCCACCAGCTGGGCAACAGTGTCACCAAATTGCTTGGCAATATCGTCATAAGAAGCGTCGGTATCTTCGATGCAGTCGTGCAGCAGCGCGCCCAAAACCGCATCCGTGTCCAGACCCATCTCCGTCACAATCTCCGCCACCGCCAGAGGGTGGATGATATAAGGCGAGCCGTCCTTGCGCTTTTGTTCTTTATGCTTTTCTTCGGCATACCGAATAGCTTGCTCGATCAGGGACATATCCCTGCCGGGCAGGTATTTTTCCAGCGCCACATATAGCGAATTGTAATGTTCAGAAAAACTTTCCATAGTGTTTAGCTCTCTTTCACAGCGTTTAACCGCTGCATGGTTTTGCTTTGATTTAAATCGGACTTTCCATCCTGGGGCAGCAAACGAATTACAATTTCTTTATGCTGCCGCCGAATCTCCAGCAGCTTTACATCGGCAAAAATGTCCAGACATGTCATCAGCTTTCCCAAGCTTAAAGAAAGACCTGACCATCGGACGATCTTCCGGCAAAGGCACATGGGACTTTCTTCCAAAAAGCCCTCTGGAATCCCTGCCAGATATCGCCAAACAATACCCAGCGTCTTCCGGTCCGGCAACAGTTGCGCGGCGGCTTCGGGGGTAATGCAATTCTGGCACAGCGCCCGGTAAGAAGCGGTGTTAACCGCACATTCTGCCTTACAGGAAGGACGGATATCCTGCACATTTAGCTGTACTGTCCGCTCTCCCCGGTATTCATTGATTTGGGGTAAAAATGCCACATCTACCGTATCTCCCGGGACAATGGACGCAGTTTTGGCATTGGCAGAAAACCAAATACCCTGCAGCGTATATCTGCCGGTGCGGAAACGCAGACGCATATGCCGTCCGTTGCCCACTTGTCCAATCCAATCCACCACTGCATCACAAACCACCAAAAGCGGCTTGGGGCAGCAGTTACCGCAAGGCTCCAGCCGGAAAAGAGATTCTACATTGGAAACCGTCAGCAATTCCGGTCCTACCGCGCAATCCGCCTCCAGTACCGTCCGGGGGGTATCGTCCGTATAGTAAGCCTGGGCCAGCCGGGAAATTTCTTCCCGGAAAGCGTTAATATTCTGCTTGCGAATAGTAAAGCCTGCCGCCAGTTCGTGGCCGCCGTAGCTTTCCAGCAAGGGCGACAGTGCAGACAGCGAAGAAAACAGGTTAAATCCACCGTAGCTGCGGGAGCTTGCCTTGCCGTGATCACCGTCCAGACAAACCAGAAATGTAGGACAGCAGTACTCCTCGGCAATACGGCTGGCAACAATACCAACCACACCCTGATGCCACGTTTCCTCTGCCAGCACAATGGCCTCGGGTATCTCGTCCCGGGGAAGCATATCCACCGCCTGCTGATAAATTTCCGACTCCACCTCCTGGCGCTGTTTATTCAGTTCACACAATGCTTTGGCAAGCGTCTCGGCCTTCTGGCTGTCTTGTGTCAAAAACAGTTCCACCGCCAGATGAATCTGTCCCATACGGCCTGCGGCATTGATCCGGGGCGCTAACGTATAGCCCACGGAAGAAGCGGTCAATGTTTCCTTTTCGCAGCCGGCCTGCTTCATCAACGCCAGGATACCCGGGCGTTTCGTCTGCCGCAAAGATTCCAAACCCCGGGATACGATTACCCGGTTTTCCCCCCGCAGAGGCATCACATCTGCCACAGTACCCAGACAGACCATATCGGCATATTTATCCAGAACTTCCTCCTGGCTTCCGCAAAGCGCCGCTGCCAACTTAAAGGCAACGCCAACACCGGACAAATCCCGGTGGGGATATCTGCAATCCGGTCGGTGGGAATCCACTACCGCCACCGCCTCCGGCAAGGTATCCTTGCACTCGTGATGGTCTGTAATCACCAGGTCAATGCCCAATTGCTTACAAAGCTCCGCTTCTGCTACGGCGGTAATACCGCAGTCCACCGTAACAATCAGCTTGACGCCTTCCTTATGTAGCTGCCGGATGGCAATGGGGTTTAAACCATAGCCTTCTTCCAGTCGCCCCGGTATATAGGGGACGCAGTCGCCACCCTGGTTACGCAAAAAGTCCGTCAGCAGGCAGGTAGCGGTAATGCCATCCACATCATAATCGCCAAAAACAGCAATTTTCTCACCCTGGGTAAGGGCAAGCCCTACCCGCCCCGCCGCCAAAGCCATATCCTTCAAAAGATAGGGGTCCGGCAGGCAGGTGTCGCAGGACAGATATTCTTTCGCTTTTTGCGCGGTATCCAGTCCTCTGGCAGCTAAAACCATCGCCACCAAAGGAGCATATCCACCTGCCACTAAATTGTTTACCGCATCCATTTTTGGTTCTTTTACATTCCAGATTCCGTATTTCAAAGCATAACACATCCAATTATATCATTTTCCCTACATTATAACAAAAATGCCTGAAATACTCAATAGGAAGTTGAAAAAAACCCATTATTTCACTGGGTCAAAGGACGACTTACAAGGCTTTTGGCGGCAGACGCCAGAATTGGCGTTACAAACATCCCCAAAATTCCCCAGAAACGGTAGCCCAGATACAGTGCCACCAAGGTAGCCAGAGGGTCTAACCCCAATTGCCGCCCCACCAGCCGCGGTTCTAAAATTGTCCGGGTGGTAAGGGTCGCGCCGTAAATGCAGACCATTCCCACCGCCTGCAGCGTCTGACCCCGCAGCACATACACCAGCGCCCATGGGAGCAGCACCGTACCGGTTCCCAGAATCGGCATAGCATCCACCAAAGCAATTAAAATTGCCCACAGCCAGCCGTAGGGAATTCCTAAAAGCAAAAAACCCGCTGTCACAATTCCATAAGTTACCGTCAGCAGCTTGCATTGGGCCTTGAGCCAGCCACCGACAGCGCCGCGCACCCGCTTAATGGCGGGCAGGTATTCCTGTTGCCACCGTTGCGGAATCCACCTTTGGATTTTCTGTTTCAGCTCCGGCAGCCGCGCAGAAATAAAAAAAGCCGCCAGCACCCCGGTGCCGACGCCCAAAGCGCCGTCACCCACCCGACTGACCGTAGTGCTGATCAGCGCCGGGAGTTTCCCGGTCACCTCCTGCAAAAGCACAGAACCATCGTCAAAAAAATCAAGAACTGTCCGCTGCAGCATCGGCCGGATGCTTTCCGGTGCTTGGTCGGATACGCTTACAAAAAAGTCTTGCGCCAACAGCATTCCCTGCCTTGTGGTGTTCTCTAAATCCGGTAGTCTGCGGACAAGACTGCCCAGCTCCCGCACTGCGACAGCGCCTACCAGAGAAACTATTGCCAACAGGGTCAGCAGCACTCCAGACACCCCAACACCTGCGCCTAACCAGCGGGGAAAACGCAGCTTCCTCGCTGTCAAATCCACCAGTGGCTCTGCCGCCAGCGCAACCCCTGCCCCCAACAAAAACGGCAGCATAACCGGCAGCACAAACCGGGTGCCAAACCACAGCGTGGCAAAGGCGATCAGCAATAATAAAGGCTTTTTAAAAGAGGTTGGGGACATGATTTCTCCTTTCTTGTGCTTGCATTTTCCCAAATATGTGATACAATTGTCCGTAACAGACAGACACTTTTCCTGAAGGAGGGATTTTCTATGGCGCGTTCTCCCCACTATTATATTGTGGAGGCATCTGCTTTACCCGAGGTTTTTTTAAAGGTAGCCGAAGCGAAACGGTTGCTGGAAAACGGCGAGGTAGCCACTGTCAACGAAGCCACGCAAAAAACCGGCATCAGTCGCAGCGCGTTTTATAAGTATCGGGACACGGTGCGCCCTTTCCAGAACATGATGACCGGCAGAGTCGTTACTTTCCAGTTCATGCTCCATGACCAGATGGGTCAGCTTTCCGCCCTTTTGAAGGTTTTCTCGGCACATAATGCAAACATTCAAACGGTTAACACCATTATGCCTACCAACGGCAGCGCCCTGGTCACCATCTCTGCGGAAACCATGGATCTGGACATTCCTATCGAGGAGCTGCTGCGGGAAATGCAACACGTTCCCGGCGTATTTAAGGCAGAAGTCCTGGCAGGCTGATCATTATTATTTCCACTTCCGTTAAGAATATACGGCAAATCTCCTTCAACATCGTAAATACGGAATTATCCAGCGGCAGAATGTAAATTTCTGCCGCTTTTTTGCGTGTTTCTTGCATATGTTTTGAAAAACTCTTGGTTGTATGTTATAGTAAACACAGTACCTTACAGAATAGGGGTTGTTTTTCGTGAAATTCAAAAGAAGCATTGCTGTAATCTTGCTGGTTGGCATTGTCCTTTCCCTGATGCCGGCGCCCCCATCACAAGCACAGAAGGCATGACCTTTACCGCCAGCGACAACGTCCGCGTTAATAAAACCTTCTCCCAGTCTCCCGCTACCTTTGAAGCGTGGATCAAGTTACCGGAAAACTACAGTTCCCGTGCCGGTATCATTCTGGGGAACTACCGGGGTACTCCCTTCAATGCCATTAGCTTTGAGGTAGATACGAACGGAACTCCCAAGCTGTATTGCAACTTTGCGTCCGCCTCATCGGCAACTGTAAAATTCAGCAACGTGAATGTAGCCACCGGTCAGTGGCTGCACCTTGCGCTGGTCAACGATGCAGCTGCTAACGAAGTCCGCTGCTATATTAACGGTGAATTGAAGCAAACGCTGGCAGGCGCTTTGCCCGAAAACATCCCCGACAATGTGGAAGTCATCGGCGGCGACTTGCGTTCCGGTAACGCCCAATACTTTAACGGCGAGCTTTACTCCCTTGCCCTCTACACCGACACCCGCACGGATACACAGCTGCAGGCAGAGGTCTGGGACGTGATCATTTTGCATGAGATGAACAGAGCCGGCGCGCTGGAAAGCACCTACACCGGCGAGAACCGGTATAATCTGCAAAAGCATATCAACTACATCAAGGCAAATTCCCTCAACAGTGAACCCACATTTATCTGGAACTTCAGCTGGGCCAACCCCACCACCGATACCTTCCTGGGCGAGAACAGTGAATTCATTGTTGGCTGGAAGAACAACTATATTACGACCCACGGACCGGATGTGGCTACCATGTACGATACGATGCTGGGCAAGATGGTTGCCAACACCAAGAAG
>JAZOUW010000006.1:0-37278 GCA_045658385.1 Faecousia sp.
TGGGCGTTCTGACACCGATGGAGAAGCACTACAGCTATCCATTGGTAGCATAAAAAGACTTCCGGTAACCCAAAACAGGTCACCGGAAGCAAGAAAATTTTTATTTTATTTCACTGTCTACTTGACGGGGAGCAGTTCATACTGCAACGCGTTCTTTTGCTTTATTCTTTATTTTCGTAACCGTAGGGATTCTTTTTCTGCCAGTTCCAGGTGTCCCGGCACATGTCTTCCAAGGACCGTTCTGCCCGCCAGGAAAGCACTTCTTTGCTCTTGGCGGGGTCTGCGTAGCAAACTGCCAGATCGCCGGGGCGGCGCGCCGTAATCTCATAGGGTACGGGTACACCGCTGGCTTTTTCAAAGGCCTTCACCATATCCAGCACACTGTAGCCGGTGCCTGTGCCTAAATTAAACACTTCTGTCCCCCGGTTGTTGACCGTCCAGTCAATGGCCGCCACGTGGCCCTTCGCCAGATCTACCACATGGATATAGTCCCGGACACCGGTGCCGTCGGGGGTGTCGTAATCGTTGCCAAAGACATTCAAATGGTCTCTGCGACCTACCGCCGTTTGGGAAATAAAAGGCATCAGATTGTTGGGGATTCCCTTGGGGGCTTCTCCCATCAAGCCGCTGGCGTGAGCGCCTACCGGGTTAAAGTAGCGCAGCAGCACCACAGACCACGCCGGGTCTGCCTTGGCAATATCCCGCAAAATCTGCTCGCCCACATACTTGGTCCAACCGTAAGGATTGGTGCAGTTGCCGGTTTTGGAGGTCTCCTGCAAGGGCATTGTATTATCCCCGGAGTAGACCGTGGCAGAGGAGGAGAAAATGATCTTCTTTACGTTGTACTTTGCCATGGTGCGGCACAAGGTCAGCGTGGAATTTAAGTTGTTGGAATAGTATTTTTCCGGAATAGCAACCGATTCACCCACAGCTTTCATGCCTGCAAAATGAATCACGCAGTCGATAGCATGCTCCTCAAACACCTTGCACAAGGCGTTTTCGTCACAGACATCCAATTGGTAAAATACTGGACGCTTTCCGGTAATCGTCTCCAGTCGGTTCAGCACCTCGGGACTGGAGTTGGAGAGATTGTCGACAATGACAACTTCTGCGCCCATCTGCAGCAGCTCCACGCAGGTGTGACTGCCGATATAGCCCATGCCGCCGGTTACAAGAATTTTCATTGTAAAGCTTCCTTTCGTTACCGTTTTTTACTATTATAGCGTTTTTTTATTGCAAAATCAACTGTTAACTAAATTTGTTAAAAAATTGTCATTTGTAACAAACTTCCCTCAAATGCGCACTTTGCGATTGACAAATAAAATATGTAATATACAATCAAACTATAAGATTTGTGTTGGAGGATATACATACTATGGCAAATACCAACCGTTTTTCCTGCACTGTGCGCCCCACCCCTCCGGCGGCCAACGTGTATGCAGGCAGTGCTTTCCGTTTTACTGTTTTGACCGACCGGCTGATTCGTTTGGAATACAGCCAGACCGGTGTTTTTGAGGACCGGGCAAGCCAGTCCGTATTCTTCCGGGATTTTCCGGAAGTGTCCTTCTGCGTCAAAAAGCAAGAAGACAAGCTGGTGCTGGAAACAGAAAAGCTTGTTTTGACCTACAAAGAAAATTCGCCTTTTTCCAATGAGAATCTGCAAATCCAGTTGAAGGACACGCCCAATACTCTCTGGCACTTCGGTGACGAAGTGGACAATTTAGGCGGCACTACCAAAACACTGGACACCGTAGACGGCGCTTGTGACCTGGAAAACGGTGTTTGCTCCAGAAGCGGCGTTGCGGTTATTGACGATTCCAACACGCTTGTTCTGGAAGAGGACGGCTGGATCGGTGTCCGGGCAGAAAACACCAAGGACGTGTATTTCTTCGGCTATGGTCTTGACTACATTGGCGCGGTGCAAGCCCTTTACAAGCTCACCGGCGCGCCTCCCATGCTCCCGGCTTACGCCTTGGGCAACTGGTGGAGCCGCTATCACCAATATACCCAGCAGGAATATTGCGACCTGATTGACCGTTTCCACCGGGAGGATATCCCCTTCTCCGTTTCCGTTGTGGATATGGACTGGCACATCGTAAAGATCCCGGAAGACCAGAAATATGATTATCCCCCGGCCTATCATTTGGGTTGGGGCTGGACCGGCTATTCCTGGAACAAGGAGCTGTTTCCGGATTACAAGGCATTTTTGAAGTACTTAAAGCGGCGCAATCTGCACACCGCGCTGAACCTGCATCCGGCGGACGGCGTGTGCCGCCACGAGGATATGTATCCGGAAATGGCCAAGGCCTGCGGCATTGACCCTGCCTCCGGTGAGCAGGTAAAACTGGACATCCTCAATCAGGAATTTATGGCCAAATATTTTGATATTTTGCATCATCCGTACGAAGAAGACGGCGTAGACTTCTGGTGGATGGACTGGCAGCAGGGCACAGACTATCACTGGATCCATGAGGCCAATGCACCGGGTCAGTACAATGATCCCCGGGAACGGATGGACCCGCTGTGGCTTCTGAACCATTTGCATATTCAGGACATCTCCCGCAGCGGCAAGCGGCCTATGTTCTTCTCCCGGTACGCCGGTCCGGGCAGCCATCGGTATCCGGTAGGCTTCTCCGGCGATACCATCGTCACCTGGGATTCTTTGCAGTTCCAGCCTTACTTCACTGCCACCTCCTCCAACATCGGCTACTCCTGGTGGAGCCATGATATCGGCGGCCATATGAAAGGCTACCGGGATGATGAAATGCAGGTGCGCTGGCTGCAATTAGGCGTATTCTCCCCCATTTTACGGCTGCACAGCACCAACAGCGATTTCCAGAGAAAAGAGCCCTGGTGCTACAATCCGGAAGCAGAGCGTATCATGAAGCAGTGTCTGAAGCTGCGGCACAGCCTTTTCCCCTACCTTTACACCATGAACTACCGCAACCACGTCCAGGGTCTGCCTCTGGTACAGCCTATGTACTACTCCCACCCGGCTACAGACAACGCCTACAATGTGCCGGGGCAGTTCTGGTTCGGCAGCGAGCTGATTGCAGCGCCCATTACCCAGAAGCTGGACAGCGTCAGCCGTCTGGCCGAGGCCCGGGTGTGGTTGCCCCAGGGCGATTGGTTTGATATGACCACCGGCGTCAAGTACACCGGCAAGGAGGATCTTTTCAGCGTATACCGGTCTTTGGATCAGGTGCCTGTGTTTGCAAAGGCCGGCGGCATCGTTCCCATGGCCAAGTATCCTGCCCAGGACAACCGGCTGACCAACCCGGAGCAAATGAAGCTTTTGGTGTTCCCCGGCGCAAGCAATCAGTTCTGTCTTTATGAGGATGCCGGCGAGGGCTATGCCTACAAAAAGGGCGAATTTGCCAAGACGAGCATTTCCCTTGACTGGGGTACAAATGCCAAGCTGACCATTTCGCCGGTGCAAGGCGACCTGTCTGTGATCCCTGCCCGGCGCAGTTGGGAAATCGTTCTGCGGGGCTGGAACGAAAATATCACTGTTACGGCTGACGGCGAAACCATTCTTTCCCACAGCCGCTATGATGCCGCCACCCACAGCACTGTGATTACCGTTAGCAGCCCGGTTACCCGGGCGATTACCCTTACCGTATCCGGCAAAAAGCTGGCAAACAGCAACGAAGATGTGCTGACCCTTTGCAGCAATATTCTGCAGGCCGCCCAAACCGCCATCGTCACCAAGGAAAGCTGGATGAAGCTGCTCAAGGGCGAGGGCAGCGCCAAAGAGAAGCTTGCCCTTATGAAAAAGGACTGCGATCAGTACCCCGGTCTGTTGGCAGCCTTACAGGAAGTTCTTTTGAATCTTGCATAACGGTAATCTTTCAAAGATCTTCTTGTTGACAAATAAAAAGCATAGGTATAAAATTATTCTGTAGAGTTTTCTCTGCCGATTTTAATCAGGAGTGTGATCATTCGTGAAACTCATTATCAAGAACGACTACGAAGGCATGTGTGCCTGGGCTGCCCAGCACATTGCTGATGCTATCAACAATCATAAAGAGGATCGCCCCTTTGTTTTGGGCCTTCCCACCGGCTCTTCCCCCCTGGGCGTTTACAGACGGCTCATTGAAATGAACAAAGCCGGTACGGTGACCTTCAAAAATGTTGTTACCTTCAACATGGACGAATACGTAGGCCTGCCCCGGGAGCACGACCAGAGCTACTGGTACTTCATGCACGACAACTTCTTTAACCACATTGACATTCCTGCCGAGAATATCAACATTCTCAATGGCATGGCCCAGGATCTGGAAGCAGAATGCGCCCGCTACGAAGAAAAGATTGCCTCTTACGGTGGCATTGACCTGTTTCTGGGCGGCAGCGGTGTGGACGGCCACATTGCTTTCAATGAGCCCTTCACCAGCCTTTCCTCCCGCACCGGCGTTCGGGCGCTGACCGAGGACACCCTAATCGTCAACTCCCGTTTCTTTGATAACGACCCCAACAAGGTGCCTAAGACCGCGTTGTCTGTTGGTGTTGGCACTGTGTGCGATTCCAAGCAGGTGCTGCTTGTTATCAGCGGTCACAACAAAGCCCGGGCTCTGCGTCACTGCGTAGAAGGCGGTGTGGATCATGCATGGACCATCAGCGCCCTGCAGCTGCATCCCGACGGCATTATCGCCTGCGACGAGGCTGCCTGCGGCGAATTGAAGGTTGACACCTACAAATACTTCAAAGAAATCTACAAAAACGAAAAGTAATAAATCCGCCCGGAAGCAGCAGCTGCTTCCGGGCGAGTGTTTTATTTGTTTGTTGTGTCACCACACGAACTGCCTCTTTTGCCATATACACCCAGACATTCCACAGAAAAACCGTCTACTGTGGAGGATGGCGCGTTACTTTTTCGTTCATATATTTAGACGGGGGCACACCCATAATTTTTTTAAATACTCTGGAAAAATATGCAGGGTCATTAAACCCGGACAGAAAGCAGGCTTCGTTTACGGATTTCCCCAGATTCAGGTTGTCCGCTGCCCTTCGGCAGCGTACGCTGTTGAGAAATTCGATAAAAGTTTTGCCGGTTATTTCTTTAAATCGTTTGGTAAAATAATATTTACTTAAATTGGATGCTTTCGCAACCGCATCGACCGTAATGTTTTCCTGATAATTTCTGTTTATGTATTCGATTGCCATCTTGATTTCCACCACGGAGGTTTCTTTTTTGTTCAAAACCTCTGTCGTGAAATTTTTCTGGAGATTATAAAGTAAATCCAATGCGTCAAGGCGAATTTTTGCAGCTTGTTCTGCGTTTGTAAAGTCCTCATACATTTTCAGATGCAGCTGACCTATTTGATGGCTTTGTATAACTGAATTGAAAACATATTTATCGGTATAGATTCCGTTTTCTCTACAGAATGTATCAAAAATAATGATGCAATCGTATTGGACCTTGCTTTCGCTTGTGATAACATGTATTTGATTCGGGTTGACAATGATTGTTGTATCCGGCTTGAATTCAAAAACGGTGCCATTAATAATAACATTTCCTTCACCCGCAAGGCAGTGTAATAATTCGACGCTTTCATGCCAATGGGGTTTATAATATCCTACAGAGTTCGTGGCAGTATCTCTTCTGCAAATAAACGGCAATAGTTGGCTGCCGTATTTAGAATGACTTTCATATACACCGAAAGGCATAATTTCGCCTCCAAAAGCAATATAATCCAAATAATAGCCTATATATTACATAGAAATAGCAGTATTTATAGTTTATAATGCAAATCGAAGTATGTCAACAACAAATCACAGGAGGGTAAATTATGAAAATCGGCGTTTGCTTAAACTACAGCTCCATAGAAGTAATGGAAGAAAAACTCAACAAGCTGAAAAACGAGGGATTTGACAATTGTCAATTAGTTTCCTGGGATACCAAGCTTTGGACAGATGAAAATGCAGATATTATAAATAAGTTATTTAAAGAAAAGGGCATAACCATTTCTGCTTTTTGGTGCGGTTGGGAAGGTCCTTGTGTTTGGAATTTTTACGAGGGACAAACAACGTTAGGCTTAGTTCCTCCCCAGTATCGCCAGATGCGAATAAACAATCTGTGTGACGGCGCAGATTTTGCTAAAAAACTGGGTGTTACAGATGTTGTAACCCACATGGGCTTTATCCCTGAAAATCCAAACGACCCTGAATTTTTACCCTTCTGCGACGCGGTGAGAGTTGTTGCAGAGCATTGCAAGAAAAACGGCCAATATCTGCTGTTTGAAACAGGACAGGAGACACCTGTAACAATGCTCCGTTGTTTTGAAACAGTGGGTACTGACAATTTAGGCGTAAATCTTGATACGGCAAATGTTATTCTTTATGGCAAGGCGAATCCTGTGGATGCGTTGGATGTTTTCGGTAAATATGTACGCAATCTTCACGCTAAGGACGGCAAGTATCCTACCAACGGTCATGATTTGGGCGCAGAGACAAGAATCGGTGACGGCAAGGTTGATTTTAAGGCGTTGTTTGAGAAGCTCAAAGAGCTAAACTATAACGCTTATGTTACTATCGAGCGTGAAATTGCAGGCGAAAAGCAAACGGAAGATATTCGATATGCCAAGACTTATCTTGAAAAGATTATTACAGAGGTTTACGGAGGTTAACAATTATGTTGAAGGTAGCTTTAGTAGGTGTGGGCGGTATTAGTGGCGCGCATATTCCCGTTTGGGAAAAGCAAGAAAATACAGAACTTGTGGCTCTTTGCGATATTCGTCCCGAACGGATGGAGAAGTACAGCGGCAAAAGATGCTATACTGATTTTGAAGAAATGCTCAACAGCGAGGAAATTGATATCCTTGATATCTGCTTGCCTACATACTGTCATGCAGCGTATTCTATAAAGGCAATGGAAAGAGGCATTCACGTAATCTGTGAAAAACCCATTTCCTTAAATAAGGACGATGTGGCACGCATTTACGAAACCGCAGAGAAAAACAATGTTAAGTTTATGGTGGCACAGGTGCTGCGCTTTTGGCCGGAATATGAGGTCGTTAAAAAGCTGTATGATGAAAAAATTTACGGCAATTTATTGTCAGGCAGTATGAAACGCCTGGGCCGCTATCCTGCCTGGAGCTGGGACGGCTGGATGATGGACGAAAAGCGCAGTGGTCTTGTTCCTTTTGATCTGCATATTCATGACCTCGATTTTTTGGTTTACGCGTTCGGAAAGCCGAATCATGTTGTGTGCCACCGTTCCAAACGCCCGGAGCAGGATTATGTCAATGCTGTGTATGAATTCGACAGTTTTTTCATCTCTGCTGAGGCATCCTGGTATGCTTCTGCATATCCTTTCAGAGCAGAATTCTTATTCCAATTTGAAAATGCAGTAGTAGCGTTAGAAAACGAAAAGCTTACCATTTATGAAAAGGACGGCAAGACAATCTGCCCGGTGGGTAACTGCGATACAGATACAGGTAACATTGGCCTTCCGGCAAGCAACGCTTATGGCAATGAGATTATTTATTTTACAAATTGTGTTATAAACAATGAAAATCCCGATAAAGTGAGACCGGAAGAACTTGAAAATGTCATTGACATTTTAAATTCTTTGTAGAGGATTGTTATGGAAAATTTGCGTGTTGGTGTTATCGGCTGTGGTAATATCTCTGTAATGCATTTGAAATCAGCAGTTGGTTTAGCCCAGGCACAGCTAATTGCAGTTTGTGATATTAAAGAAGATGTTGCCCGGAAAACAGGCGAAAAATATTCTGTGAATTTTTATACCGATTATAAAAAAATGATACAGAACGAAAATTTAGATGCAGTTCATATATGCTTGCCCCACTATCTACATACAACAGTTTCCCAATATGCGCTTTCGCACAACATAAACGTTATTTGCGAAAAGCCAATGAGTATAGGCTTTAAAGAAGCAAAGGAAACCGTTGCGCTTGCAGAAAAGTTAATGCTTAAATACGGCGTGATTTTCCAGTGCCGGTATAACACGCCGTCTTTGGCCTTAAAGCGCAGGATTACGGACGGAACGCTGGGCAAGGTTATAAACGCCCGAATTACCCTTACATGGAGCAGATCGGATGATTATTATTCCGCATCTGACTGGAAAGGTACATGGGATAAAGAAGGCGGAGGCGTTATCATCGACCAGGCGATCCATTCTATCGATCTTGCTAACTGGTTTATTGACGATACACCTGTGGAGATTGTTTCTTCCCTTAACAACCGTAATCATACTGCAATTATTGTGGAGGATACCGCCGAGGGTTTTGTAAGGTATAGAAGCGGCGCAAAGCTTTTCTTCTGGGCAAACAATAACTACTGTATCGATGAGCCTATTGAAATAAGACTGGTTTGCGAAAAGGGCAAGGCCACAATTTCCTATGACGAATGCTTCATCAGCTACTTTGACGGGAAAGAAGAGCATATCGTAAACCAACCGCAAACCGAAATTGTCTACGGTGGAGGAAAACCCTATTGGGGCAGTCAGCACGCGGTACAAATCAATAATTTTTACAATAGTATTCTTGGCACAGAACCGCTTGAAATCAGCGGCAGAGAAGCTTTAAAAATCCAACATTTAATTTGCAGTATTTATAATAATAATGATAGTGGCTTAAATGTTCCGAAGCACGTATAACATGTAAAGAGGTATATTTCCATGCTGATAACCGACAAGAAAAAACTAACACAGTTTTACGCTTGCCATCGTATTTGGCAAGGGATTCCCGGAATCGCCAGAACAAAAGGCGGCCGCACTTTTATTTCTTTTTATTCCGGCAATATTAAAGAAACCTATGGCAATTTCGCTGTGTTGCTGAAAAGTAACTCCGACGCAAAATTCAGCGAACCAATTGCCGTTGCAAAAAAAGAGGGTAATTTCCGGTGCTTTGACCCCGTTCTCTGGATTGACCCACTGGATAGACTTTGGTTTATTTGGAATGTGATGCCGGGGGAAGAAGTTTACGCTTCCATCTGCGAAAACCCTGATGCCGATGAGCTTGTATGGGGCGAAGAATTTTACATTGGCCGTGGTGTTATCATGAACAAGCCCACCGTACTGACAAGTGGCGAATGGCTTTTCCCGATTGCAATATGGCAGCGAACTCTTTTAGGCTCTTTTCGCAAACGTGCTTTAACGCCCGATGATCAGCCGGGTTCCTATGTATATAAGACCTCCGACAACGGCAAAAGCTTTAGCCGGTTGGGAATGGCCGATATCCGCAACCGTTCTTTTGACGAGCATATGATCATCGAACTGGAAAACAGCGTCCTTATGATGCTGGTCAGAACCAATTCCGGCATCGGTGTTTCCTATTCATACGATCGCGGTAAGAATTGGAGCCAAGGCGAAGACTGCCACCTTGACGGACCTTGTTCCCGTTTTCATATCAGGCGGCTTCGCTCCGGGCGTATTTTGTTGATTAACCATCATAACTATAAAGGCAGAAACAATTTGACCGCCTTTCTTTCAGATGATGACGGAAAGACCTTCCCCCACACACTGCTGTTGGACGAAAGAAACGATGTATCCTATCCCGATGCTATGGAATGTGATGACGGATACATCTACATCACCTACGACAGAGAACGCGGTGACTGTAAACAATCTCTGCCAGAAGCCTACGCCTGCGCCAGAGAAGTGTTGACCGCTAAAATTACCGAGGAAGACATAATCGACGGTAGCCTTGTGGACAAAAACAGTTTCCTGAAAAATGTGGCATCCAAGCTGGATAGGCTTGCACCGGAAGATGCAGATCCTTTTCTGGAATTTGCGGCCATTATGTCGCTGGAATTTATGGATATCCTCCCTGCAAGTAATATTCTGAAAGTTGTCTTCTACCATTATCCCATTGACTGCGCCAACATTACACAGGTGAATATAGAAAAACTAGATGCATTGGTTGACCAATTCCAAAACAGCAATTCAAAAGACAGAAACCTGCTGACAAAAATTATTGAGCTGCTTCGCACGATGCCTCGTTCTGCCGATAAGCCGCAAACGATCATCCAACAGGTCTGTTTGCACATTGAAAACACGCTAACCGAGGACTGCCCCATATCCTCCCTTGCCAAGGATTTGAATATGAGTGTTTACTATCTGTCTCACTTGTTCCAATCAGTTACCGGCATTACACCGGAAGCATATCGCAACGAGCTTCGGCTGGCAAAGGCAAAGCAGTTGCTTGCCCACAGCGACGAAAGTATTTGCCAAATTGCAAACAAATGCGGTTTTAATCATGCATCGTATTTTACAGAAATTTTCACCCGTTCCGAACAGATCCCACCCACGGAGTACAGAAAATACCACGCAAGCCGTTGAGGTAATATGATGAATATTGCTGTTGGATATCGGCACTTCCAACACACGGCTTTGACGCTGACAACACAAGCCCGGATTTTAGGCGGGGTTTCATAAAACATTATTCGGTTTTGTGAAGTCCCGCCTTTTCCGGGCTTGTTTTTTCATCTTTTCTTTTTCCCGGATTCATGCTATAATATAGTCAAGAACTTGAACAGGAGGTTTTCCCATGAATATTAACTACATCCATCCAGCAGACCAGCTGGTTATGTTCATGCAGCGTATTTACGACCGGGGTCTGACCACCACATCCGGCGGCAACCTGTCCATCATGGACAGCGACGGCAATATCTGGATTACCCCTGCCGGCGTAGACAAAGGCACACTCACCCGCAAGGACATTGTCTGTGTCCATCCCGACGGTAGCTGTGAAGGTCCTCATCAGCCTTCCTCCGAGCTTCCTTTCCACGCATCTGTTTACAACATGCGTCCGGACCTGAAGGCGGTGCTGCACGCCCATCCCCCCGCGCTTGTTGCTTTTTCTATCGTACGCAAAGTACCCAGTCTGGATTTGATTCCTTCTGTGGGACGGGTCTGTCAGGATGTGAAAATTGCCACCTACGACGTCCCCGGCAGCGATGCCCTGGGTGCGCGAATCGGCGAGGTCTTTGCCAACCGCTGTGACATTGCCATTTTGGAAAACCACGGCGTGTGCATTGGCGCAGAGGATATGTTTACGGCTTTCCAGCGGTTTGAAACCCTGAACTACACTGCGCAGCTGGAGATTCTGGGCAGCAAGCTGGGTAAAATCAACCACCTGCAGCCGGATGCCAGTCGCATCACCGCCACCCGCTTCCATGAAAGGCTGGACGATTTTATTCCCAGAACCATCACCTCTGAAGAACAGTCTGCCCGGCGGGATATGATTACCCTGATACGGCGGTCCTACAAAATGGGACTGTTTACCGCCACCCAGGGCACTTACTCTGTACGTCTCAGCGATGACAGTTTCCTCATCACCCCCTATGGCATGGACCGGGCCTATCTGGAAGAGGATGATTTAGTCCGGGTCAAGGCCGGTATGAAGGAGCAGGGGAAAACCCCCTCCCGGGCGGTGCATCTGCACCAGCTGATCTACAAAAAGAATCCCGATGTCCGGGCCGTGCTCCAGGCGCACCCGGTACACGCCATGGCTTTTGCGGTTACAGATGCAGATCTGGACCCCCGAACCATTCCGGAAAGCTATATTCTGCTTCGGGATATTGTGAATATTCCCTATCAGGATATTTATACCCAGTATGAAGTAGCAGCTGCCCGTTTCGGTCCGGCGACCCCGGCGATGATCGTGGAAAACGACTGTGTAATCGTTACCGGCAACTCCCTTTTGCAGGCCTTTGACCGTCTGGAGGTTATGGAAACAACTGCCCATTCTGTCATTAACTGCGCAGATCTGGGGCCCATTGTCCATATTACCGGCAAGGAAATCGAGGATTTGAAGGTTGCCTTCCATCTGGAGGACTAACCCTTGTGAGAAACCCAAGCCCGGTATAGATGCACACTCCGCAGGAAAGTGTGTCTCTATGCCGGGCTTGTATTCTTATTGACTTTTCTTATCCCCATGACTATGATAGTAGCAAAGTATTTTGCAGTAGGAGGCGTTTTTTTGGAGCATTATTTAGATAATCCCTGCCCTTGCGGCAAGGTCCATACAGCCGCCATTGACGATGTGGTTATCGGTAGCGGCGCAATCGCCCGCCTGCCGGAATTTATAGGCAAATATACGGCTAAAAAGCCCTTCCTTCTGGCAGACCGGAACACCTGGAAGGCTGCCGGGCAGACTGTTGCAGATATTCTCCGGCAGAAAAGCATTTGCTTTTCCCGGTTTGTTTTTGAAGAAGATGCTTTAGAGCCGGACGAAAAGGCAATGAATGCCGCTTTTGACCATTTTGACAGTGCTTGCGATTTGGTCATTGGAATTGGTTCCGGTGTAATCAACGATCTGGGCAAGCTGCTTTCCAGCCGTTTTGACAAAAAGTATATCATTGTCGCCACCGCCCCTTCCATGGACGGTTACGCTTCTGCCACTTCCTCTATGAATGTTGACGGTCTGAAGGTTTCCTTAAACAGCCGCTGCGCCCACGTAATTATTGGCGACATTAACGTTCTGAAAAACGCGCCGGAGCATATGCTCAAAGCCGGTTTGGGTGACATGCTTGCCAAATATGTTTCCATCGCCGAGTGGCGCATCAGCCATTTGATCAACGGGGAATATTACTGCCCGCAGGTAGCCCGGCTGATTCGCAACGCGGTGCAAAAGTGCGTAGATAACGCCCACGGCCTTTTAAAGCGGGAGGAAGCTGCTGTGCAGGCTGTTTTTGAAGGCTTGGTCATCGGCGGTATTGCTATGGCCTATGCCGGGGTCTCCCGCCCTGCCTCCGGGGTAGAGCATTATTTCAGCCATGTTTGGGATATGCGGGGGTTGGAATTCGGTACGCAGGTGGATTTGCACGGCATTCAGTGCGCCATAGCCACCTACAAGGCCGCCCAGCTTTACGAGGTGGTGAAAACCGTCACTCCGGATAAAGAAAAGGCCTTTTCCTTTGTGGATGCTTTTGATTATACAGCCTGGAAAAAACAATTGCTTGCTTTTCTGGGTAAAAGCGGTCAGACCATGATTGACCAGGAGGAAAAAGAGCATAAATACGACAAATCCACCCACCCGGCAAGATTTCAAAGAATCGCCGACAACTGGAATGAGATTGTTGCAATCATTGGGCAGGAAATTCCCTCTGCCCACAGGCTTGGCAGCATTCTGGACACCATCGGCATTTCCCGGGATTTAAATTCCATCGGCGTGGAGCGTCCCTGCGCCAGGCTAACCTTCCAGGCCACCAAGGACATCCGGGATAAATATGTACTTTCCCGGCTGGCTTGGGACTTGGGAATTCTGGACCAGCTGACAGAAATTCTTTAAAATCCGCACAAAAGGCAGACACACTGTGTCTGCCTTTCCATTTTATAAATACTGCTCCACAAGGGAAGCGTCCGGAGTGCTGGGGATGCCCCCTTGGATTTGGGTGGACAGGCTGGCTGCCGTTGTAGCAAAGCTGCCCACAAAATACAACTCCTGCCGGGTCAGCTGTGCCGGGTCTTTTTCCAGTTTCAACAACCGGCTCACAGCGCTACCGCCAAAGATATCGCCGGCGCCGGTGGTGTCTACACATTTTACCTTCGGTCCGGTTACACGGCAGCAGGCCGTTTTGTTTTTCAAGTAAGCGCCCTCCGCCCCCAAGGTGACCATCACCAACTTTACACCGTAGCGGTCGATCAGTATGTCCGCGCCTTCTTCAAAGGCACAGCCAAAGAGAAACTGCACTTCCTCGTCGCTGATCTTCACCACATCTGCCTGGGAAAGGCCCCACAAAAGCTGCTGCTTGCATGTCTGCATATCCTGCCAAAGGGGTTTGCGCAGATTGGGGTCGTAGGTGATCAGCTTACCCTTTTCCTTTGCATAGGCAACGGCTTTTTGGGTGGCTGTCCGCGCCGGTTCATCGGTAAGAGAAAGGGTTCCAAAATGAAAGACCTTTGCCTCATCGATCAAGGACAAGTCCAGCTCCTCAAAAGACAGCTGGGTATCTGCGCCGGGTTTTCTGGCAAAGCTGAAGGACCGATCACCGGTGCTGTCAAAGGTGACAAATGCCAGTGTAGTGAAAAAGCGTTTGTCCCGGAGAATGCCGCCGGTCTCAATACCGGCTTTTTCCAGCGTACCGGTAAGCATTTTTCCAAAGGCGTCCGTCCCCACCTTGCCCAACAGAGCCGTGCGGTAGCCGTACTTGGCCAGCGCCGCCAAAAAGTTTGCCGGCGCGCCCCCTGCGTGGGCAGCCATGGTAGGATAGCCATCAGCATCCGTAGAAATGGTAGCGAAATCAACTAACAATTCGCCCAGCGCAACAGCATCCATCCGGGTTTCATCCTTTCAAATCAATATCAGTGGGTCAACGGCAGCATCGCCAATGTTAAAAGGCAGCAGAGGCGACTTTCAGGGGTCATCCCAGCGAATATTCTTCACAGAACCCAGCATCAAAAAGCCCACATA
Source organism: Faecousia sp. (assembly GCA_045658385.1). GTDB lineage: Bacteria > Bacillota > Clostridia > Oscillospirales > Oscillospiraceae > Faecousia. The sequence continues at coordinate 14,376 of JAZOUW010000006.1, forward strand.
GATCGGCGCGGCTGCGTTGCACACCGACCGCAGCGCAATAAGTGATTTCTCAAACAGACCCGCTTGCGGTCCCCGGTGTGCGCCTTGCCGACGGCGCGGCTGCGTTGCACACCGACCGCGGCGCAATAAATCAATTGTACCGGTGGAAGTATAAAATCACCGTATTTTGCGGATTTGCTGGCAAAATACGGTGTTTTTCTAACTAAGAAAAGAAGCTGATCGATGGCGGATTTTCGGATTTGCAGATATGTGGTGTGTTATTCTGGCATAAAGCATGCATACGTCAAGCTTAAAAAGTATATATGCTAAATCCATAACAAGCTCTTTGCTTTTGAAATCGGGTATGATAGCACGTGATGTTAGCATACAACTTGAAATGGTGTGAAATGGCTGTATATTATGGTTAATTATCTATACCATAGATCCAAATAACCACGGACGATCTTTTTCATCTGCTCAAAAATGATTTCCTGACGTGCGGTTGTGGTAAAATACTGCAGTGAGGTCCTGTTGCCGGTCTTGGTGGATTGGGTCAGATATCCCTCGTCGATGAGCTTCTGCTCCATCTCGGGGCCACCGACCTTGGCAGCGTTCTTAACGATCCACTCGGTCAGTGCGGGAGAAGCATCTCTTTCCAGCGCTGTCCAGATATTAACCTTGCAAATACCGTCATCAAATAGCTTGCCGATCTGGTCGTTGGACACGGAAGATGTACCGTGCAAGCAGATTTTGGGACCGATTCTATCCTTGATGGCGCGAGCGGCATCATAGTAGTAATGCAGCTCCTGGCCGGAAGCGCGATGTTCCGTACCCAAGTTGGCAACTACAATATCCACGCCGGTCTCCTGCATGTAATATTCGCACTTATCCGCAGAAGTGATCTCGCAGCGTGCTTCACCGGTGGCATCCACGATTTCGTCGCAGGCACCCTCAATCAGCAGCTCGTGACCCTTGCGCTGGACATAAGCCTTGGTTTTGGCGATGTTTTCCTCCATGGGCAGCGAGGAAGCATCGTACATGACGGAAGAATACATGCTCAGATCGCTTTCCAGCAGCGCAGCATCGGTGTCATACTGGGCATGATCCAAATGAATCAGAATATCCACATTGGGGAAAGCCCCGGCAAGGATGTCGATGCTGGCCCGGAACAGCTTCAGGCCGATATCCCACCGCCGGGTGTGGGTATAGTAGACAGACTGGTTACGGTGATCATACTGGTTGGTGATAGCCAGAGTGACGGGAACATGGTCGTATCCCTTTTCTGCAGCAAATTCGGAAGCAGCGGTGAGAATCGCTTCCGTAGTGGTCAGATTTTCACTGCACAGGCAGGGAATAACCCAGCCTTTCTTTGCAGCTTCTTCATAAACTGCCAGGACATTTTCCCGGCCGGTAATAATGGGCATGATTTTTTCTCCTTATTTTTCGTAGAGGTTAACGGTTACTTCGTAGGTAATGCTTTCACCGGGCTTCAGAAATTTCAGTTTTCCTTCCTTGCGCATTGCGGCACGGCCATCGGGATTGCAGTTGCCGGGTTCCAGACCCAGAACATAATCCCGGAAACCCATCATCTTCCATTCGGTAAAATGATCCAGGGTGTTGGGATCAAAGGAAATGGTCAATCCCTTACGGATATCCGGGTTGTAGATAGATGCCGTGCCTTTGTTTTCAAAGCTGTGGAAATAGCACTGCTCTTCAAAACCGGGGGAAGGGGGGAGCATTTTGTGCCAAGTGTCCAGATCTTCGGCAGCGTGGTCGTTTCTGGGTTTGACGGATGTGGAGGAAATTTCAACGATTGCATTTTCAGAAAGAAGCGGATAACCCATATTCATGTGATACAGAATCATGAGGGGGCTTTCGGTATCGCCCTGGTTTTCCACTGTATCGGTAATGCAGAATTTGTTTGTGTGCTTACCGCAGGTAATGGTACGCTTTAAATAAAGCTTATGGGAGAAAACAGCGCCATCACTGATGTGGGCATGGATGTAAATGTTCTCTTCGTCTTCCTCCCACCAAATACGCTCGCAGGGCACATTACCGATGGTGCCGTGCAAAGGCAGTTCTTCGCCCGCATCGGTACAGGGATTGCCCACTGCAGTAAGGCCGCAGGTGGTCAGGAAGCCTGCTGTAAAGCTTTTCAGGAAGCCGGTACTCTTGTCATCGTAATAAGCCGGGGCAACATAGCCGGTTGGGGAAAAATAGCCCATGTTGTCACCTTTAAAATTTAGACGGTAAATATCTGCGCAGCGGTCAGCGCATACGGTCATCTGCAACCCAGCAGCATTTCGAAGCTGTAATAGACGCATACCGTCGCCCTTGCCGCCTACCAGTCGGACTTCTTCCACGCCGCACAGCTGGCTGGCATGACCAATATAGGAATTCACGTTCATAGGAGCCTCCTTAGACAACTGCTTGCATGCTTGCATGCTTTTGCTTCTCTGCTTCGGCTGTCAGCTTTGTGAGACTGCAGCCGTCCAGAATCATCTCGTAATAGTGCAGGATCAATTTAGAAAGCTTGTGTTCCGGATCCAAACCGGAAACTTCAGCAAGTGCAGTTTTAGCAACTTCCATAGATTGAACACCACCGTTCTCCTTCAAGTAACGGCGCAATCCACCGGCGGCACCCACTGCGATATAGGCAGGGGTTATGCCCTCTTCCAGTGCCAGCAGAGAAGAACCGATTAGACGGTCGGAAGGACTCAGTTTCCTGGCGGGGTCACCGCCTACGCGCTGACAGGTATCCTTCAATGCTTTGTTGGTGAACCGGTACAGCAGGTCTGTGATATGCTCCTGCAGGTCTGCCATAGGCACTCCGTAGCGCTGGGACAGGGCAATCTCACTTTCCTGCATGGCGTTCTGCACCAAGATGCGAACCTCGGGAATAGCAATAGACTCGTAGATGTACTCCAGACCCATTAGATTTCCCAAGTAGGCGCAGGTAGCGTGACCCATATTGTGAATATAGAGTTTACGTTTGATGTAAAAGTCAAAGGGTTCATAGGGAACCATGTTTTTGATTTCCGGCACTTCACCCTTGAAGGCAGCTTTATCTACAGGCAGGAAGCCATAACTCTCTACGCAGACACGCATAGGCTCACCGTCTTTCATTTCTTCGGTCTGCACAGGCACCATGCGGCCAATGGAGGTTTCCACCAATCCGACGGTCTCATCAAACTTTGCCTTTTCTTCCTCTGTCATCTGCTCTTTGAGCATGGTTTCCAGGACCTTATTGGCATCGTTTAGATTCTCGCAAATGATGATGTTGAGAGGACCTTTGTTCATTGTCCAGCGCTTCCGTAAACCGGCCACGATATTGGGCACGATGAACTTTAGAATTCTTGCGCCCACGGCAGTTGCCATGATATCGCAATTGGCAATGGCATCTACTGCTTCTGGCAGATTGCTGTTAACTGCGGTGACATTTTCCACCCACACATCCTCGTATCCTTCGGTGGACACAATTCGAATAGGATAGCGGTGGTTTTCCTGCAAAGTTTTGACCACCGGTTCAGCAACATCAATAAAGGTCACTTTGAAGCCGGATTGGCTCAGAAGTGCGCCGATGAAGCCGCGGCCAATGTTGCCACCGCCGTACATAACTGCTTGTTTCATGATTTCTTCCTTCTTTGCTCCATGTACAAGCCCCGCAAGGTCTTATACATTTGGTACTTATTGTCATAAATTTTCCGGAATTCGGGATCGGGTAGAATCGGCTCTCCATATTTCCAGAACCGCTTGGCAACAACAAAGGGCGATTCTCCGGTCACCGCGGCGATTCCCAAGATGGCGCTGCCCATGGCACCGGTCTCTTCGGACTTGACCGGAATAATGGGGCACCCCAAAATGTCTGCCTTGATCTGCAGCCAGACAGGAGACTTGGCACCGCCGCCACAGGCGTACAGTCTTTCAAAGGAAACACCGTTTTTCAGGAGTTTTTCCTGATTATAGCGCATTTCAAAGGTAACCCCCTCCAGAATCGCCCGGTAAATATCGGGAAGGCGGGTCTGGGTGGTAAGACCGGCAATGAGGCCCGTTGCTGTAGCATCCACATCCGGTGTTCCACCCATGCCCTGAAGGAAGGGCAATACCATCAGATCGGTGGACTCTTTGGGACATTTTTCGTTCAGCACATCGTAAATGCTGCGACCTTCTTCCTTCAAATGGTAGGCTAGTGCATCCCGATACCAACGTACCACAGAGCCGGCAGAGATGTTGTAAGCGTATGTTACATAGCCTTTGTCCTCCAAATAGGGAACACAGGCAAAGTTGTCCTTCTGGAAATCCAGATTCTCCGGAATGGATGCAACCAGCGGTGTGATGCACTCACAGGTTCCGGATGTATCTACCGCATCACCCACTTGATGGACACCGGCACCCAAAGCGTTGACGATCTGATCGTGAGAACCGATTACCACTTGTACATCGTGAGGAAGTCCTAACTGTGTGGCAATTTTTGGTAAAATCGGGCCAACGATACCGCCGGTAGGCAGCACTTCCGGAAGCGTAGATTCTTCAATACCGCACTTTTCCAAAAGCTCTTTAGACCAACAGCGGCACTCAACATCGTACAGAAGACTGCGGCAGGCAAGGGATACATCTGCATAAGCCTTTCCACTGAGACGGTAGCAGATAAAGCCTGCGATGAACAGATACTTCCATACCGGGCGCTGGGCTACTTTTCGGGTATAAAGCATCTTGGAAAGAGAAAAAGACGCATCCGGTCGGATCCGGGCAATTCGCATAAAGGTCTCTTCCTTAATGCGCTCCACCAATTGTGCGAACTCCTCACTTTCGGTGTTTCCGAAATAGAGCAAAATATCAGTAAGTGCGCTTCCCTCTTCGTCGACGGCCACGAAAGATTCACCGAAAGAGGAAACTGTAATGGCCGCGATGGCTTGCTTGTCCTCCAGTTGGGCGGTACATCTTGCAATCACCTGGAATACGGAGGAAGTCAGGATATCCGGCGGCAGGTTAACCTGTCCTGCGGCCAGGGGATATTCGGTATAGGCAGCGGCAAGCTGCTCGCCATCGTCACGGTAAGCGACACACTTACAGCCGGTGCCGCCAATGTCGATACCAAGGCTAATCATTTTATCACCTCTTAGTCGATGTCGACCCAATCGTAGCCCAGGTAAGTAGTGAAGGCTTCTTTCAATACTTCCTTGTAGTGACCTTCGCAGATAGCGGTATGGTGCTTGAAACCACCGCGAGCCAGGCGAATCAGTTTGTTCTGCAGGTCGGGAATCTCAGCAACGCCACCACAGCCAAAGAACTCGGGTTCGATCACATCGTCGGTAAACTTAGCTTCGGAAGCGTAAATTATAATCTTGCCGTCCTTGGTCTGGCAGTTGGAAATGGTAATAGGCATGGGCTTGATCCTGCCTTCGTTACAGCCCCAGCCGCTGCCGGGGTCGTTCTTGGCGAACATCTTATGCTCGGTGACGGTACCGCAACCGGCCATCAGGCTCTGAGCAACAGGACCACAGTGGAACAGGATAACCTTGTTCTCGTCATCGCCGTAGTTGTTGTTCCAGTCCAGAACGGCAGTCGCACCTTCGGAGGCCAGATTCATAGCACGCATAGTGATGGCAGAACACATATCGATCTCACAGGAAGCGACGATACCACGATCGTTTAGCTCACTTAGCAGGACACAGGGGCAGATCCGCAGATAAGTCTCCATCTCATTCCAGCAGCGCAGTGCCAGAGCATCCAGGTGATATTCCTCGATATACTCATCAATAACAACAGATACCTTTGCCAGGGTGTACATATTCCCCTCGGGAACGCGGGTAAAGTCGGAATAGTTCTTCAGCCGCTCAATTTTGGCAAGGACCACAGGATCGTCGTTCTTTTTTTCGTTAACCTTTGCAAACAGTTCAGAAAGGTCGAAAGACTCTACGTTGATACCGTACTTTTGCATAGCGATCTCATCGAAACGAACGGTCTTGAATGCAGTAGTGCGAGCACCGATACAACCCAGATTAAAGCGCTTCATACCGTTAACAACACGGCAAATAGCTGCAAAATCGTACAAGTTTTTCTGGAACTTGTCACTGAGGGGATGAACAACGTGAGGTTTCAGCACAGTAAAGGGCACATTGTACTGACAGAACACATCGGTGACAGAGAACTTGCCGCAATAAGCGTCGCGGCGGTGCTGGAAGTCCATCTTGCCTATCTCGTCGGGATAGGCCTGCATCAGAATGGGAACGCCAGCATCCTGCAAAGCAGTGATCGCGCCATTCTCATCCGCGAAAATGGGCATGGAGAAGATAACACCGTCATACTGGCCTTCGTGTTCTTTCAGCCATTTGGCGTACAGGCGACCCTCGTCACGGGTCTCTACACCGCCGTAGCGGGTCAGCTCCGCATCCATTATGATGTAATCATAGCCCGCCGCGGTCACAGCCTTGACCATATCCTCCCGGGCACCGTAAATCAGCTCACCGGGCATAAAGCCACGGTTGCAGAAGCAAAGAGCAAATGTCATCTTTTTCATAGTAGTTTCCTCCTTGTTAATAATTTCACTAATACTAGTTTAAAAAGAAACAGGAAAAACTTATATAGAAAAGTGTATAAAACACTTTGATTTTGTCCGTTTGTGTGTTACAATTTCAATGTAATATTTTGTGCAAAATATGGAGGCTTCTATGGTTTCGGCATTCAATGTAGAACAATTACAAAATTTATTGATCGATTTCTACCGTATCGCAAATATCCGTATTACGGTATTCGACAGTCATTTTGCAGAGCTTGTATCTTACCCGGAAAATCGGTCTCCCTTCTGTTCTTTGATTCGTGCTACCGAGGAAGGTCGACAAGCCTGCGCTGCCTGTGACCGTGCTGCCTGTACCATTGCTTCCAGGCAAAGCAGCACCTATATCTATCGCTGTCACGCAGGTCTTACGGAAGCAGTCATGCCCCTGTGGGTAGGAAATGCATTGGTTGGTTATCTCCTGTTTGGTCATGTGTTTGCGTATAAAAGCTGGGATGAGGGGTGGGAAACCATACAAAAATGCTGTAAAGGCTATCCCGTGGATCAAGAAAAGCTGAAGGCTGCCCTTCCTGACTGTCCCCGGGCTTCCAATGAATATATTCTTTCCGCAGCCCACATCCTCCACGCAACCGCCTCTTTTCTGGTTATGCAACGGATGGTGGCACTGAGGGAAGATTCCTTGGCTGCCCAAATAGATACCTATATCAATGAGCACTTCTGCGAGGACATCACGGCTGCCACAATTTGTCGTGCGTTTAAGATTGGCCGTTCTCGTGTTTATAAGCTTTCCAACCAACTTTATGGCTGCGGCATTTCCAAGCATATCCGCGCATTGCGCATCCAAAAGGCAAAAAAGCTGCTTACAGACCACCCGTATATGCGAATTACGGATGTGGCCATGGAGTGCGGTTTTGCAGACTATAACTATTTCATTACCGGTTTTTCTTCTCTGGTAGGCACCTCTCCCGGTGCCTACCGCAAGCGGGCAATCGCCTCGGCACAAGACGGTATTTTGCTGGAGAACACATAATAGTACTTATCGCCATAAAAAACACCCAGCATATAATACTTGCCGAAATGAAAGAACGGATGGATAAAGCTGCTAATGCACCTGCCAATCCCTCCCGTGAACACTTCACATTTGCAGGCTGGGATAAGTCCTTTAACAACGTTACCTCCGATTTGGTTGTGACCGCTACTTATACCGCAAGGGCAGGGATGGCAGTTATATGTCCAGCTACATACATATAAAAAACATCCATATTAAGATGCACGGTTGTTCCCTCTTTTGTATGCTCAAGAAATTTGAATTCCATTAGTACCTCCTGATCCTTGAAAAGTATTTTATTCCTCTTCAGGCTCAATATCCTCTTTCTTCGTAGAGATTTTCTTCACTTCATAAAGATAATCCCAATTAGAGTATCGCAAACAAATATTTTTAATAATGTTACGCAAACGCCTTTGTATTGCGTGATATGTCCTTTCTTCGGTCAATGTGGCTTCGTCCAAAGAAGAAAAGTAATCACAAAAAAGAGTTAAATCCCGTTTGATTTTTTTATCCTTAAAAAAATCAACATTTTTCGTGTCTGCGCTATATTGAGATTTTATCCAACACAAGAGCTTGGCTGTTGCTATGGGTTCTGTGAGTGCGGCGGCATTGGCAAATGTAAGGGTTACCTCATAGATCAGCTCGGCATAATTGAATATAAGTTCTGCGGTAGCAGTATTTACCTCTCCATTGATATATTTTAACAAATCAGGAGAAAGCATTTTCATGCCAGTAAACGCGATTTTATATGTATTGCCTTCTTCTCTTTTCTTCTTCTTTCTTCTTTTCTCTTGTCATACCGCAAAACTAAGTTTGTTGGTTCTGAACTGAGATTAATTGAAAAATGAAGTGAAATGAACGGAAAATAATGTGAAATAATATGGAATTGATATGAGATTATGGGGAGATAATGAGGAATGCCCAGAGATATATGAAATTCTTTCTGGGTTCTGCTCCTTTCACGAAGTGGAGAAAAGCAGGGATGCTGAGGTTAGTCCAAGATCAATATAAGGAAAGAAAAAAGACCTTATGTAGCACGGAAAATGTGTGCTACACAAGGTCTTAAATTCTTATCTAATCTTGGGCTTTCTCAGGCTGCCAGATTTTACCCTTTTGACGGGTTTAGAGGATGCGTGAGATTCCCAAAAACACTTGCAAATTATTCCCATTCGATGGTGCCGGGGCCTTTGGGTGTGAGGTCATATAGTACCCGGTTAATGCCTTCCACTTCAGAAGTAATGCGGTTGACAATTTTGTGGAGAACCGGGTAGGGAATCTCTTCAACAGTGGCAGTCATGGCATCGATGGTGTTCACAGCGCGAATGATGGCAGGCCAGCCTTCATAGCGCATTTCGTTACGGACACCTACACTCTTGACATCGGGAATGGCAATAAAGTACTGCCAGACCTTTTCTGCCAGGCCGCAGTTGTCAAACTCTTCCCGGAGGATCGCGTCTGCTTCCCGCAGGGCCGCCAGACGATCTCTGGTGATGGCACCCAGGCAGCGGACACCCAGACCGGGGCCGGGGAAAGGCTGACGGTAAACCATAGCATGAGGCAGGCCAAGGGCCTCACCTACCACGCGAACCTCGTCCTTATAAAGCAGCTTCACCGGCTCCACCAGCTCCATTGCCATATCCTCGGGCAGACCGCCCACATTGTGGTGAGACTTTACCGGCTTGCCGCTTTCGGCTGCCTTGATAGACTCCAGAATATCCGGGTAAATCGTTCCCTGCGCCAGGAAAGAAATACCGTCAAGCTTGGCAGCCTCTTCATCAAAGACCTTAATAAATTCTGCGCCGATAATTTTGCGCTTTGCCTCCGGATCGGCAACGCCTGCCAACAGGTCCAGAAAACGGTCCGTTGCATCCACATAAATCAGGTTGGCGTCCAGTTCCTTACCAAACACCTCTATAACCTGCTCGCTTTCACCCTTGCGCATTAAGCCATGGTTGACATGCACACAGACAAGCTGCTTGCCAATGGCTTTAATCAGCAAAGCGGCGACTACAGAAGAGTCTACACCGCCGGACAGCGCCAACAGCACCTTTTTATCGCCCACCTGGGCGCGCACCTGGGCAACCTGCTCCGCAATAAAGGCATCTGCCAACGCCCTGGTAGTAATGCGTTCCATAGATTCCGGTCGAACACTCAATGACATATCCATTCCTCCATTTGTAAAAAAGATAGCATCATTATACGCCTATTTTCTTTCCGGGGCAAGAAAAAATACGTGTTTGATGCGGTTTTTTTGACAATTATTTTCCCAACAGATAGTTGGCGTGGTCAACCACGGTCTCCCCCTTGCAATAAACCCGGCTGACCCGGTAGCTGATGTCGCAAATCTGCTCGTAGTTGAAACTGCCGGCAGCCTGCGCCAGCGCCTCGCAGGAGATGCTTTCATCGCCGTCTGCGCCCATAAGCACTACCCGGTCACCCTCTTGTACGCCATCAATATCCGTCACATCCACCATAAACTGATCCATGCAAACTCTGCCTAAAATGGGCGCCCGCTTGCCCCGGATCAGCACATAAAAGCGACCCGAAAGACTTCTGCGATAGCCGTCGGCATAGCCTGCCGGGATAGTGGCAACCCGCATCGGCTTTTCCACGGTGTACGTGCCGCCGTAGCTGATTTGGCTACCCAGCTTCATAGGCTTTACATGAGCAACCCAGCTGTGCCAGCACATGGCAGGCTTCAGAGGCAAGTGTTCTTTGCAAACCTCCTCGCTGGGGTACAGTCCGTAAAGAATGATACCCGCCCGGACCATTTCGTAATGGCTACCATAGCCGATGACGCCGGCAGAATTGTCCAGATGCCGCAGGGCGATTTCCACGCCCCGGTCTTTGAGCATACGGTCAAATTCTGCAAACAAAGCGGCCTGTTTTTGGGTTTTGGTCTGGTCCTTTTCGTCAGCGGTGGCAAAGTGGCTGAAAAGTCCTTCGGCGGTGATGTGGGGCAGCTTTGCGATCTTGGCGCAGATATCTGCCGCTTCTTCCGTCACCTGAAAGCCAATGCGGCCCATGCCCGTGTCCACTGCGATGTGGAAAAGGGCAGTTTTACCCTGCTTTTGGGCTTCAGCGGACAACTTTCGGGCCTGGTCATAGGTGAAGATCGTGGGACGGATATCCTCTTTGACTAACACATCAAAGGCATTGAGGTCTGTAGGACTTAAAATCAAAATCGGTTTTTCGATCCCTGCCCGACGCAGCTCCAGAGCTTCTGCCACGGAGGACACCCCAAAGAATGCGCATTCCGGCTCTAACAGCTGCGCCACCGGGATTGCGCCGTGACCGTAGGCGTTGGCCTTGATGACGGCCATCACATCCGTACCCGCCCGGTTGCGCACTGCCCGGAAGTTTTCCAAAATGGCATCCAAATCTATTCTTATGTAGCTGTTGGAATACTCCATATTCCTCGTCTCCTACACTTCGCGGTCTTACTCCATAATTGTGCCGTCAGGGTTGAACAGCGGCAGCTTTTCCAGATAAATCAGATCGTCCCGGTTCTGGGCGTCGCCCTCTGCCAGAATGGCCATACGACCGGCAATGATGCCGCCGGCCTTTTCCACCAGCGCCTCCAGCGCCAGCAGGCTTTCACCGGTGGAGATCACATCGTCCACGATGAGGATGCGCTTGCCCTTCATCAGCTCTGCATCGGCGGTATCCAGGTACAGCTTCTGCTCCTTGGCGGTGGTGATGGATTTGACCGTCACCTCAAACACACCGGACATATACAGCTTCGGGCCTTTGCGGGCCAGGAAGTACTTGGGGGCATTGGTCTGCCGGGCCATTTCGTGGGCAAGAGGAATGCCCTTTGCCTCGGCGGTAATGATATAGTCATATTCCGGGGCCCGGGCCAAAAGCTCTCTGGCGCAGGCAACGGTCAGCTCCTGGTCGCCGAAAATGACAAAACCGGCGATATACAAGCTGTCCGTCACTTTGCAGATAGGAAGTTCCCGGTCCAGACCGGCAATATTCATACGGTGTACCACAGCAAACACTCCTTCATTTTATGTAACTTTATTATACAGCACCATAGCAAAATGTCAAACTGTATTTGTCCTTGCAATCTGTATTTTTGTAGCATATAATGACATCATTATACATCAGGAGAATTTGCTATGAAACTGGTAGACAAGCTTTGGAACTGGCTGCATCTGGCAGGCAGCCACAATCAGTGGTATCCCACCCCCTGTAAAATGACTCCCGAAGCGTTTATGGAGGAATACGGCATCAGAAATGCTTTCGTTGTTCCCTTTGCCGGCAACATTCAGCCGCCCTTCGCGCCCTTTGCAGAGCGTTTTAAAAATTTCCGGGAACTGAAATGGGCGGTGATGGGCGACACCAGCAGCGGTCTGCCGGAGCACGAACTTGGCTTTACTTTGGACATTCTGGAGGTAGCCAAACCCGGCTCCAACATCACCGGCGGCATTGTGGACGATTTCTTTGCTCCGGAACGGCTGATCCATTATCCCCCGGCAATCCTCAAGCAGATGAAAGCAACGCTGAATGAGGCGGGTCTGGATTTCTGGTGCGTGCTATACAGCCACGAGCTGGATCGGGATCTTGACGAATATATGGAATGCTTTGACGGCATTTCCTTCTGGGTCATCAAGGGTCACGAGCTGAATAACCTGGAAGAGCATCTGCCCAAGGTGTTCAAGCTGGCCGAGGGCAAGCGGCTGATGATGGGCATGTATTTCTGGGACTACGGAAACAAGAAGGAAATTCCTCTGCCGGTTTTCGAAAACCAGCTGTCTACTTACTTTAACCTGCTGAAAGAAAAGAAGGCCGAGGGCATTATCTTCTGCTCCAACGCCATCGGTGATGCGGGACTGGAGACCCAGGTCTTGCTGAAAAAGTACATTGCCGAGCAAGGCGACATTGATATCGTGTAATTTTTCCAATAGCGACACTTCGGTGTCGCTATTTTACTTGCAAAAGACGGCAAAAAACGATATGATATAAGCAGAAGGGATGTGGTTTTATGAGCATCGTGCAGGCGCGGGAGGAGTATACCCGGGCTTTGAAGGCCGGACAAAGGGAGCAGAAAGAGCTTTTGTCCAAGGGCATTTTTGACCACCCAGCCGTTTTGGAAAGCTTGATTACGCAGACAGACATTGAAAGCAGCGTCAGCCTTGGCATGATGGAAATTCCTGCTGATCTGATTGTCGGCACGAAAACCGCCGGACGGGTCACGGCTTTTACCCCCACGTTTGCGCCCCTACTCCCTCTTGACACGGAATTTGCCACCAAATGGGTGCTCTTGTGCGATGCCCACCTTTCTGACGAGGGTATCCGCGATCCCATTGTATGTTATGAATATTTGGGTAAATTTTATGTTCAGGAGGGCAACAAGCGGGTCAGTGTTCTGCGATACTTTGGCGCGCCCCGGATTCCCGGCATAGTAACCCGGTTACTGCCCAAGGCTTCGGACGATCCGACAGTGAAAGCCTATTACGAATTTCTGGAATTTTATGAGCGCGCAGGCATTTATGATATTCAGTTCCGGCAGCCGGGAGATTACGGAAAGCTTCTGGCGCATCTGGGGAAAACTCCGGGGGAAAAGTGGACGGATCGGGAACGGAAAACCTTCCGGTCCTACTTCCATTATTTCCGGGAGGCTTTTGCTTCCTGCAAGGGAGAAAGTCTGGACCTTTTGCCGGAAGAAGCGTTGCTTTTGTGGTTGCGGGTATATCCCTTCAAGGATTTGGGGAAACTAACGGCTGACGATTTGCAAAAGACCGTAAGTGGCCTTTGGGAGGATATGGTCACCCTTTCCCAGGACGAGCCGGTACAAGTCACTACCGAGCCGGCAGAGGCAAAAACCAATCTTTTGAGTATGTTGCTGCCCACAACACCCAGCCACGTAAATGTGGCCTTTGTCCATCAGCGGGACTTGCTGACCAGCGCCTGGACCACCGGTCATGAAGAAGGCGCTCAATACCTCAAGGATACCTTGTCAGACAAGGTAACTGTGCGCAGCTATTTCAATGCCGACTCTCCGGAGCAGGCAGAGGAATTGCTGGATCTGGCGGTGGAAAACGGCGCAGATGTGGTGTTTACCACCACGCCCCAATTGAGCCGCCCCACATTGAAAGCTGCCCTCAAGCACCCGAAGGTACGGTTTTTGAACTGCTCGGTGGATGCCCCCTATTCCAGCATTCGCACCTACTACAGCCGTATTTACGAAGGCAAGTTTATTACCGGCGCTATTGCCGGCGCTATGTCTGACAACAATTCCATCGGCTATATCGGCTCTTATCCCATTTTCGGTGTGCCAGCGTCCATCAACGCATTCGCATTGGGCGCACAGCTGACAAATCCCCGGGCGAAGGTACAATTGCGTTGGTCCTGCCTCCCGGGGAATCCTGTGGAGGACTTCGTAAAAGCCGGTATCCGGGTGGTTTCCAACCGGGATGTGCCCCAACCGGGTCGCATTCATCTGGAGCACGGCAGCTACGGCACCTATACCATTGAGCCGGACGGTTCCATGGTGCACATGGGCTCTCCCGTGTGGATGTGGGGTAAGTTCTACACCCATGTAGTGGAATCTGTTTTAAGCGGCGCACGGGATCAGGGCGCAGATGACGGAAAGGCCGTCAACTACTGGTGGGGTATGGACAGCGGTGTCATTGATGTGACCCTTTCTGACAACCTGCCGGACAGCCTGAAGCACTTGGCAAACATTTTGCGGCAAGGTCTGCAAAACGGCACCATAGACCCCTTCCGCCGGCGGATTGTTGCCCAGGACGGCACAGTGAAAAACCCCGGTGACCGGGCGCTGACACCGGAGGAGCTTTTGCACATGGATTGGCTTTGCGAAAATGTGGCCGGTGAAATTCCGCCCTTTTCGCAGATTCTCCCCTACTCCCAGGCTATGGTACGGGAGTTGGGTATCTACCGGGATTCCATCCCCATGGAAAAGGAGGGCTCGCTATGAAAATCCTTGTCTTATCCGACGAAGAATGTTCTGCGCTGTACGACTACTACACCCCCGGCAAGCTCAAAGAATATGACCTGATTATCTCCTGCGGCGACTTGAACGCAAAATACCTTTCCTTCATCGTGACCATGGCCCGGGTGCCGGTGCTGTATGTCCACGGTAACCATGACGGTGGCTACGTACACAATCCTCCGGAAGGCTGCGATTGCATTGAAGATGATTTGATCGTATATAACGGTTTGCGGATTCTGGGTCTGGGCGGTTGCTACCGCTACCACCCCGGTCCTCACCAATACACCGAAAGGGAAATGAAAAAGCGCATTCGCAAGCTTTGGTGGAAGCTTTGGCGGCATAAGGGCGTGGATATCGTGGTCACCCATGCGCCGCCCCGGGGTGTAGGCGACGATCATGACCCTGCCCATCGGGGTTTTGAGGCCTTTTTGCAATTCATTGACAAATACCACCCCCGGTATTGGCTACACGGTCACGTACATCTGAATTACGGCGTAAACAGCATACGGGAGCAGGAATACCACGGCACAAAGGTCATCAACTGCTGCGAGCGATATGTGCTGGAAACGGAAAATCCATAGAAAGAAGGATTCTATATGTTTGAAGGCTTTTCCCCGCAAACGGTGGATTTCCTCTGGGGCATCCGCATGAACAACAACCGGGATTGGTTCTTAGCGCATAAACAGGATTATGTAAACCACCTATACGGGCCTATGAAAGCCTTGGGTAAGGATCTGTTTGTTCCTTTTTTGGACAAGCCGGGAAATCTTTTGAAGGTCAGCCGCATTTATCGGGATGCCCGGCTGCACCACCCGGTTCCCTACAAGGAGAGCTTATGGATCTGTATCCGGCAGGACGTGGATTGGTGGGGAGAAAACCCCTGCCTTTACTTTGAGGTCCGCCCGGAGGGTATCAGCTACGGTTTCTTCCTGTGGAAGCCAAGACCCGCCACCATGGAAGCCATTCGCAAGCAATGGGCTGCCAAGCCACAGGAGTTTCTGAAGCTCATCGCAGATACGGAAAAAGCCACCGGCGTTCCCATTACGGCAGAATGCTACAAACGCCCCAAGGAAGCGCCCCTTCCGGAGTTAGCGCCCTTTTACAGCTGGCGGGGATGTATTGACTGCACTGTTACCCGGGAGTGGAACGAAACGCTATTTGGTCCGGCGCTGGAGAACGAAGTTCGGGATTTTCTTACCAAGCTGATCCCTCTTTACGATTATTTCAATCAATTCACTGTATAAGAAAAGCGCCGTTGTTTAAACAACGGCGCCTTCTATGTGTCGGCAGATAATTTCTAATTTTATTTCGTCAAATGAAATTAAAAGCTATCTGCCTTTTCGCATCTTACCGGTGATACACTTGACAAAATGTAGACCTGTACGTTTCATCGTCATGGAAGATACGTGTCTTTCTTTTGTCCGGTAGCAGTTTTCCCGGCTTTTTTGTTTTTATTCGGCTTTTCTTGCTTTGTTTAATTTATCTGCTTTGCAGAACAAAATATAACCGACGACAAACAGCACCACTAGCGCACTGACGGCAATGTTGGCGTTTTGCAGGCGCAAACCAAAGACTACAAGCTCCACATCGGCAGTAATCTGGTTGATAAAGCCCACCAGCGCCATGCCAATGAAGGACGCGCCCTTACCGCAGATATCCATCAGACCGTAGAACTCGCCGCTTTGCTCCGGAGACACGATTTTTCCCAGATAGGACCGGCTTAATGCCTGAATCGCGCCCTGGAACATCCCCACCAGAGTAGCCAGCAGCCAGAACTGCCATTGTGCTACCAGAAACACCGCAAACAGCGTAATACAGGTGTAGCAAATAATGCAAATTTTCATCAGCTTGGCGCTGTCGTGCTTGGCGGACAGTTTCCCAAAAATGATGGCGCATGGAAACGCCACAATCTGGGTCAAAAGCAACGCCAGTAACAGGCCCGTGGTGTCCAGACCCAGGTCGGTACCGTAGGCGGTGGCCATGTCGATGATGGTATACACGCCGTTAATGAAGAAGAAAAAGGCGATCAGATACACAAACACATGCTTTTGCTCTTTGGCCTTGCGGAAGGTGTTGCCAATTTGCCGAAAGGTGTCCAAAACGGGGTGCTTACCTCGCTCCACGTAAGAAACCTGGGTGTAGTGCCGGGTCAGCGGCAGGGTGAATACTGCCCACCACAGGGCGGTAATAATAAAGGAAAGAATCATGGCAGCGGTTTGATTTAGACCAAAGCTGCCTCCTGCCAGCACCAGCACCAGACAAATTGCAAAGGGAATCACAGAACCGATGTAGCCCCATGCGTAGCCTTGGGTGGAAACATTGTCCATGCGCGCCTCATCAGTAATCTCCGGCAGCATGGAATCGTAAAACACCAGACTGCTGTGAAATCCTACCTTGCCGATAATAAAAATGCCTAAAAATACCAGCCAGCTTTTCGCCAGACCCAGTGCGGCACAGCCAAGAATGCCCAACGCCACGCACAAAAGGAAAATCGGCTTTTTGTAGCCTTTCCGGTCAGACAGCGTACCGCAAATGGGACCGATGATTGCCACCAGAATGGTTGCGATAGAGCCGGCGTATCCCCAATAGCTTAAGTACATATTCTCGTCAATGCCGACAGAGGTAGCCAATGCGTTAAAGTAAATGGGAAGCAAGGTAGACACCAGCAGTGTAAAAGCAGAATTGCCCACATCGTAGAGAATCCAGCTTTTTTCCAGCTTGGTCAGCTTAAACCGTTCCTTCATTTTTTCTCTCTCTTTCTTTCCGCAGTTGTGGATAAGCTTATTTTACATAAAGTCGGCAAAAAAAGCTACTATTCTTTCAGTAAAATATAAGTTTCTTCCTAATAAAAAGCAAATATCCCGGAACAAGACTTGTTCTTGCTCCGGGATATTTTCAAATTTAAACGTGTGGTCAGGTAATCAGTCGCTTGCAACCGGTTTGGCAAACAGGACCGCCAATGGCATCCAAGAGTGCCTCGCTGCGCATTACCCTTTCAAATTCCCAACCGTTTGTCCCATTATAACGCTTTTAATAGAAATTCAATGTTTTCGTTATGCGCTTTTTAATCTTGCCGTTAAAACAGGCCAAAGGTTTTCTTCCAAAAAATGCATCCATTTCCGAAAAGAAACATGTTTTTTTCTTGTGTTTTCGGCAAAGCTATGGTTGCGGCGGAACTTTCCGTCAAAAAAGAAGAAGAGGTGTATTGATTATGAAGAACAATAATCAGATCAACGTTCCCCAGGCACGGGAAGCTATGGACCGTTTCAAGATGCAGGCTGCTTCCGAAGTTGGCGTAAACCTGACCAACGGTTACAACGGTCACCTGACCTCCCGTGAGGCCGGCTCCGTAGGCGGCCAGATGGTCAAAAAGATGATCGAGGCTTACGAGCAGGGTCTGCAGTAATGCCAAAGGTCCGGGCATTCCCGGACCTTACATAAAAGCGGGGCGTGTTGCAACGCGCCCCGGTGGATTTATTTGTGTTATCTTTCAACCGGCTTTGCGTAGTCTTCGCCGTAGACGGCCGCCACCGCCTTGTGCGCGCATTCCTGCAAGGCAAGCAATTTTTCTTCCGGCAGGTCATAGCTGGGCCGCCAGGTGTTGCCGACGCAGCTGTTTTTGGTCAGTACTTCATACCAGACGCAGGCGTTTAAGTACTGGCCGCCTTCCTCGCCGTCGTGGTTAAAATCGTCTCTGCAAAGGGTGTCACCGATACGCGGGTCATTTCTTGCGATCTGCCAGGCATCTCCGCTGGGGATACGGGGCAGATTGTTCTGCTGACAAATGGTCAGGGCGCAATCCCGAATCACCTCATAGTCCGCCTGCTGCTTTTCCGCAGTGCGGACCTGCCGGCGCTCATCCATGCCACAGTTTTCAATATCTGCGTTGGGGTCCACCAGCGCGCCCTTAAAGCCAACTGCCTTGGACCACACCTGATGCCACGCCAGCTCCACATCCGGGAACTTCTCCTTCAAGGCTTCTACGGTCTTTTGGGCGTATTCCTCACTCTTTACATTGGCGTTGGGATAGACGGTGTTGTAACCCGGGTCATAGCTTTCCTGGATGGTAATCAAATCCCAAGCGCGACCGTAGAGCGCCTCCTGCATTGTGGCAGGCTTGATAGAGGACTTGCCGTTTTTGCCGTGGACAACAAACTCATAGATTCCCTTGTTTTGTGTCAGCTGCTCGTAATGCTGCTGAATTGTGCCGCCGCTGATATAGAGGTTGCCCACCTCCATGATCAAGCCGTCGGCTCTGGCAATGGATGCCAGCTCGTCGCAGTAATAGTAGCTATAGGAGCTGCCAATCATCAAAACGTTAAGAATCTGTTTTTGAAGCACCGGCAAGCTTTCGGTAGCCTCGGTGGTTTCGGTTGTGTTCTCCGGAGTGTCATTCTGACAGCCGGTCAGGCACACAGATGCAAACATTAACAACGCCAAAAGCAAACAAAGATAGCGTTTCATATAATCTCTCCTTATTTGGTATAATCTTCACCGTAGACAGCCGCCACCGCCTTGTGCGCGCATTCCTGCAAGGCAAGCAATTTTTCTTCCGGCAGGTCATAGCTGGGCCGCCAAGGGTTGCCAAGGCAGCTGTTTTTTGTCAGCACCTCGTACCATACGCAGGCATTTAAGTACTGGCCGCCGCCTTCCTCGCCGTCGTGGGTCTTGTCGGTCATGCACAGGTGGTCACCCACTCTGGGATCTTCTCTGGCAATTTGCCAGGCAAGGCCGGTGGGGATCATTTCTACATTGTTTTCCTTGCAAACCTGGATAGAGTTGTCCCGGATGACCTCATAGCAGAAGGTCTGTTTTTCTTTGGTGCGGACCTGGTACTCCTCCTCCACATCCGCAAAGTTGTTGGCCCGGTTTTCCGGGGTGGGCGCGCCCAAAAAGCCTACCTCTTTTGCCCAAACTGCCTGCCACAGGTGGCGCGCCTTGGGAAAGCGGTCTTTGCAGTAGTCAAACATCAGTTTGGCATAGTGGCAGGTTTCGTCGTTTGCGTTAGGGTCTACGATGCCGTAGCCGGGGCTGTAGCTTTCCTGGTTGGTCACCACATCCCAATCATCCGCTGCCAGAGCGTCCTGAAGCTTAAACTCCTTGATCCGCTCTCTGCCGTTTTTGTCATTGACGATATACCAGTACAGGGGCTCATTTTCCGTCAGCTGTTCATAGTGCTGGCGGATCATACCGCCGCAGATATACATATTGGCCACCTTCATTTCCACGCCGTCTGCGTGGGCGATGGCATACAGCTCATCGCAGAAATAGTAGCAGTAGGAACTGCCGATCATTAAGACCTTCATTACTTTTTCCATAAAGATACTCCTTTTGGGAAGGATATGTTTATTATACATACTCTTTTCCCGGAAAACAAGTCCAATAGTTGATTTTCGCTCCCATTTAGGGTATAATGGGCAAAAAGGAGGTGCGGCTATGTCCATTCACGAATCCGGCGAGATGTATTTAGAAACCATTCATGTGCTTTTGCAGAAAAATGGCATGGTGCGCAGTGTGGATATCAGCGAACACATGGGCTATTCCAAACCCAGCGTCAGCCGGGCAGTAGGCCTGCTGAAAAAGGGCGGTTACATTGTCGTGGAAAAGGACGGCTACATCACTTTGACGGCGCTGGGAGAGACCACCGCCCAGAAAATCTATGAACGGCACACGATCCTGCAGCGGCTGCTCACCTCTTTTGGGGTGGACGAAGAAACCGCCGCCGAGGATGCCTGCCGGCTGGAACACGCCATCAGCGACAAGTCGCTGGAAGCCATCAAGGAATATGTCAATAAGCTATAAAATCACCGCCTGAAGGGATTCCCCTTCAGGCGGTTTTTGTTGTTTGTCGGTTGTGTTAGCACACGCAGCCGTCCCCTGTGCTACCAATGTCCGGAAAAGGTACAAACAATGCTTTTCCTTCCCTTTTTATCTACGATATATCGTAATTGGAACACATAGAGCTGTCCCCTGTGCTAGCTCGCCAATACGCGACTGCCGAAAAGTTGGTGGCAAGGAAATTGCTCCCTTGCCCCCTTTGAAATTGTTCATTTGCCGGTGGAACACACAGAACCGCTTCTCATTCTAGGGGACAACAGAACCGTCCCCTTGTCCCCCTCGGCAAAAAGGTACGATTCCCGAAGCCTATATCACACCGCTGCAATATCACAAAGACCTGGAAATATTCCTTTCTCTGGAGGGCAGTACCCGGGTGGTCATTGACGGCGAGCGTTTGGAAACGCAGCCTAACACACTGTACTTCATCAACCCCTATCAGCTCCACTCTATGCAGATCGCTGCGCCGCCCTCCCGGTATGACTGTTTGCTGATTCCTGCCGGCCTGCTTTCTTTTCCCCCGGGCCACGCAGTTATGGCTGATCTGATCAATCCGATTTTTGACGGAAAACTTTGTTTTGTCCGGCAAAGCCAAGACCCATATTTGATCGATCTGTTTCAGCGAATTACCGCAAATTACGATGAAAAAGAGAAAAATTCCGCCGGGATTCTGGGAAATCTTCTGCTGTTTCTGGACTACTGCCAAAAGCAGGGCATGTTGCAAAAGGCGGCGGGTCAGCCTACGCTGCCCATTCGAAACGCCATTGACTATATCCAGAAGAATTTCCATCAGAAGCTCACCCTGACCCAGATCGCAGCAACCACCGGAATGAACGAGAAATACTTTTGCAGCTATTTCAAAAAACACTCCCATACGACCCCCATTGCCTATCTGACGGCACTGCGTATTCGCCACGCAAAGGTGCTGCTGCAGGAGAATCGCCTGTCCGTTTTGGAGGTTGCCTTCAGCTGTGGCTTTGACAATGTCAGCTTCTTTATCCGGCAGTTTAAGGCCGCCACAGGACAGACCCCGGGACAGTACCGCAAATCCTTCCGCCAATAGTTTCTTAAAAAACACCGCCCGGAGTTCAACCCCTCCGGGCGGTGTTTTTGCCTATTCAACAGCGTCCCCTGTGCTATGGAAAATTCCCAAGCGGTGTTTTTATTTTAATGACATCTTTTACACGGCGTATATCCACTGGATTCCGCCTTTGATACTGTAACCTGCTTTGGATTTTTCATATTGCTACAACCAGAACGAGTATGGTACTTTCTTCCTCCGTTTGTTGGAATCCACACCATTGTTACCTTATTATAATCGGGGTCAGCTTTTCCACAAGTTTTGCATTTTCCGTTGGAGAATTTATGTCCTGCTGTTTTTCCGCTGGTCGTGCCACATTCTTTGCAAGTTTTAGGTACTTTGCAAGTCGCAGCCTTCCAGTCGTGTCCAGCAGCTTTTCCTTTCGTTTCACCACAAGTGCAAGTCTGAGGCTTTGTGCAAGTTGCTGCTGCAAATTTGTGGGTATGTTTGGGTTCTGTTGTCGCAGTGGTTGGTTCGGTTATTGGCACGGTTGTTGTTTCTGTTGTAACATCATCCAACTTTTCTGTTGTTTCATCTGTTACGCTTGAATTTTGTTCGATAGTTACTTCCGGAATTGAAACATCATACTCCTCGACATTCAAATCACAAGCACATAAACTCAGCAGCAAAAATACAACCAATGCCAAAATCCCAATAAAGTATCTTTTTCTCACAATACAATCTCCTCTCTAACGTTATAACTCAATAAAAAGTGCGCAGCCGAAGCTGCGCACGAAAAACGCACAACTCCAACCTGCGCCACACAAGTTCGGTAACCCGCAAAGGGAAAGCCAAAAAAGGAGAAGGCGTTTTTACCAAATGATAAAAACACTATCCCCTTGCGGATCAATAAATAAACTTGTGTGGCAAAAACATTTTATCATATGAAGGAATTTATTTCAAGTAGATTGGCTTTTTATAAAAACCGCCTGGGAAATTCCCAGGCGGTTTTTGTCAATCTCTCATACCAAATTTTGCACCGTAGTAATACATACGGTAGCACATTTCTCTTTGGATATCTGTTAGCTTACAAATGATCAGTTCTACATCGTCGTCATAAGTGTCTACT
The DNA here is from genome assembly GCA_045658385.1 of Faecousia sp. GTDB lineage: Bacteria > Bacillota > Clostridia > Oscillospirales > Oscillospiraceae > Faecousia. The sequence goes on from JAZOUW010000006.1 coordinate 36,866, forward strand.
CCCAACCGTTCCTCCAAGCGGCGTTCGGCATCATAAACCTCTCCATACAACAGCTCGCATTTTGCGCCCAATGCAAACAGATTTTCCACACCCGGCACACCCCGACCAGGCAACATCTCTCCATTAAGTGTATCATATACATCCTGCATAAACTCGTTGTCCATTTTATCACTCCCGGCTTTTGTTGTATACCTAGTTTACAAGGTATATCTTTCATTGTCAAGAGAAAAGATATACCATGTATACGGGTGATAAAAATGAAAAAGACAGAGTACGTTACATTTCGAACAGATGCTGAAACAAGAAGATCCTTGGAGGAAATTGCCCAAGAGAAAAAGTGGACACTTTCCTTTGTGATCGAAGAAATTGTCAAAGACTGGCTCAAGGACAATAAGGACAATCCCAAAAAGCTT
>JAZOUW010000007.1:0-9664 GCA_045658385.1 Faecousia sp.
CGGTAAGGTTAAGAGAGCTCACGCTTACAAGAGCCACATCCTGACCAAGAAGACCACCAAGCGTACCCGCCATCTGCGCGCTACCGCTTACGCTGACCAGACCAACGTCAGCGCCATCAAGGAAATGATTCCTTACAAGTAAGAGCAGAAGGAGGACACTGAAAAATGGCAAGAGTTAAAGGCGCAATGATGACGCGCAAGAGAAGAAACGCAACCCTGAAGCTGGCTAAGGGCTACTGGGGTTCCAAGTCCAGACATATCAAGATGGCCAAGCAGGCTGTCATGAAGTCCGGCAACTATGCTTACGTTGGTCGCAAGCTGAAGAAGCGTGACTACCGCAGACTGTGGATTACCCGTCTGTCTGCCGCTGTCAAGCCCTACGGTCTGAACTACTCCACCTTCATGAACGGTGTGAAGAAGGCCGGTATCGAAATGAACCGTAAGAGTCTGTCCGAGATGGCTATCCAGGACGCTGCTGCTTTCGCTGCTCTGGTAGAGAAGGTCAAGGCTGCTCTGTAATTGCAAAAGAAAAGACCCTGCCTGGCAGGGTCTTTTTTCGTAAGGCAGGTGAAATTGCTTGGAACTACGGCACATCGCTAAACGAGAAGGACGGCTGTCGTCCTTTTTGAAGGCGGAAATGGGTATGTCCACCGGCTTGGTCAACAAGCTCAAGTGGCAAAACAAGATCTTTGTTAACGGCGCGCCCCAACATAACGACTATACCGTGCTGCCGGGGGATGTGATCACCGCCACCCTGGACGAGTCTGCCCCGGAATATCCGGCGCAGGAGGGAGAACTGACAATCCTCTATGAGGATGACCATATTTTGGCAGTGGATAAGCCGGCAGGTATGCTGATTCATCCTTCCCGGGCAACGATGACCGGCACGTTGGCAAACCGGGTGATTTATTACTATTGGAAAACGAGCCAAAAGTGCGCTTTTCACCCTGTTACCCGGCTGGACAGAGATACGTTTGGTGTGGTTTTGCTTGCCAAAAATGCCCATATCCATGCCCTGTTAAACGATTTGCACAGTCATGGGCAGTTGCAAAAAACGTACCATGCGCTTGTTCTTGGTACGCCGCCGGAAAAAGAGGGAATAATTGACGCACCCATTGCAAGGCGGCCGCTGCCCAGCCTTTTGCGGTATGTATCGGCGGAGGGGAAACCGTCGGTAACGGAGTACAAGCTGCTGGATAGCTTTGCAGGCATCAGCCACCTGGCGCTGCGTCCCATTACCGGACGTACCCACCAGTTGCGCGTTCATTGCGCCTATATAGGCTGCCCCATTTTAGGCGACCCCCAGTATGGCAACGAACAATCGCAAAAAGGGTATACCGGTCAAATGCTCTGCGCAAAGACCCTGGAATTTACCCACCCAATCACCGGGGAAAAGCTGATTTTGGAATCTAAACTGGATGTAGTACGATGAATAATTAAGAATGAAAAATGAAAAGGGTTGCTGTGCAAGGAAACGACAGCAACAGACTGCCGAGGCGTTCCTCCCGGGGATGCCTCGGCGGTTTGGCGTTGGCGGGGCAATGCTGTAATTCTTAATTACCTATAGATTTCCTAAAAGCTCCAAAATCAAACGGCAATGCTCCCGTTCCTGCTGGGCAAGGCGGGTAAACACCTGCCCATATTCCGGGTCGTTGCTTCTGGCTTCATATTGGGCAAGACATTGCATTTCCCGGCCGTAGCACCGACGTAAGATCAGCTCTGTATCCTCTTGCTTGGGCGGCAGGGCCTTGAGTACCGGGTGATTACCGGTGATTAAGGTGTAGATTCCTTTCAGGCAGGCAGTATGGGCCTGTTCGTCCTGAAACATTTTCCGCAAAATGGTACTGTTTTTACCTTGAAAACGACGGGAAAGAAGCAAATAGGTGGCGGCATCTGTCCATTCATGCACGATTAGCTCCTGCAGACCCTGCTCTTTTGCTTCTACCGGGGCGCTGCCTTGCACGCGCTGCCAAACCCGGGCGGCCTTTGCCGGATCGATTTTCTCCATAGAATTCTCCCTTCAAAACGTCGTTAAACCATTATATGAAGCGGGGAATAAAATTTTGCCAAAAACAAGTCGATTAGCTGTAAATTTTTCTTTTCTTTTTCGTACATATGTGCTAACATGAAAGTATCCGATAAAAGGAGAAATGACTATGGCCAGAACAACAGACAAACCCCAAAAAATCCTGGATTTTGTCAACAATTTTATCCAGGAAAATGGTTTTCCGCCTTCGGTGCGGGAAATCGGTGCGGCAGTAGGTTTGAGCTCCACGGCTTCCGTGACCTATCACTTGCGCCAACTGCAGCTGCAGGGCTTGCTCCGATCATCCGGCATAAAGGGTCAAAAGCGGGCAGTGGTCAGCGCGCAAAAAGCCGGTCAAATTCCGGTGGTTGGCGTGGTAACTGCCGGCATGCCAATTCTGGCTGTGGAAAACCAGGAAGGCACCATGGCTTGGGAGGGTGACCCCAGCTGCTTTGCCCTTCGGGTCCGGGGCGACAGTATGATCGGTGCCGGTATACTGGACGGAGATAAAGTTGTCGTCCGTCCTCAGGCATATGCCGATGACGGTCAGATCGTTGTGGCCCGGATTGGCGATGAAGCTACCGTAAAACGCCTTGCCCGCCGGGAGGGAAATGTTTGGCTTATGCCGGAAAACCCTGCTTATCCGCCAATCGACGGCAAGGAAGCGGAGCTTATCGGCCTTGTGAAGGCAGTTATCAGGGATTATTAGACAAAAAATGCAACAGAAACCGCCGTTTTTGCAAGGACATGACAAAAATGATTCATTTTCCTAAAATATGCAAAAGTAATTGCATTTCTAAAAGTTTTATGCTATACTGTATTGGCTAAAAAATAATTATCTATAAAAATTTGGCAGAAAACCTGTCATGAACAAAAGAAAGGGGAACAAAAATGTCTCATAAGTACGTTTATCTGTTCACAGAAGGCAATGGCTCCATGCGTGAGCTGTTGGGTGGCAAGGGCGCTAATCTGGCAGAAATGACCAACATCGGTCTGCCGGTACCCCAGGGTTTCACCATTTCCACCGAAGCTTGCACCAAGTATTACGAAGATGGCCGCATGATCAATGCCGACATTCAGGCTGAAATCATGGAGTATGTTGAAAAGTTGGAGCAAATCACCGGCAAGAAGTTCGGTGACAAGGAAAACCCCCTGCTGGTTTCCGTCCGCAGTGGCGCCCGCGCTTCCATGCCCGGCATGATGGATACCATTTTGAACCTGGGTTTGAACGAGGAAGTTGTTGAAGTTCTGGCTGCCAAGTCCGGCAACCCCCGTTGGGCTTACGACTGCTACCGTCGTTTCATCCAGATGTACTCCGACGTTGTTATGGAAGTGGGTAAGAAGTATTTCGAAGCCCTCATTGACGAGATGAAGGAGAAGAAGGGTGTTACCCAGGACGTAGAGCTGACTGCCGAAGACCTGAAGGAGCTGGCTAACCAGTTCAAGGCTGAGTACAAAAGCAAGATTGGCGCGGACTTCCCCTCCAATCCCGTGGAGCAGCTGATGGGCGGTATCAAGGCTGTTTTCCGCAGCTGGGACAACCCCCGCGCAAATGTTTACCGTCGTGACAACGATATCCCCTACTCCTGGGGTACTGCCGTTAACGTCCAGTCCATGGCCTTTGGCAACATGGGTGACGATTGCGGCACCGGCGTTGCATTTACCCGTGACCCCGCTACCGGCGAGAAGAAGCTGATGGGCGAGTTCCTGACCAACGCCCAGGGCGAAGACGTTGTTGCCGGCGTACGTACTCCCATGCCCATTGCCGAGATGGAAGAGAAGTTCCCCGAGGCATTCAAGCAGTTCACAGAGGTTTGCGCCATTCTGGAAAACCACTACGAAGACATGCAGGACATGGAGTTCACCATTGAGCATGGTAAGCTGTATATGCTCCAGACCCGTAACGGCAAGCGTACTGCCCAAGCTGCTCTGAAGATCGCTGTTGATCTGGTTGCCGAGGGCTACAAGCTGGAGTCCGAAGCTGTCGCAATGATCGATCCCCGCAACCTGGACACCCTGCTGCATCCCCAGTTCGATGCCAAGACCCTGAAGACCGCCGAGCCCATGGGCCGTGGTCTGGGTGCTTCTCCCGGAGCTGCCTGCGGTCAGGTCGTCTTCTCTGCAGAAGATGCTGATGCTTGGAACAACGCCGGCAAGAAGGTTATCCTGGTTCGTCTGGAGACCTCTCCCGAAGATATCACCGGTATGAAAGCTGCCCAGGGCATCCTGACTGTTCGCGGCGGTATGACCTCTCACGCAGCGGTTGTTGCCCGTGGTATGGGCAAGTGCTGTGTTTCCGGCTGCGGCGACATCGCTATGGACGAGGAGAACAAGAAGTTCACGCTCAACGGCAAGACCTATGTGGAGGGTGACTACATCTCCATCGACGGCTCTACCGGTAAGATTTACGACGGTATCATCCCCACTGTTGACGCTGAAATTTCCGGCAACTTCGAGACCATCATGCTGTGGGCTGACAAGTTCCGCAAGCTGAAGGTCCGCACCAATGCCGACACCCCCGAGGACGCAAAGCGCGCTCGCGAGCTGGGTGCAGAAGGTATCGGTCTGTGCCGTACCGAGCATATGTTCTTTGAGGCTGACCGTATTGCTGCATTCCGTGAAATGATCTGCTCCGACACTGTGGAGGAGCGTGAGGTTGCGCTTAACAAGATCCTGCCCTACCAGCAGTCCGACTTCGAAAAACTGTATGAGGCTCTGGAAGGCATGCCTGTATGTATCCGTTTCCTGGATCCCCCGCTGCATGAGTTCGTTCCCACCACCGAGGAAGACATTGCGCTGCTGGCAAAGAACCAGGGTAAGACCATTGAGCAGATCAAGGAAATCATCACCGGCCTGCATGAGTTTAACCCCATGATGGGTCACCGTGGCTGCCGTCTGAGCGTCACCTACCCCGAAATCGCAGCTATGCAGACCAAGGCTGTTATCCGCGCTGCGCTGAACGTTAAGAAGGCGCATCCCGACTGGAATATGGTTCCCGAAATCATGATTCCTCTGGTTGGCGAAGTTAAGGAACTGAAGTATGTTAAGGAAGTGGTCGTTAAGACTGCTGATGCCGAGATCGCTGCAGCAGGCATCGAACTGAAGTACGAGGTCGGCACCATGATCGAGATTCCCAGAGCTTGCCTGACTGCAGACGAAATCGCAAAGAACGCTGATTTCTTCTGCTTCGGCACCAACGACCTGACCCAGATGACCTTTGGTTTCAGCCGTGACGATGCCGGCAAGTTCCTGAACGCTTACTACGACACCAAGATCTTTGAGTCTGATCCCTTCGCTCGGTTGGATACCACCGGCGTTGGAAAGCTGATGAATATGGCTTGCACCGAGGGTCGTGCAAACAACGAAAACCTGCACATCGGTATCTGCGGTGAGCACGGCGGCGACCCCATGTCCGTGGAGTTCTGCCACAAGCTGGGTCTGGACTATGTGTCCTGCTCCCCCTTCCGTGTACCCATCGCTCGCCTCGCCGCCGCCCAGGCTGCCATTAAGGGCTAATAACTAACCCAATAATGAATCCCCTCGGAACATTCCGAGGGGATTTTTCTTTCCAAAGTCCTTTTAATTGGACATAAAATGTGCTACAATTAAGAAAACAATAAAAGGAGGCAGTTGTTATGCCATTACATTTAGAAGCCCTCACTGAGCAAAATTCTTCTGAAATTCTTGCTTGGATTTTGCAAGAAGAATTACAAAGCATCAACGACGCATTTGCACAAAGTAATAAAAGGTACTTTTTAGGAACTACACCGCTCGTTAATCAAAAAACAGGTAAGGAAATCGGCAAATATGTTTTTACCTTTTTTAGCAACATAGAGCAGCAGAGAAATGAAATCTTAGATTTGGATATCACCTTAAACAATGATTCACAGATAGAACTTCAATTCGCAAAAAAACTATCGCAATCATCTGCTTCTAACGAATACTATGAAGCGGTAACGGCAGAAACCGAACAACATCTTATAGTAGAAACTGTTAATCGCTATGTAATTGAATCTGAAATCGAAGGGAAAAATGTTTCGGTTTGTGTCTCCGCATTCCCTTACGAACTGACTGTTTTTGATGACGAACGAGCCTTCAATAAATTCTGCGGATTTGAAAATGCGGTTGAGGTTGCAAACACAGGTATGTTTGTTCACGGATTAGGAACAAACTTTATTGCTCCAGGCGGAGTGTTCAACGGTAAGGCAAACGACGATGAGGCGCCATGGTCTTTTGTTGTTGGTGTAGTTGAATCGTTTTCCGATATAACAATTGCTTTTGGTGAAAACAAGCACGAAGCATACATAATCTACCTAAACACGGCAATCGGAACGCTTCCTACCTTGGCAGGTAAAGAAATGTTTGATATGCAAGGACTGTCCAAAGGTAAAATTATAGGAATGAATGCCTATATTAAGGCGAGTTTTGTAAAAGATAAATATCCGCAAAAGTAAGGATTGTTGTTTTCCCACTTTTGCTGATAGCAGCACAGGCTGCAATCAAGGGCTAATCCCTAACAATAAAATCGTCGCTCGTTCGAGCGGTGATTTTTTGTTGTAATGCCCTTGAAGTTATATTCGGGCTTTTGCCCAAGTGATATTGCCTTCGGCAGTTTAGGAGTTGAATATAATATCACTGAAGCCGCAAGGCTTCAATGGCACTTTCGCTTTGCGAAAATATCGCTCCGTCAAAGACAGAATATCACTCATAAATTCAAAGAATCTAAGTAATTAGGTTTATAAAGCAATCAATCACCCTGTCGAAAAATCGGCAGAGCCGATTTTTTATGTTGCAGCAGGCTTGTTAATATTGTAGAATATAATAAGTGCAATAATAAAGGAGAAATTATCATGTCAACATACACTCTGTTTGATGCGCCCTTGGAGGTGTCAGGCATACCTTTTTTTAAGGGAAATAAAAAGTTAGTAAGACTCCCCGACGAACTTATCGCCCAGCTTCCCCATCTCGACCATTTAGGACGCCGTTGTGCAGGAGCGCGTGTGGCCTTTAAAACCAATTCGCCCACCTTTACGGTAAAGGTGGCTCTCAAAACCTTGTCTGTGGATGTAGGTATGTCCTTATACTCCTGTCAATCGGCGCAGGTTATGTTGGGCGAAAGAGAAAATGCGCGCCATCTTGGAGTTGTAAACCCTCCCGATTATACTACGAAAATTTTCCAAAAAACATTTAAAAAATCCTCAGAGTTAGAACAGATAACTATATATTTCCCCCGTAATGAGCAAATCGAAACGATAGAAATCACTGTTGAAGACAGTGCAACGGTTACTGAGCCAACACCTTATAAATACAAAAAACCCGTTGTATTTTATGGTTCTTCAATCACTGAAGGCGGGTGCTCTTGCAATTCTACCAATGCCTACAGTGCCATTCTGTCTCGTTGGCTTGATTTTGATTTTTACAACTTGGGATTTTCAGGTAATGCCAGAGGGGAACTTGCTATGGCGGATTATATAAACACCATTGATATGGGAGTGTTTGTTTATGATTACGACCATAATGCACCAAGTGGTGAGCATCTTTCTAATACTCACAAACCGTTTTTTGACCGCATAAGAGAAGCACACCCCAATATCCCAATTTTGATGATGACACGCCCCGCTGAAATTTACAATGATGATATGAAAGTCCGCAGGGATATTGTAAAAGCAACTTATAACGCCGCTGTCACCGCAGGAGATAAGAATGTGTATTTTATCGACGGTGAAACCTTTTACGGCGAAACCGACCGCAATCTTTGCTCTTTCGATGACTGTCATCCCAACGATTTGGGTTTCTTCCGCATGGCTTCCGTCATACGACCGATTTTAACACAAATGTTAGATAGCATATTTTGAAAATATGTATGGGATAAATGTGCTTTTCCATCTTTTGCGTTTAGCCCCACAGGCTGCTATCAAGGAAAGCAAGTAAGCTTTCAAAAACCTAGTATTTATGCGGGTTTGCGGGCGTTCTGATTGCTCCAAAACCTTGCTGAAATACAGCTATTAAACAAGCAACACCCCGTGTTCAACTGAACACGGGGTGTTTTTCATATAAGCATCATTTTGAAGATTTATATTTTTTAAAAAACTCTGTGGGAGATATGCCTACATATTCCTTAAACTGTCGGCTAAAGAAATATATATCGTTGTAACCGCATATTTCGGCTATTTGCGAAATAGTGTATAGTTCCGATTTTAAAAGGTCGCAGGCATAATTGATTTTAAGTTGTATGCTGTATTTTATAGGTGGCACGCCGAATTTTTTGACAAATAATTTTTTTATATATGGATAACTGATAGTGCAGCAGAGGGTAAGTTCTTCTGCTGTTATCTTTTTATCAAGAAAGTGTTTTTCAATGTGATCAATTGCAGGCTTTATTGAGTTGAACTGACTTTCAGGGATATAATTACTCTTTTGTAATTCGGACAATATTTTATAAAGTATAGAAATGCATTCAAAATAGTAACCGTTGTTTTTTGCAACCCATACCGAAAAAATCTTTTTAAACAAACTTTTCAATTTCTCGCTTTGTTCAAGCTTTAAAACAAAAGCCTCGTTAGCAACAGGAACATCTGTATCAAAACATACATCAATACATTCTCCATGCTCTTTTCTTTTGACAATATATTCATGAATTTCACCTTGGGGGAGAAATCGAATGGTATCTTTTTTGACATCTAATTGTTTTCCGTTAAAAAAGACTGTTGATTCACCTGAAAGGTGAAAAATCAATTCGTTACTGCAAGTTTTATTTGTAAAAGAGGTTATGGTTTCTTTGTATTCATCTTTTCCCACAAGAATAACCCGTTTAATGTCTGTTATTGCAAATTTATTGTTCATATAATCACCGCCAATATTCTATCACAAAACAATGTAAAAGTCAACAAATAGTATCAAAAAGTGCAAACGCAAAATTTTATGTATGTACTATTTAATATTTGAACAATAAAATAAAATCAAAAACTATTTGTGATTAGAGGTTATTGTTATGAATGAAAGAATAAGTAAGCTTACAGAATTAACATTAAAGGGTGAAATGTATGCTCATCCAACAAAAACAGAGTATGATAGAGAGGACCTGTTTTTGTCCCGTCAACAGCGGGAATCCAAGAGACTTTGCGAGTTTATTTTGAATCAAGAGCCTGTTTTAACGCAGTATTCCAAAATGACAGGATTTTTCAACTGCATCGGTTCTGTTGTTGGTGACGCTTTTCGCCGTATGGGACATAAGCATACATTCGAACTCATGTCAAATTTTTATCTAAAAAGCATTGATAATTTATCTACTATGGAATGGCAGCACGCAACCGCAGACTATCAAAAGGTTTTGGACAAGGGTATCAAGGGGATCATAGAGGAAATTGAAGAGTCCTTAAAAATCCATACTGAAACAGAAGAAGCGGAGTTTTTAAATGCACTCAAAAGTGTTGCCAATGCGCTTATTGGTTGGGCACATAAGTGCTCCGACAAGGCATTGGCGCTTTCAAAAACGGTAGAAACAGAAGAATATAAAGAAAATTTAGTAACTCTATCTAAAGCACTGCTTAATGTACCTGAAAATAAACCGAATTCCTTTTATGAAGCAATTTTAACAATTTATGTATGCTTTTCTGCCGACCCCGACAGTGTAGGAAC
>JAZOUW010000008.1:0-23540 GCA_045658385.1 Faecousia sp.
GAGTTCAAATATTTCTTTTTCATACAGTTTAATGTGTCGATATTCTCTTGCCATACAAAAATCCCCCTTTACGGTAGCTGTTTTCATTCTACCATAAAGGGGGTGTTTTTTCTATTGTCCGTTTTTACTGGACTTGTTCAGTTTGCAGGCGGGGTTGTATTTATTTACAATTTAGCTCACGCATCTTATCACGAATGATCAGCAAATCTATAAAGGTCTCCGGTCGTTTGGACGGGTCACGCAAAAGCGCAGACGGATGATACATTGCAGTCATCCAAAAGCCATTATAATGATACCATGTGCCATGATCCTTCGAGATTCGGTAATCCGGATCTATCATGCGCCTTGCTGCAATTCTGCCAAGGCACACAATGATTTTAGGCTTAATTAACAGAATTTGATTCCGCAGGTAATCAATACACGCGTTTTGTTCCACTTCCTCCGGATCCCTGTTGTGGGGAGGGCGGCATTTCACAATATTGGCAATGTAGCAGTTTGTGCGATCAATGTCGATTATGGAAAGCATGTCATCTAAAAGCTTTCCGGCAGCGCCAACAAACGGCTCGCCCTGCAAATCCTCCTGTTCACCCGGACCTTCACCAATAAACATAATATCCGCAGTCCTTGACCCCACACCAAAAACAACATTGTGTCTGGTGTGGCATAAGTCACACTGCCTACAGCTTAAGCATTCCTGCTCCAACGCTTCCCATGTCATAATGTCAGCGACTCCTTCTTCTGTTGCGTCTGTATTTCTTTAGGTGTCTGCTTTTTATACATCTGCGGATACGAGGGATAACGCGAATCACTAAGAGGAAAAGAAGCACAGCGCCGACCCCAATAGCGATGGTAATAAGAATCGCCCGGGATTGATCATCAACCTTTTCAGTATCGTTAGAAACCTGCTCCTGTAAAATCACATCAACTGAATTCATTGCAAAAAGTTCAGCATTGGCAACACACGTACTGCCATACCACACTTCAACAGAAGAGAGCGTATCACCGGCTGCAACCGGCGCATGTATCTGCTCTGCGTTGGAATAACGAAAAGAAAGGTCATCGAGATTCGCTTCAGCAGGCAAGACAGCAACTACAGCCGTGTTAGAGCCAAGAATCACATCGTTCTGACCATCAATAACGCTGCACTGAGTAACAGTTTGATTAGGATAAAGAACCTGAACCGCCTTATAGCCATCCAATCCTTTATCAAAAAGAGCCGAGGTTTCATTATAGCCGCCATAGACAGTAGTTGTATAGCCGTCCTCCTCAATAACAGAATCTGCGCCCATTATAATACTGATAAGTGTTAAGCCGTTGCCTTCCGCGCTGGCGGCAAGACACCGTCTTCCATCTTCAGTAACGCCGGTTCTGCCTCCGGTTACCCGTTCATCAAGATAGATATCCATGCTATCTGTGTTCATTAAAAAGTTGCCGGTAACCAAGTCCCGCTTTTCTGATTTGTTGGTTGCAGGAACACTATAGCGTACTGTAGAAAACAGTTTATAAAAAGTTTCATTTTTCATCGCTACGCTAAGAATCTTAGCCATATCCCGGGCGGTTGTTACCTGATTTTCATGATGAAGACCATGGGCATTTGTAAAATTTGTCTTCGTGCAACCAAGCTGATTTGCATATGCATTCATTTCATTTACAAAAGCATCCTGACTGCCGGAAATATGGTCTGCAATCACTGCAGCTGCATCATTAGCCGAGCCTACCATCATGCAATATAGTAATGATTCCAATGACATTTCCTCATCGGGCTGCAAATCGGCTGATACCGCATTGTACGGAACGGTTGATATCACAGAGTCTTTTACTGTTACAATGTCGGCTAAATTACCCTTTTCCGCAGCCAACAACGCAGTCATAATTTTTACAAGGCTTGCCGGATATACCGGCTCGTCCGCATTCCAGGCATACATGAGCGTGCCACTGTTGATTTCATACAGAAAAACAGCCTTTGCATTGTCAATCAATTGCTTTGTGCCCAACAAAGGTGTTTCCGAATCGATGCTGTAAGAAGTACTTCCCTGCTTTGCATCAACTGCCGATGTTGCGGACGCAACGGGCACGGAAACAGATAGTAACAAGCAAAAAACAAAAAAACATATGCTAAATTTTTTCATGGTTCTACCTCTTATATCTCGGAAAGACTTGTTTACTGAAAAATATCGTATATAATATATGTTAATATTATATCAGCTTTTCCATTTCCAGTCAATCCGGGAGGGGCAACGAATGAAAAATACAACTCGCTGGATTCCCATTACCTTAACAGTTATCTTTGCTTTCTTGCTTATGGGTGTCTTTATATACCGACAACATAATGAAGCCATATCTTTATCCAACATTCAAACAGCGGATCAAAATACAGACGTAAATTCGTCACCTATACATGACGGAAAAATCAACATCAACACAGCTACTGCGGAAGATCTTACCCTTCTTCCCGGCATTGGTGAAACTTTAGCCAAGCGTATTATTGAATATCGAACCCAAATCGGGCACTTTGCGCAGCTGGAAGATCTTATGAATGTATCCGGGATTGGTAAAACACGCTTTCAGCAAATCTGTGATTATATTACCTTGGGTCAATAGCTTTTGAAGGAATTATTATATAGGGTTGCTTGTTTCTGATCTCCAGATACGCACGCTCCAGTTGATCGATATATGGAAAAGTCTTGTCATTTGCAAGCGGCATCGCAAAATCCTCCTGATTGTATTTTTTTTCATAAACATAAAAGGTAAATACGCTTTTACCAATTTGTTTTATTGGTATCCTTTTTGTCAAAATAAATTGATTGTCTTTTGGAATACAAACTCCCAAATCAATCTTTACATCTTCAGAAACCATATAAATTCGATACATAGCTTGTGCAGGCAATTGACACCGGCAAGAAATTTTATAGTATAATCCCTCAATGCAAACCTCTGCGCTGCCAACAATCTGATTGTTGCGCGTAATTTCGAAAGTTTTCAAATGAATCGCCCCCTTACTGCAAGCTATGCAGCAAGGGGGCTTTCCATTCATGTGGTCCGACCTTCATTCAAACCAAAACTAACTGCAATGGCGTCATCCACCATCAACATATGCGCATCATCCAGTTTCCCCATATGCTCACGCAAACGGCGCTTGTCGATTGTCCGAATCTGTTCCAACAAGATAACAGAGTCCTTACTCAAGCCAACGCTTCCCCCGGCAATATTGATATGGGTTGGAAGCCTTGCCTTACCTGTCTGACTTGTTATGGCCGCTGCAATGACTGTGGGAGAATGTTTATTGCCGGTGTCGTTTTGCACGATCAAAACCGGGCGCGTGCCCCCCTGCTCACTACCGACTACCGGTGACAAATCTGCATAGAAAATGTCCCCTCTTCGAACCGTGGTGTCCATGTTTTTCACACTCCGCGAGAAATCATTGCCTGCGCTACCGGAATCTTCCTTATGTAACGCGGCTGAAGTTATTCTCCCACGCACAAAGAAAAAATATACGGTAGCATCTTCAAATTATTCTATGCAGAGCCAGACAGAATGTTACACAATTACAAAATTCTCGACATCCAGTGTGATGATTCTTCTTCCTCCAAACAAAATCTCGCCGCGAATAGGCATATTCCCGGAATCTACCCAAACATTCAACTGCAACGCATCATCGTCGTAACTGTCATTAATTTGAATCATCATTTCATTTTCGCCACCTTCGCAGGCGCTGATGTATCCACTGCGCAACGCTTTGACCATCAGCCACGGTGCGCTGACCGGGGTAATTTGTTCATCAGCTAATAAGGAAAAAGCAAGAACCTTATCGTCAAAGGTTAATGCACCCTTTTCATCTGTAATTTTTCCTGTTATGCCCGCTATTGTTTCCGGTTTCGCAACGTCAAACTGAAGATTCCCATTGGAATCAACAACATTTTTCGTTGTGAATGTATAGAGCTTATCGCCATAATCTGCAGTAATCACAACATCAAATGTGCACCCGTTGCTTTCCAGAAGATCGCTTCGCAAGCACAATGCCCGCGCAACTCCGCTTTCTGCACTACTGCAGCCAGAAAGCATACCAACGAAAAGTAACACAATCAGCCACCGTTTCACAGTATCCCACCTATTTCATTAGTCGTGGCAGAACATTCAGCATATCACTTGGAAGCATTCCGTATTGACCAATTTCCCTGGCGCAAATATCACCGGCTGCGCCGTGCAGCCAAACACCACATGCGGCAGCATGAACAGGCAAAAGTCCCTGACCAAGCAAACTTGTAATCATGCCAGCCAACACATCGCCACTGCCGCCAACAGCCATTCCCGGGTTTCCGGTTGGATTTATATATACCTGCACCCCATCAGTTATCACCGTTTCGTGTCCCTTCAGTACAACAATAACACCAAGGTCTTTTGCAAGGCTCTGTGCCGCAAAAGATCTTTCAGAATCTAGTTTGCCTGCCAGCCGACAGAACTCACCGGTATGCGGTGTCAGAATTGTCGGGCTCGTCCTTCCACGCAGTATATCTTTATGCGCTGCAAGAACGTTTATGCCATCCGCGTCAATTACAACCGGACCGGAAAAATGCTGCAGCACATGCTGCACAACAGCGAATGTATCCGCAGATTGTCCCAAACCCGGACCAATTAAAACTGCGTCCATCCGGGATAACATCTTTTCTATTTCATCAATTGCTCCCTCGGATATTTTACCATTTCGGTCTGGTAAAGGAATTACAATAGGTTCTGTCAATTTCGTTGCCGCAATCACATATATCGACTGGGGCACACCCAGATACACCAGACCAGACCCACTACGCAGCGCGCCCATAGCCGATAACGCTGCTGCGCCAGTGTAGCCAACACTACCGCACAAAAGCAGCACCTTTCCAAAATCGCCCTTATGCGCATCAATTCTGCGTTCCGGCAGTAATGACAAAACCTGATTATGATTCAGCTTTTTTACATTCATAATTATCCCTCCATTTTTAACCATAATACCATCGTATTTTTCCAGCGTCAAGCCGGAGAAAATCCAATTTCCGCTTGCATTTTTCTACCATATATGCTACAATACAGCCAATATGCAAATGCTGTGAACGGGCTGCCTTTTACTGGGTTTACGCACAAAGAGAGAGCGGGATGGTGAGATCCGCTTGCGTACAGTACTCGGCCTTCTCCCGGGAGCTGCCGCTTGAAATTGTAGTAGGGCGTGCCGGTTGATCACCGTTACAGATCAGGATGTATTACATCATAAAGCTGCGCTGTATAGCGAATTGCGGGTGGTACCGCGGAGGCATGTCCTTCGTCCCGATTTGGGATGAGGACATATTTTTTCGTCTTTAAAAGGAGAATGAAAATGCAGAAACAATTAGAACAGATTCGGCAGCAGGCTATGACTGCCTTGGATGAAGCTACCACACCGGTTGCGTTGGAAGAATTGCGGGTAAAGCTTCTTGGTAAAAAAGGCGAACTGACTTCTGTACTAAAGCAGATGGGTCAGCTGTCTCCGGAAGAGCGCCCAGTTATGGGTCAAATTGCGAATGCAGTTCGCAGCGCTATTGAAGAAAAGCTGGAGCAGCGCAAGGCTGCTATCAATGCTGCTGTTTTGGAAGAGAGGCTGGCTGCCGAGAAGATTGATGTTACCATTCCCGGTAAAGCTACCGTAAGGGGACATCAGCATCCGATGAATCAAGTACTCCAGGAAATTAAAGATATTTTTGTTGGCATGGGCTACCAGATCGTGGACGGTCCGGAAGTAGAACTGGCTGACTACAACTTCACTCGACTGAATATTGAAGAAGGACATCCCTCCCGGGATCGTAGTGACACTTTCTATTTTACAGATGATGACAGTATTCTTCTGCGTACCCAGACCAGTCCCATGCAGATTCGCGCTATGGAGAACGCAAAGCCGCCCATCTGCATTTTAGCGCCGGGTCGCGTGTTCCGTAAAGACGAAGCAGATGCCACCCACTCCCCTATGTTCCACCAAATTGAAGGCCTTGTTGTTGATGAGAACATCACGATGGGTGATTTAAAGGGCGCATTGGTAACCGTTATGCGCCGCATTTACGGTCAGGACGCGCAAATGCGTTTCCGTCCTCACCACTTCCCCTTTACGGAACCCAGCTGTGAAATGGATATGCAGTGCCACAAATGCAACGGTACCGGCGAGGTTGACGGTCAGGTTTGCTCCACCTGCCATGGGGAAGGCTGGATTGAACTTCTTGGCGCCGGCATGGTCCATCCGAAGGTTTTGGAATGCTGTGGTATTGACCCGGAAAAATATTCCGGATTCGCCTTTGGTATGGGTCTGGAGCGTATGGCTATGGGCCGCATGCGCATCAACGATCTACGTCTTATTTTTGACAATGACGTACGCTTTTTGAATCAGTTTTAATGGAGGGATGATACATGAAACTCAATAGAAAATGGCTGCACGAGGAGTTTGTGGATCTTTCCCATGTCTCCGACAGAGAATTTGTTGAAAAACTAACTGTTTTCGGCCAAAAGGTCGAAACCTACGAACGGATGGATTCCGAAATCAAGAATGTGGTTGTTGGTAAGGTTGTATCCATTGTGAAACACGAAAATTCAGACCACATGTGGGTTTGTCAGGTTGATGTTGGTCAGGAAGAGCCTGTGCAAATCGTCACCGGCGCACAAAATGTCCAATTGGGTGACCTCGTACCTGCCGCTTTGCACAATTCTTATTTGCCCGGCGGCATTCACATCACCAAAGGCAAGTTAAGAGGTGAAAAATCCAACGGCATGCTCTGCTCCTTTGCTGAATTGGGTCTTACGCAAAACGATCTTCCCGATGCTTATGCAGATGGTATTTGGATTTTGAACAATGAAAATTGCAAACCCGGCGGCGATATTAATCTCGTCATTGGTAACGATGACACCGTTGTTGATTTTGAAATCACCAACAATCGCCCGGATTGCTATTCTATCATTGGTTTAGCGCGGGAAGCCGCGGCTGCCTTTGGCAAAGAAATGAAGCACCATGAACCGGTTGTAATGGGCAGTTCAGCAGGAAGCATGTATGATAAACTGGATGTAGAAGTACCTGCCACAGAACTCTGTAACCGTTATTCATCACGGATGGTTACCAACGTCAAAATCGCCCCCTCTCCCAAATGGCTGCGCAACCGTCTTCGTGCCAACGGTATTCGTCCCATTAACAACATCGTTGATATTACGAACTATGTCATGCTGGAATACGGTCAGCCAATGCACGCATTTGATTACCGCTATGTCTCCTCCGGCAAAATTGTTGTCCGTGAGGCAACTGAAGGCGAAACTCTGACTACCTTGGATGGCAACATCCGTCAGCTGACCCCCGGAATGCTGGTAATTGCAGACAAAGACAAACCCATCGGTCTGGCAGGCATTATGGGCGGTGAAAATTCTGAAATTCTGGATGACACCACTACCGTTGTCTTTGAGTCCGCCAACTTTGACGGTACTTCAATTCGCCAGACGGCGTTGGCGCTTGGTATGCGTACCGAATCTTCCGGAAAGTTTGAGAAGAATCTTGATCCTATGATGACTGTTCCCGCGGTGCAACGGGCTTGTGAACTGGTAGAATTGCTCAAATGCGGCGATGTGCTGGACGGCATCATTGATATCGTCAACTACGTTCCGGCCCCTAAAACGCTCCCACTTGAGCCCCAAAAGATCAACAAGCTGTTAGGCGCTGATATCTCTGTTGAAGATATGGTTCAATATCTGCGCCTGTTAGAAATTCCTGTGGAAGGCGATCAAATTCATGTTCCCTCCTGGCGTCCCGACCTCAACCTGATGGCCGACATTGCGGAAGAGATTGGCCGTTCCTTTGGATATAACAATATCCCCACCACAGCCTTTAAAAACGCCACTGAGGGTGGCTATTCCCCTGTTATGAAATTTGAGAACAAGCTTGGTGCCCTTTGTCAAGGGTATGGTTTCAGCGAAATCATCACCTATTCTTTTGTTTCTCCAACCATTTTTGATCAAATCCGTATTCCTGCGGATTCTCCCCTGCGCAACACATTGAAAATCCAAAATCCCTTGGGTGAGGATACCTCTGTTATGCGCACCACCGCGTTGCCCTCTATGTTGGATATTTTGTCCAGAAACAGCGCATATCACAATAAGGCTGCCAAGCTTTATGAACTGTCCAAAATTTATCTACCTGTTGAGGGTGCTACCTTGCCTGAAGAACCGAAGATTCTTGTTTTGGGAACCTACGGTGCTGATGAAACCTTCTTTACGCTCAAAGGTGAACTGGATGAAATTTTCGCAGGCTTGCGCGTAATGAAGGCTCGCTACAGTGCGGTTAATGATAATCCTTCTTACCACCCCGGACGCTGTGCAAAGGTATCCATTGACGGCGTTGATTTAGGTTTCATTGGACAGATTCATCCTCTGGTGGCAAAGAATTACGGCATTGACAGTGAAGTTTATTGCGCAGAAATCAACTTAACAACACTGTTCAATTACCGTCTGCCGGATGCTACCTATGTACCCCTGCCCAAGTATCCCTCGGTTACCCGGGATTTGGCAATTGTTTGTGATGAGGCCGTTACTGTTGCACAAGCAGAAGATGTAATCATCGCTGCATCCGGCAAACTGCTGCGTAGCGTCCACTTGTTTGACATTTACCGTGGTACCGGCGTTCCTGAGGGCAAAAAGAGCATGGCATTCTCCCTTGATTTGCGTGCCGACGACCGCACCTTGACGGATGCTGACTCTGAGCAGGTAATGAATAAAGCCTTGTCTGCCCTAAAAAAGGAACTGGATGCTGATTTGAGATAATTCTTTTTTCACAATTTTCCCTCTGGGTCTTTACACCTTGTAAAAATTGGGATATAATATCCTTAACATTTGGAAGGAGGTCGCTGCCATGACGGAAAGTACCATTAAGTTTACAGTCCCCAGCGATGATAAAGAAAACATGCGTCGTACCCTCCGCAGTGTGTTCGACGCTCTGAACGAAAAGGGTTACAATCCCATCAACCAGATTGTCGGCTACCTGCTGACGGAAGATCCCACCTATATTACAAATTACAATAATGCGCGTAGTATTATCTGTAAGCTTGACAGAGATGAGATCCTCCAGGAGCTTGTTCGTTGCTATCTGTTTGATAACAAATGATTCTGCTGGGAGGCTTTTGCCACAGCAAAAGCCTCCCAATACTTTTTAGGAGGTTATTATGGCTGAAGAAAAGAATGTCCTGATGTATAAAGGTCATCCTTTGATGCGTAAGGATAACTTGATTTACTATGGTTCTATGTCGGATACCCATATTGTCATGCTGCAAATTCTGGAAACAAAAAAGGTAAACGACATTGACATTGCTACGCGTGTATCCATCCAGTTGCAGCTTACAGATCCTTCTGTAAAAAGTCGTGATCGGATTGTAAAAAAAGGCGAAAAAGCCGGACTCTACACTGCCCTGGATTTTGGTTGCGTATGGCTCGAAAGAGCATTAGCCGGTAAATAAAGTCTGGACTGCTGAAAATTTCAGCAGTCTTTTTTTCGATAATTTTGCCTTCTTTGCACATAATAGAAAAAACAGGAGGCATCAACCATGGGAAATCGAAAATGTGGAAAACAAAGTTTTCTTTTGCAAGATCCGGTTATCATAACGAACTGGGCAAGCGTTGCAGGCAAAAAGGAATCTGAAGGACCCCTTGCAAAATCATATGATATGACAATAACCGATTCCTACTTTGGCCAAAAAACATGGGAACAAGCAGAAAAGAGAATGCAGCAAATCGCACTGGAACTTTTGCTTAAAAAAGCAAACATAAAACAAACAGATATCGGTATCGTATTTTCTGGCGATTTGCTAAATCAGTGTATCGGCTCCTCATTTACCCTGCGTAATACAGGCATACCCCACCTGGGTCTGTATGGTGCATGCTCAACCATGGCAGAGAGTCTTCTAATGGCTTCAATGGCAGTTGGCGGCGGTTTTTCCGACAATGTTGTAGCTATGACTTCATCCCACTTTGCCTCATCAGAACGGCAGTATCGCTTTCCTCTGGGTTATGGCGGTCAACGTACACCAACGGCCCAGTGGACGGTGACGGGATCCGGTGCAGCACTGATATGTAAAAACGGAAAAGGACCAAAGATTACAACATGCACCATCGGCACAGTAACAGATTTAGGAATCCAGGATGCAAACAATATGGGACCGGCCATGGCGCCTGCTGCACTCTCCACAATCAAGGCGCACTTTGAGGATTTCAATACAAGTGCAGATGATTACGATTTAATTGTTACCGGTGATCTGGGACAACTGGGGAAAGAGGCACTGCTGACATTGTCGCAACGGGAAGGTCTTTCTCTGGGCGGGAAATTAACAGACTGTGGAACTCTGGTGTTCGATGTAACTACACAAGATGTCCACTCCGGTGGCTCGGGCTGCGGGTGCAGCGGTATCACGCTTTGCGGATATCTGTTGGACAAATTACAAAGCGGTAAATTAAAACGAATACTATTTTGCGGTACCGGCGCGCTTTTATCTCCAACATCAACGCAGCAAGGACTTCCTATCCCCGGAATTTGTCACGCCGTTTCGATTATAGGAGGATGAAGCAATGGATTTATTGAAAGCATTTTTTGTCGGTGGAATTCTTTGTGTCATTGGGCAAATCCTCATCGACAAAACTAAATTAACGCCGGCAAGAATTCTGGTAAGCTATGTGGTGATTGGCGTAATTTTAGGCGCTATTGGTATTTACCAGCCAATTGTTGACTTTGCCGGCGCAGGCGCTACTGTTCCTCTTACCGGCTTTGGTTTCAATTTAGCAAAAGGTGTTAAAGAGGCTGTTAATGAAAGTGGTTTTATTGGAATATTTACCGGTGGTCTGAAAGCATGTGCCGGTGGAATTGCAGCAGCTATTGTTGCCGGTCTTATAGCAAGTCTTCTGTTTAAGGCAAAGGATAAATCCTAAATTTCAGGGTAAGCTATAAAAGCGGAAAACCGCACAATTGTATCTTTGGAGGAAACCGAAATGAATAATCAGAATAAGAACCAGCAAAATCAACAGAACCAGCAAAAGCAGAACAATCAAAACAACCAAAATAATCAGAACAAAAACAGCCGCTAAAGGAAAACCCTCCGGACTAATTCCGGAGGGTTTTACACTTGGTTCATTAAATCACATAAAATTTTCCAATTTGGAAGAAATAAAGCATCGACGCCTTAATTGGTTTTTGATATATCCGCGAAAGTGCATCTGCATATGCTGCAATCTGCATGCGATAACCTTCCGCCAAATCCTTAACCGTGTCTTCTGTTACCCGATCTGTTTTAAAATCAATCACAGTGATGCCGTCATCTTCAATCATTGCGCAGTCCACCACGCCCTGCAAAAGTACTTTTTCTCCAACCATACCTGGACAGTAGCGTTCGCCGTCATCTAAAATAGAGAATTTAAACTCCCGCAGCACGTTGCTATCCGCTTGTAACCGGACACCAATGTCCGTTGCGAAAAACGCAGCAATTTGTTGTGGATCAACCATTTGCGCCTGCTGACCTGAAATAAATTCTTCATTAACAAGGCGAGATATTTCCGCCTCAATTGCAGCAACACTTCCGCATTGACTGTAAGAAATATGCTCCATAACAGCATGCAGCGCATTTCCGTAATCCTTTCCCAGAATTTGTTCTTCAACAAACGCGGGCTTACGCCACTTTTTAAAAGCGGAACGGTTGGCTGCAGTATTTTCTGCCGACTCTGCGTCCTTGTTCCGCCCTTTCAATTGGGTTGCGGTTTGTTTCGACGGCGTTGTCGTTGCTAATATATACGGATATCGATATGAAAGATTCTTTCGAATATGCTCTACCGCACCAGCCGGCAAGGATGGCGTATTCTGTTCCTCTTCAAGCGTCTTGATGGACATCGTTTGCAGTGTATTAACAACTTGAATCTTCCAAGGTATGGGAAAATGTTTCGTATTCTCCGGATGTGCGCTGATTGCAAAGAATTGCGACGCTTCCTTACGTTTTAGCGCAGCATAAAGTACCCATTTCCCGGGGCAATCCGCATTCGCGGTAATTAACAACGGATGCGAAAAATCCATGCGTTGTGCAAGGGATGTCAGCTCACTATCAAGGTTTCTGGATGCATAGGTCATAATGAGTCTGTCCCGCGCTCTTGTCATGGCAACATAGAGCACGCGCATCTCTTCAGATATGCCCTCCGAAAGGATTTTTGCCGAGATTGCGCGCTTTGCAATAGATGGATAACGAACCCGGTTTTCTGTATCTACGCATGACATACCAAGACCCAGTTCCTTATCGCAAAGAACTTTTGCTCTGGCGCTTTCACCATTAAAATCACGTGACAAACCACAAAGAAATACCACCGGAAACTCAAGGCCTTTCGATTTATGAATGCTCATAATTGTAACAGCATTCACGTCTGCACCCAGTTCTGCTGCGGCCAGTCCACGCTGATCCAATGCATTTAATCGTTCCAGGAACTGTCCAAGGCCAACGCCGGCATCAAAACTACCGGCCAATTGACAAAAGGTTTGCAGGTTTTCAACTTTCTCTGCCCCACCCGGTAGAACACTAAATATACTGTCCATTCGGGTCGTAACAAAAATCTGATTCAGCAACTGTGGAAGCGTACGAATTTTGGCTTCAGAACGTAGCGTGTTAATAACATCAAGAAAAGCCTTCGCTTTTGGTAAATCGCTACTTCCAAGTGCATGAAAAATGCTACCTTCCCGATTCCCGCCTCGCAGATATGCAAGTTCGTCAGCGGTAAAACAAAAAACACAACTTGTCAAAACTGACAGCAGAGGAATGTCTTGCATAGGATTATTGATCACCTGTAACAGCGCACGGAGCGTTTCAATTTCCTCCGTGTGAAGCAAGTCATTACTGCTGCCAATGGTACAACGGATTCCGCATTTTTCCAGAGCAAAACGGTAATCCCCCCCGATGGAACCCGGGGAACGGAGTAAAATTGCAATATCTCCAGGACGGATTGGGCGCAGATTTTCTCCATCTCGTATCTGGTGTGTACCATCCAGAAGTTCCGTTACTCTCTTTGCAACAAAAGATGCTTCTTCTCCATAGGTATCTTCCTGAACACAAATTCCATTGAGTTCAATTTCCTGCTCATCAATGGCTGCGTGGGGAATTCCTTCATGCAACGCCTCGTCTTCACCGTATTGCAAGCCACCTACCAAAGGAGACATGCATTCGCGGAATACATCATTTACAGCGTTAATAACACTTGCCGCTGAACGGAAATTATTCGACAGAAGTACCTTTCTTCCGTTCCCGGGTTTTGCGTCCTTCGCTGGAAGATAAGTATTGTATTTTTCCAAGAAAATTCCCGGATCTGCAAGTCTAAACTGGTAAATGGACTGCTTCACATCACCGACCATAAAGCAGTTGTGCTTTTGTTTTGTTAAGGCAGAAAAAATCGAATCCTGCACAATGTTGGAATCCTGGTACTCATCTACCATCACTTCCCGGAAGCGTCCACCAATCTCCACCGCCTCTGCAGTTGTTCCTGCCCGACTTTTACCGATAAGCAAATCCAGTGTTTTGTGTTCCAAATCACCAAAATCAAGAACGCGACGGAATTGTTTTAATTTATCGTATGCTTCGCTAAATTTTCTGGTAATAGAAACAAGTCCTCTGGTAGCAGAAACAGATTGCTGCATATCAGACAGCACTTGCGCGCTATCATCTGCAAAATCCCGTAATTTCTTTGTCAAATCCTTTTTACAGGACTCACGCACTTGCTTAATTTGCTCAATAAGTAAAAGGTCGGTGCAGTTCTTGGAAAATGTCAATCTTCCATAGTCGATCATTCTGTAGCGATGGACAGCATCCCAGGTATTACAGTCGCGAAGTGTCTGTAATTGCACAACCGTATCTGCCAGCAACACTGCAGGCTTTTCCATGCCTTCAGAAACTGATGCCATCTGTGCGCATTTCGACAAGGCCGCAATATGCAAATCCAAACATACCTGCAGCTTTTCAATAAGATATTTACCCCACACCGTTTCAGCAGCATCACAGCAGCCGGAAATATCGCTGACCGACAGACACCACTGCAACCATTGATTGGGATTTAGGTGGCATCTAGCGCTATTGTAGACCTTATAAATAATTTCCGGAATATTTCGATCATCCCGGCCCAAACCCTGGGAATCCACAAGTGCGATAAAATCAGGATCTTGCTCAGCATGAGAATAAGCATCATTTAATACTTGCTGCATTGCACGTTCCTGAAGCTCAATAGCCTCGTTTTCATCCAGAACGCGAAAATCTAAAGCAACATCTAACCGATATGCATATTCACGCAGTATATCTGTGCAAAAAGCATGCACAGTCGATATCTTTGCAAGATACAAGCGCTGCATCTGGTGCTGTAAATGGCGATTTTCCGGTTGTGCAGCAATATGCTCTGACAGTTTAGCCGCAATCTTTCCGCGAAGTTCTGCTGCCGCAGCCTTCGTATATGTAATGATCAAAAAATCATCAACATTTGCAGGATTAATTGGGTCCATAATGTAACCCATCAATCGGTCAACCAAAACCTTTGTCTTTCCGGAGCCGGCAGCAGCTGAAACCAGAAGATCACCACCTCTGTCTTCCACTGCTTGTCTTTGCTCGGCAGTCAGTTTTTCAGCCACAACCGGTCACCTCCTTTTCTACTTGCTCCCAAAATTGATTTGCCGTGATTGCCTTAAAATTTCTGCGTTGATCTACAGTGTCCTGATGGCAAATTGAACCGTAAGGGCAGTATACACACGGATTATGACTGCCGCGGGAATAGGGATTGGGGTCCACATTTCCAGATGCAATTTCGTCAACCAGATCTACAAGCAAATCAAAAATATAGGTTTTCAGCAAACGAAGTTGTTTCCCATCAGCCAAATCACCGGACACCCCCCCATCCCTCTTTCTGGAATAAGGCATTCTGTTTTCCGTGTTCTCGTCTGACATAGCATCCAAAACAGCTTCATCTTTTAGCAAAAGTCCTTTGCGCTTCCAAAGCTTTTCTCTGGCAGCAGTAGCCTCTTCATTTGTCAGCTTACTGTTTGCAGAAACAATCGGCACTCTTGCGGGAAAATATTGCACGCCGGCGGGAATTGGACCTTCATTCAACGGTGCATATGTGCCTTGCTCCAGCGCAAACAGATACAGTAGCATTTGCAGGCCAATACCGTTAATGATGTCGCAGTAATCAAAATCCTTTTCTCCGGTTTTGTAGTCCACAACACGAAAAAAAGTATCATCACCATGTTTCCATGCATCAATTCGATCCACAAAGCCTCGAATTATTCCCTGCATTGTACCGCCGGAAATTTGAATCGCAGGAACATCTCCGGAATCACCAAACCCAACCTCAAAACCAACCGGAACAAAGTCGCTGGCTTTCAATTCTTTCCAAAGTTCCTGCACAATTAAGCCAAGCTCGTGACTATTTCTGCGGAAAAGATAGGAAATTCGCTCCGTATCGATTTGTTGAAAACGCTCCTTAAAATACGCCTGCGAATGTTTCATGGAAATTTCCAGTGTATCTTCAAGAGATACTGTTTTAAAGCCACCTTGCTGCATAACATCGCAAACAGTAGATTCCAATACTGCATGCACATATGTACCAAATTCTGCTGGGTCAACGGTTACTTCCTTGCATTCTTTGGCACGAAGTCCATAACGAATAAAATATGAGAATCGACACAATGCCTGTTTGTCAATCTGCGAAGCAGAAAGTTTCAATTCCTTTCCGTACAGCTTATCAATATTCTCTTTGGTAATTGTCCCCAAGGAATGCTCTTTATTTTTAGAAATTGATTGATATGCATCAATAACGCCTGCCATATCAGCCTCTTTTTTTGCATTTGCGGCAGCGAAGAATGCGCCCGCACGCCAAGGGTCACGCAAAGCCGCGCCAAAAGCATAACTTGGCGTAGTTTCACCGCCTGCCAGGTTGCTCAAACGGCGATAGATAAAGGACGGCTGACCGCCAGGGCAACTGACCGTAATCGATTGATCTGCGCCACAAAAAACGCCATATATTTCAGCAAATTCCGCCTGCAAGCCGTCAGTTGCACCACCGGTTAACTGAACGCCTATTTTCCGAAGCACAAGACGTTCCTGATCGCTTAAAACGCCGGTAGAGCCACTATATCCGGGTAGATTACCTTCCAAAGCACCCAACACAAACAAATGTGAAGTCTTTTGACAACGCATTGCACTGATCGGTCCAATCGTTACAGCGTCCAGAACCGTAGGAATTGTGCCAACGGAATACTGACTTAATAGCAGCTTAAATAACCGTGTGAAAACCTCCGGTTGCCAAACAGTTGTGCCAAGCATATCGTAAAGCTGCTCCATTGCAGTCAGAAGGATTTCCCAAAGCTGATTTAAAATCTGCGCAGTACGGTTATCACCATTGGCATCCACCTGCGTTGCGAGCCGATCCAACCGGTCAGACAATCTGATTTCAACAAAGAATCCATAAAGTGCCTTCACCTGTTGTGCAAGATTTTCTGCGTCCCGGAACGCTTGCTGCATATGTACCAGCGGATCCAGCGCCAATTTTCGTGCGCTATTAAGTTTTTGCAGGGTTTCAATTGCTGTATCCGTCCATTTTCCGCCCAAGGCCTCGGGGTGATTTGTCCAGTCTTTTATCCATTGGCTTCCATTGATGCCCCACAAAATTGCATAATTCTCCAACATATCGCAAGTAGTAAGGTCGATTGGAGATAAGGGAGATTTCAGGTATGCAAGAACGTCCTGCTTTTCAAAGCCTCCTAAAGCCGCATCCATGGCAGTTAAAACCGTCGAAATCACTGATTTATCCAGGATATCCTCTGATCCGGATATGTAAGCAGGAATCTGGAAACTGCGCAAAACCAAATCAATGGTATTACGGTAAGAATCCATATCAGCACAAACAATACCGATTTGGCGATACCGCACACCACTTGCGACAAGCTGGGTAATCTTTTCAGCAGCAGCAAGACACTCCTGATAAACGGTATCTGTCTTGTAAACCTGCAAAATACTTTGATCCACAGTTTGATCAATCTTACCCTGAAACAAATTATACCGCACAGCATTCAAGGCATCGCAGCGGGGATGAATATAGCGAACGTCTACAGGAACATTCCATTTTTTTGTTATCTGTAACAATTCTGCAGCAGTTTCCCCTGCCTTTTCAAAGGCAAGATTGTTTGACCCCGGTGTGTCACAGTTAAGACTAATAACAACATTTTCAGCATGCGTAATAAGATGCTCTAAAATCGACATATGTTGCCGCGTAAAATCAGGGAATCCGTCAATGTAAAACACCCGGTCTTTGGCATAAGTCCCTGATTCCAGTTCCTCCAAGAGCCACGTCATTTGATCCCGCGGATCTCGTTTACCTTGCTCACACAAAGCATTGTAGCTGTCATACAGTAAAGACAGTTCTTCCAATTTTTGGGCAAGACTTCCCTGGGTTTGTTTTGATGCAAAAAGCAAATCTTCCGGAGAAATACAACAGCGCTTAAATTCGTCAACCGCATCAAGAAGTCCAGTAAGAAATTCAGGCTTTGTTTCCACTGCGGCATAGGCTTTTAATCTGCTATGCAGCTGACGGGCAGCAGATGCCATAGTCACAACACGCCCGCCATTATCAAGGCATTCCTTGACGCCATGACCCACGCAATCCGCAACACGTCGCGCCAAACCAGTGAATGACAGCACTTCTGCAAAACGGCTGGCAGTATCACCGGCAGCCGCGCAAAGCCGACGTTCCGTTTCATGGCTGATTAATTCAGGGACAATCAAAATTCTGCCATTTTTTTGGGCAGCAACATCGTCAGAAATCATGTTCATAACTTCCATCCGATTCGCTATCCAATCTGTTCCCAAAAGCAGTGTAAGCATTGTCTTCGCCCCTTTCTTTTTCTATAATATAACACAAATTGTGGGTAAATAATAGGACAATATTAATGAAAAAAGAAGAAATTTTCGATTTTCCCTATACAGTCCAGAAAATAGAAACGAATTTCATAGCGTTCGTCACCAGACAACGTTTCCGCTAACCCCCCATCAAAGCCGGATGAAACTGCCGTATCGTAAAATCCGTCTGCAGTTGCCGGTATGCACAGAGAAGGAAAAACTACACACCACCAGTTTCTCCCCTGTGATTCTCCAATTTCAACCCGCAAGGATTCATAGACTCCCGCAGGCAAAGAAAAAGTATCATATTTCCGTTTATCAAAAGCTTCCTTTTTTAATGAAATTTTTGCTGTATGCTTTGAATTTAATTGCGCCAGAATATTATTGGCAAGCTGCTCAATATTCTTCAAATTCTCCTTTAAGAACGCTTCAGCTTCATTAGCTGTGTTTACATCAACCATTTGGAGTTGGAGAAAAGAAACAATTTCATCTTTAACCAAAAGCTTTATTTCCTGATCCTCATCACTGTCTGAATTTGCAACTACATGCAAACGAATCAAATGATTGTTAAGAATTATCTTGTCATTTACCAGCCGCGCAGCGACAAGCGCTGCACATATAAGTACAATAATACACACAAATTTTGCGAATTTTTTCATAAAAAACACCGTCCTTACTGAAATAACTCCAGTATGGACGGTATTTAAGAAAATTATACAGGTTTTGCAATAAAAACTTGGGGATAATTCTCCTTTAACATATTGCAAATCACAGCGGCAAACTCAAAATCCGGAACAATAGCAAACACAGCAGAACCGGAACCGGTCATTTGTTGACCAATCGATCCATAACTATTGAAGATGGATTTGATGTAGTTCAATTCCAAATGCTCCTGCGTTACAACCGGGTCGAAAACATTACACAAATTTTCTGCAATCTTGCCTAAATCCCCGGCCAAAATTGCGCTTTCCATAGCTATATTGTCCGGTCTTTTTGCAATGACTGATGCATCCAGTTTTCGATAGAGTTCAGGCGTTGATATAGAAAAATCCGGTTTGCAAACAACAAAAACGCAATCAGGCATATCCGGCAACTTGCGCAAACGCTCGCCGCGGCCTTCAACCATAGCAGTGCCACAGACCGTACAAAAAGGTACATCACTACCTACAGCAGCGCCTAATTCAGCTAATGCATAAATGGAAAAAGGATTGTCATAATGTTTGTTCAGCGCCCGCAAAACTGCAGCAGCATCCGCACTGCCGCCGCCCAGACCCGCGCCGGAGGGAATTCTTTTTGTTATACGGATGGTCAAACCGTTGGGGTCTTTTTTTGTCGCTTCAAAAAAAACTTCTGCAGCCTTCCATGCCAGATTTCGATGATCCGTTGGTATTTCCGCATTGGTACATTCCAGCATCCATGGTTTACCGGTATCCAAATCAATTTCAATATCATCACGTATAGAAATTGTTTGCATCACGCTTTGTAAATCATGGTAGCCATCCAAACGTTTATCTAAAACATCCAAAGTCAAATTAAGCTTAGCAAAAGCACCTTCATACAATGTAACCATAAACAATACCTGCCGTTTTTTTGACTATTATACAAAATCAATCTGTGTTTTGCAATCATTAAAGAAAAAATTGTTCTGCGTATATTTTACATATTTACGGGTATGCTAGAAACATCCAATAATACAAATGGAGGTAACACTATGGATACCATTGCATTGATTTTATCCATAATCGGTTGTATCAACTGGGGGCTTGTCGGCGTTTTCCAATTTGATTTGGTAGCATGGCTGTTTGGCGGTCAAAGCGCCGTATTCAGCAGAATCATTTATACGTTGGTTGGTCTTGCCGGTATTTGGTGCATTTCCCTGCTGTTTCGCAGAGGCAGAGAAAAAATCAACGGTGATTAAAAAGTTAAAGTAGGCAACATGGTCTTACCATGTTGCCTACCTTTTATTATTGTGAATCTTCGGCTTCCATTTCTTTCAGCAGTTTGCGGTCAGCTTTGCTGGTTAAATCCAGTTTTTCATACATATCAGGCCGTCTTTCTCTGGTACGGCGTAGGGATTGTTTTCTGCGCCACTGGGCAACTTTCTCATGATTACCCGATAAAAGTATTTCCGGCACTTCCCTACCATGCCACACTGCCGGTCGACTATACTGGGGATATTCCAAAAGACCATTAAAGTGACTTTCATCCTCAAAACATTCCGGATCGGAAAGTACGCCGGGTACCATGCGGCAAACTGCATCTGTGACCGCCATAGCAGCAATCTCACCGCCAGTCAGCACAAAATCACCCAGAGAAATCTCTTCATCAACACACTCGTCAATGAAGCGCTGATCAATGCCTTCATAATGGCCGCAAACCAAAATCAGATTCTCCATCTTGCTTAAACGAACAGCATCTGCCTGCTGAAAGGTGTGTCCGCAAGGAGAAAGATATATTGTGTGGACCGGACCGCCTGCCTGATCGCAAACGGCTTCCCAGCAACGATACAGCGGGTCTGCAGTCATAACTGCTCCCCGTCCGCCGCCGTAGGGGTAGTCATCCACTTGATTTTGCTTGTTTGCTGTATAATCCCGAATCTGATGGGTTTCAATTTTTACAAAACCACGCTCCTGGGCGCGACCGATAATACTTTCAGACAGCACATCTCCCACCGTTTCCGGGAAAAGGGTAAGAATATCAACTCTCATCGGTACGCATCCCTTCAATCAAAGAAACTTCCATTGTGCCAGCATGAACATCTGTGGATAAGATAAACTGCTTAACAGCAGGAATCATGTATTGATGTTCCCCTTTCACAACATATACCTTATTTCCCGGATAATCCAGTACATCCACAACTTCACCAATTTCTTCACCGGCAGCAAAGACCCGAATACCAAACAGCTCTGCTGCAAAAATAAGGTCGTCCGGCGCATCGCAACGATAGATTTCGACTGTTTTTCCACGCAATAACTGGGCATCCTCCATGGTATCCACACCAGCCAGCTTCATAAGATTGCAGCTTTTTTGAACGCGGCAGGATTCCACCGAATAAGATTCATTCTCAATGCGAACGCGGTTAAATTCCTGCAGAAATTCAGGACTGTCTACCCAAGGCAGTACTTTCACTTCACCACGCACGCCGTGGGTTGTAACAATTTCACCGGCCTCAATAAATTGGAGTTTCATGGTAACCTCCTGAAAACAAACGTTTTTACTATTATAGCAGTAATTTTACCGGGGGGCAAGTCCCTAAAAACGAGAAATGCGTGGCATAAATTGCCACGCATACTCATTTCATTAGTCAACAATTTCCACCGATATCTTTTCACCGGTGCGTTGCGCAACGGATTTCACGATGGTGCGAATTTCCTTCGCAATTCGACCTTGGCGGCCAATAACCTTTCCCATATCACCGGGGGCAACACGGAGTTCCAGAACCTTGCCTTCTTCATCAGAAGTCTCGGTAACGGTAACTGCATCCGGATCGTCCACCAAGTTCTTTGCCATATAAAGCAACAGCTCTTTCATTGTATAGCTCCTTTGGGAAAATTACAGAACGCCAGCCTTCTTCAGCAGGCCGCGAACGGTGTCAGTGGGCTGTGCACCGTTCTTGATCCAGGTCTGTGCCTTTTCTGCATCCACAGTGATGGTTGCAGGATCGGTCAAGGGGTTGTAGGTACCGATCTCCTCGATGCAACGGCCATCACGGGGGCTGCGGGAGTCAGCAACAACAATACGGTAGTAAGGAGCCTTCTTAGCGCCCATTCTTCTCAGTCTGATTTTAACCATTAGTTTTCACCTCCAAGTAAAACTTTTTTCTATATCGCAAAGCAGTTTGCTTACAGCGAACCAATTCAGAATCCGGGGAATCCCCCGAACCCGCCAAAACCGCGCATACGTTTCATCTTCTTACCCGCGCCCGGGCCGGAAAACTGCTTCATCATAGCGCGCATTTGTTCAAAGGACTTTAACAGTCGATTGACATCTTCAACCTTCAGTCCAGAGCCAGCGGCAATACGCTTTTTTCTGCTGGCACCAATAATACCGGGGTTTTCCCGTTCCTTCGGTGTCATAGAGAGGATGATGGCCTCTGTATGCGCCATTGCCTTTTCATCCAACTGAACACCTTTCAAATTGGCCCCGCCGGGCAACTGTGCAAGAATATCCTGCATGGAACCCATAGACTTCATCTGCACCATTTGGTCATAAAAGTCCTGTAAGGTAAATTTATTGGATTTGAGCTTTTCTTCCAGTTCAACAGTTTTCTTTGCATCATAGGCCTTTTCGGCCTTCTCAATTAAGGAAAGAACATCGCCCATTCCCAAAATCCGGGAAGCCATTCTGTCAGGATGGAACGGTTCAATATCCTCCAGCTTTTCACCGATACCGGCAAACTTAATCGGTTTTCCCGTAACTGCACGGACAGACAGCGCCGCGCCGCCTCTGGCATCACCATCCAACTTACTAAGCATCACAGCATCAATGTCCAGCCATTCATTAAAGCTTTGCGCAGCGTTTACAGCATCCTGACCGGTCATGGCATCCACAACCAGCATAATTTCATCCGGCTTGACAGTCAATTTGATGTTTTTTAGCTCTTCCATAAGGGCTTCGTCTACATGCAGGCGGCCTGCTGTATCCAAAAACACCATATCATGACCGTGCTGTTTTGCATAAAAGACCGCTTCCTTTGCAATTTGCACTGGGTCAGCCTGCCCTCTTTCAAACACCGGAATTTCCAGCTTCTCACCACAAACCTTTAACTGCGTGATTGCCGCAGGGCGATAAACGTCACAAGCGACAAGCAAGGGGTTTCTTCCCTGACGCTTCATAAGACCAGCCAGCTTACTGCCGTTTGTAGTTTTACCAGCACCCTGAAGACCGACGAGCATAACAACAGTAGGACCGTTGGGGTTGATAGTAATATGCTTGATATCACTTCCCATAAGCTTTGTAAGCTCTTCGTTAACGATCTTTACAATCATCTGGGCAGGAGTCAGCGATTCGAGAACATCCGCTCCAACACAGCGTTCGGTGACAGATTTCGTGAAATCCTTGACAACTTTATAGCTTACATCCGCTTCCAGAAGTGCCATGCGGATCTCTCGCATAGCTTCTTTTACATCAGCTTCCTTCAGCCGGCCTTTGCCTCTAAGCTTTTTGAAGGTAGCAGAGATCTTTTCGGTTAATCCTTCAAATGCCATTTAGTTACTCCTCAAGTCCCTGAATTGCATCAATAATTTGATTCGCCTTTTCAGAGACAGTCAGGTCAGTGTGACCGGATAATTCCCGGGCAACATTTAAGATTTCACGGGCAGCTTTTCTGCAGCGAATATCGCGCTGAACACAGCCTGTTTTCTTTTCCATATTGATCAGCAACGCCTCGGTGCGGCTGAGATTATCAAAAACACCCTGTCGGCTAATACCAAGTTCGCTGCCAATTTCACCCAGCGAAAGGTCCTGATTGTAACGCAATTCAAAACACTCTTTCTGTCGATCTGTCAGCAGATCACCATAGTAATCGTACAGCAGAATCAGTTCTGTTGCGTCCATACAGCACCTCCTGTCAAGCACTTTTGCTTGATACCTGCGGTATTATAGCACACCCTAACACTGTTGTCA
>JAZOUW010000009.1:0-28173 GCA_045658385.1 Faecousia sp.
CAGGTTCCTCACGCGTTACTCACCCGTTCGCCACTAACTCAGGGAGCAAGCTCCCCTCGTCCGTTCGACTTGCATGTGTTAGGCACGCCGCCAGCGTTCGTCCTGAGCCAGGATCAAACTCTCAAAAAATTGTATCTTAAAGCCTTACGGCTCTAAAATCTTAATCTTCTGAATAATTCGTCTAGCAAATTTACTCAAGAATTTTCGTTGGCTGTTAATTCGTTTTCACGATTCTTAAACAATCCATTTATAATTGTCCAAGGTGTTTTGTTCGTCTTTGCGTTATTCAATTTACAAGGTACAGGTTGCGTCCTCCCGGAAGGCCGTTCATCGGACAGCTTTCCTATGTTATCACTTTATGCCTTATTTGTCAATACTTTTTTTCATTTTTTTCTGATTTTTTTAACTTTGTTGAATTGGTCAATTATGACAAAGCAATACAAACTTTTTTGTGCAATATCACCAGCTGCTTCGATCGGACAAGTTGCTGGTAATATCTGTCAGCGCATCCGCTGCGTCCATAACGCTCTCTTCCCTTTTTGCCAGATCGCCCAAACTTACCATGCCGCAAAGCTTACCGTTTTCCACTACCGGCAGGCGGCGAATCTGCTGCCGTCCCATCAGATGTGCGGCAACGCCCACTTCCATATCCGGCTGAATGGATGTGATCTGATTGGTCATCACTTCCCGGACGGTGGTTTGCGCCGGGGTTTTACCCGATGCCATGCACCGGGTGACCAGATCCCGGTCCGTTACCAATCCGCACAGCTTGCCCTGATTGCACACCGGCAGCACACCTATATTATAATGTGCAAGGGTTCTGGCTGCCACCTCCACCGATTCAACAGGACTGATGTGAATTGGTGGTTGGCTCATAATGTCCCGTACTTTCATAATACGCCTCCTTTGGAGGAATTGTTACCGCTTCTTTCCAAAAATATACGCAAAAAGTCTCCCCAAATATGGGGAGACTTAAAAAGCTTATTTTGGACCTTGGTGATAATAGGAAAGGAAGTCTTTCATTTTATCCATCGCCTCGGACAGCACTTCGATTCTGGGCAGGTAGACCAGACGGAAGTGGTCCGGCTGCTTCCAGTTGAAACCGCTGCCGGGAACGAACAGCACCCGTTTCTCCTTCAGGAAATCCAGGGCAAACTGCTGGTCATCCAGGATGTTGAATTTCTTCACATCGATCTTGGGGAAGATGTAGAACGCTGCCTTGGGCTTTACTGCGCTCAAACCGGGAATGTCATTAATGGCTTTGTAAACAAACTCTCTTTGCTCGTAAACACGGCCACCGGGTACAATATAATTATTGACGCTCTGGTAGCCACCCAAAGCTGTCTGGATGATAGACTGACCGGGAACATTGGAACAAAGACGCATATTGGAAAGCATGTTCAGTCCGGCAATATAATCCTTGGCAATTTCCTTGTTGCCGGAAAGAATCATCCAGCCGGAACGGAAGCCGCAAGCCATATGGGATTTGCTCAATCCGCTGAAGGTCACGCAGAACAGGTCCGGCGCCAAAGAAGCGGTGGAAATATGCTGCAAGCCGTCCATTACCAACCGGTCATACATCTCGTCGGAGAAGATGATCAGCTCGTGCTCCCGGGCGATATCGACGATCTGCTCCAAAATCTCCTTGGGATACAGCGCGCCGGTGGGGTTGTTGGGATTGATAACTACAATTGCCTTGGTCTTGGGTGTGACCTTGCTCTTGATATCTGCGATATCCGGATACCATTCAGACTGCTCGTCGCAGATGTAATGCACGGCAGTACCGCCGGCCAGATTGGTGCAAGCGGTCCACAGCGGGTAGTCCGGGCTGGGGACCAGCACTTCGTCACCGGAGTTGAGCAGTGCGTTCAACGACATCTGGATCAACTCACTGGCGCCATTGCCAATGAACACATCCTTCATGGTTACATTGGGGATGTTCTTGATCTGGGCATACTGCATAACTGCCTTCCGGGCAGAGAAGATACCTCTGGAATCAGAATAACCCTGGGACGCAGGAATGTTATGACGCATATCCTGGATCACTTCCTCCGGGGCGTTAAACCCAAAAGGCGCAGGGTTGCCAATATTCAATTTCAAAATTTCCAGACCCTGCTCTTCCATACGGGCCGCCTCATCCACCACCGGGCCGCGAACATCGTAAAGCACATTGGCAAGCTTGCCAGATTTTTCAAAGATTCTCACAGGATCACCCCTTTGGAAAGAAATTTTTTGTATTATATCACAGCGGTGCAAAAAAATCAACCACCCCGGATCTTTCCGGGGTGTTTGCCGTCATTAGAAATTACACTTTTCGGCGATGTAGTTTTTCAGCTCGCTGATGGGAACACGGACCTGCTCCATAGTGTCGCGGTCACGGACGGTGACGCAGTTGTCTGCCTCGGTGGTCTCGTCGCCCACAGTCTGGAAGTCTACAGTAATGCACAAGGGTGTGCCGATCTCGTCTTCCCGGCGGTAACGCTTGCCGATAGAGCCGGCATCGTCAAAGTCCACCATAAAGTCCTTACGCAGCTCGTGATAGATCTCCTCTGCCTTGGGGGACAGCTTCTTGGAAAGAGGCAGGATAGCAGCCTTGAAAGGCGCCAGCGCCGGGTGCAGACGCAGCACAGTACGCACATCGTCCTTGCCGTTCTTATCTTGGCCGACCACCTCTTCATCGTAAGCTTCGCACAGGAAGGCCAGAGCCACGCGGTCGCAGCCCAGAGAAGGCTCGATAACATAAGGAATATAATGCTCGTTACGCTCCTGGTCGAAGTAGGTCAGCTTCTTACCGGAAGCCTCCTGATGGCGACCCAGGTCATAATCAGTACGGTCAGCAATGCCCCACAGCTCACCCCAGCCGGAGCCAAAGGGGAACTGGTATTCAATATCGGTAGTCGCCCGGGAATAGAATGCCAACTCCGCCGGCTCGTGGTCACGCAGGCGCAGGCTTTCTTCCTTGATGCCCAAAGAGATCAGCCAGTTCTTGCAGAAATCCTTCCAGTAAGCAAACCACTCCAGGTCGGTGCCGGGCTGGCAGAAGAATTCGCATTCCATCTGCTCAAACTCGCGGGTACGGAAGGTAAAGTTGCCGGGGGTGATCTCGTTACGGAAAGCCTTGCCAACCTGACAAACACCGAAGGGCAGCTTTTTCCGGGTGGTACGCTGTATGTTGTCAAAGTTGACGAAAATGCCCTGGGCGGTTTCGGGGCGCAGGTAAGCGATGGAGGAGGAATCCTCGGTAACGCCGATCTTGGTCTGGAACATCAGATTGAAGTTGCGGATGGAGGTGAAATGGTGCTTGCCGCAGTTGGGGCAGACCACATCCTCGTGCTGGGCGATGAAGTCATTCATTTCGTCAGGCTTCATAGCATCCACATTGACACCCTTGCCGGATTCCGCTTCTTCGATCAGCTTGTCGGCACGGTGCCGTGCGCCACAACCCTTGCAGTCCACCAGAGGATCAGAGAAAGAGCCCACGTGACCGGTGGTAACCCAAGTGGTAGGGTTCATAATGATAGCAGCATCCAGACCTACATTGTAGTCAGATTCCTGCACAAACTTTTTGAGCCATGCTTTTTTAACGTTGTTCTTAAATTCTACACCCAAAGGACCGTAATCCCAAGAGTTTGCCAAGCCGCCGTAAATTTCAGAACCGGCATAGACAAAGCCACGGTTCTTGCAAAGATTTACGATCATTTCTAATGTTTTTTCACTATTATTCATGGTATGTCCTCCCAATTATCATGCTATCTATTATACAAAAAAACACCCACAAATCAAGTGTTATCTTCCTGCTTTTTCAGCACATAATCCGGTCCCAGATCCTGGGCCATCATGGTATGGATTTCCTCGGCAATTTCCACAGTCGTTCTACCCTGCAAGCTTTCGGCAGGAATGACATCCAGCAAATGCAGCTGCACCTTGCTGGGCTTACCTTTGAGAAAATTCGTCACCATATACTGGGTGTCCCGCAGGGTACACACAACGATTGGCACCTTTGCCTTTTGGGCAATCTTGAACACGCCGGGGCGGAAGGTCTGCAGTTTTCTTTCCTTATGAATATATCCTTCTGGAAAAATAGCAATGGAGACCTTATCCTCTTTCAGTAGCTGAATACACCGTAAAATGGTCTTCAGCGCCTCCCGGTCATTTTCCCGGTTAACAAATTGGCAGAGGAATTTCGGCATCAGCTTGCCCACAAGGAACATGTTCTTAACTTCCCGCTTGCCCACAAACGCCAGCTGACTTTTTTGGAAGTAGCGAAGCAGAACCACAGGATCACCGTCATGCAGGTGGTTGCACACCAGCAAAAAGCGGCCCTCCTTCGGCGTTTTTTCCAAGCCCTTTGTCTCTACGTGGATTCTGGCAAAGGGAATAATCGCACCCACGATCAGGTTCACAACAGTACGGTAAAGCTTGCTGTCGTTTTCGTACTGCTTATCCGGGTCGACCAAAGCGCACAGCAGCAGCACGAACAAAAACGCCAATAAGGTCCAAGCCAAAAAGCTTCCAATAAAACTTATCGGCAGCAACCAAAGCCACTGCAAACCGGCAAACGCCTCCGCAGCTGCGCACAGCAGTGCCGCTACAATTGCAGACAATACCGCAATACCACCAATTAACATGAAGTATCCTCCCGGAATAAAAGGTTTTTACATTGGGACTATTATACTCCCGAAAGGTTCCAGAAACAAGTCTATTTTTTTAAAAAGGGTAGAAATCAGCTGCTTATACTGTTATAATAAGTATAATAATTACTTTTGGAGCGCACGTCTATGAAAAATGCTGATAAACAAACACCTTTACTTTTAATTACTTTGGAAGCCGGAGCATTGGGCTGCATTCTGTTTCTGCTGCTGCGTATATTCGGCACAGGCAGGGACGGCTTTATCCGGACAAGCCATCCTCTTGCCATTTTACTGCCTGTTCTTTCCTGCGCGGTAATGGCAGGCCTTGTGCTTTTCTTGCTTCCAATTAAAGGAACGCCTTCCTACCGTCGCATGTTTCCTGTGGACAAAGGAGGTGCCCTTGGTCATTTTATTGCAGCCGGTGGCATTTTAACAACCGTGATTGCAAACATATTTTCCCTGCAGGACTCTATTACCGTCCTGTGCGCAATTTCCGGGGCAGTCGCTGCAGCCAGCTTTGTGTATATGGGTCTTTGCCGAATGGAAACGCTCCCGGAAAACTACAATTTTTATATCCCGGCGATTCCTTTCTTTATTTTCAATCTGGTGCAGCAATACCGGTTTTGGAGTAACGAGCCGGAGGTTTACCGGTATTTGTTCCTGCTGCTTTGCAATATTTTCCTGATGCTGGCTGCGTACTACAGAG
Source organism: Faecousia sp. (assembly GCA_045658385.1). Taxonomy (GTDB): domain Bacteria; phylum Bacillota; class Clostridia; order Oscillospirales; family Oscillospiraceae; genus Faecousia. Next base: position 5,338 of record JAZOUW010000009.1, read on the forward strand.
CCTGTCTTTTTGCAGGAAAGGATGTCCGTCGCATCTACGTTTTTTTCCATTGCGGCGCATTATTCTTTTGCTGTGTCTGCGCCATTGGCGCAAGCCGCCTGTACTATGTATCCATGCTTTTATGGCTGCTGCTAGACTGGTTCTCGTTACGTCCCAAAAAAGCCGCTACGCCTATGGCTTTGCCCAAAGATGTGCTGTACTGCCTGAATAAGCTGCAGGAAAGCAGCTATAGCGCCTATGTGGTTGGTGGCTGTGTCAGGGACGCCTTGCTGGGTCTTACTCCCCATGATTACGACATGTGCACCGATGCCACGCCGGAGCAGATTGCCAAGATTTTCTCTTCTCACACATTGGTACGCAGCGGAGAAAAGCACGGCACCATCGGTGTTGTCCTTGACGGCGCGGTCTATGAAATTACCACCTTCCGCACCGATGGTGACTACACCGACACCCGCCACCCGGATTGGGTAAACTTCGTTTCCACTGTCCAGGAGGATCTGGGGCGGCGAGATTTTACAATTAACGCCATAGCATACAGTCCCTCCGTGGGTTATGTGGATCCTTGGAACGGACAAGTTGATCTGGAAGAAGGCATACTCCGGACTGTAGGAGATCCTGCTATCCGCTTTCAGGAGGATTCCCTGCGCATTTTGCGGGGTGTCCGGTTTGCTGCCACTTTTAAACTGAAGGTTGCGCAAGCCACCGAGGATGCTATGCTTTTGCAAGCGCCGCTGATGGACACTCTTGCCCGGGAACGGGTATTTAGTGAATTGAGCAAATTACTTCCGGTGGTTTCTGCCGAGGATTTGATTCGCTTCGCGCCGATCATTACACAAATCATTCCCGAACTGGCAAGCACTGTGGGTTTTGATCAGTGCAGTCCCCATCATCGCTACGATATTTATACCCATATTGCCCATACCGTTGGGGCAACGCCCCCGGTACTGCCCCTGCGACTGGCCGCCTTGCTCCATGACATTGGCAAGCCTGCCACCTTTACAACCGACGAAAACGGACGGGGTCATTTTTACAATCATGCCCGGGTGGGCGGAAAAATGGCAGAGGAAGTTCTGACGCGGCTAAGGGTCTCCAACACACTACGCAAGCAAGTATTGTTTCTGGTTAATAATCATATGGTTGCCCTGATACCGGACAAGCGGATTTTGCGCCGCCATATCAGTCGCTTTGGCGAAGAAATGGTTTCCATGCTGCTGTGCTTGCAGCAAGCAGATCATGCCAGCAAAGGTGTAAATTGGGATACGGATTATTTCTCCCAAATTGACACCCTTTTGGCGCAAATTCGGGATGAAGATGCCTGCCTGCATATAAAGGATCTGGCAATCAACGGTCACGATCTTCTGGATTTAGGTTTTATTGCCGGACCGCAAATCGGTGCTTGCTTAAACGACCTGTTGCGACAGGTTCAAAATGAATGGATTCCTAACAGTAAAGAAGAGCTGATTGCAGCAGCAAAGAATTACTTTGCTGACTGAACGGAGGAGGTTGTTATGAATATTGCAGTTGTAACCGGCGCAAGTTCCGGCATGGGGCAGGAATTTGTACGCCAGCTGTCCCAGTACGTTGCTGTGGATGAAATCTGGGTAATCGCCCGGCGGGAGGAAGCGCTGAAGCAGCTCAAAAAGGAGCTTGCCACACCGGTCCGTATCCTTGCCTTGGATTTGTGTGAAAAGGAAAGCTTTGAACATTATCAAACCCTTTTGCAGCAGGAAGCCCCCAATGTGCGGCTGCTGGTAAACGCCGCAGGCTTTGGTAAATTCGGTAATTTTGCGGATATTTCCGTGGAAGATGATTGCCGCATGATCGACTTAAACTGTAAAGCCTTGGTACGCATGACCCGGCTGACCCTGCCCTATATGCAAAAAGGCAGCCATGTTTTACAGCTGGACAGCTTGTCCGCCTTCCAGCCGGTACCTTATATCACCACCTACGGCGCAACCAAAGCCTTCGTTTTAAGCTATACCCGCGCCATGAACCAAGAGCTCAAGTCCCAAGGCATCCGAATGATGGCCATGAATCCCGGCTGGGTAAAAACAGAGTTTTTCAACCATGCGCTTACCACCAACGGTGCAAAAGTGCAGTATTTCAACTATCTGTACGAGGCCGGGGATGTAGTGGCTACCGGACTGAAGCATCTTTACAAAACCAACAAAGAATACTCTGTCCACGGTTTTCCCATTCAAAATCAGGTGCGGCTGGTTAAGCTCCTGCCCCATAACATTGTTATGAAGGTGTGGATGAATCAGCAGCGCAAACCGAAGAATAACAAAAATCTGACCACAAAATAAACATGTGCAGGAGGTACGCTTTTGAACCAGACAAAAGAGAAATCAAAAATCAATCGCAACGATAACCACCCCATTGAGCATTTCTTCCGCCGGGTATTGTTTTGGATTGAACGGATTATCGCATTGATCACTTTGGCAATTCTCATTATATCCCTTGCCCTTGAGCTTATAGAGGCCTTTACAACGCCGGGATATTTGGCCGACATCAGCACATACCTGCACAGTGTTCTGACCATAGTGGTAGGTCTGGAATTTGTCAGAATGTTGATTGACACCACCCCGGCAAGCATTCTGGAGGTACTGACTGTGGCCATTACCCGCCACGTTATTTTGACCCACGATGACCCCTGGAGCAATGTGGCATGCGTTGCCTGCATTGCCGGGTTATTCGCTATCCGCCGGTTCTTTATCCGCAAGGACGAACTGAAAGAAGAAATGATAGAATCCGAATAACAAAAGCTGCCCCGATACGATTCGTATCGGGGCAGTTCTTTGCTTTATCAGATCAGCAGTTCAGCGATCTGGATGGCGTTGGTAGCCGCGCCCTTGCGGACCTGGTCACCACAGCACCACAAGCTGATGCCGCAATCATCGGTCAGGTCGGGACGGATACGGCCAACGAACACGATATCCTGGTCGGTGGTATCCAAAGGCATGGGATATGCCTTGCTCTGCAGATCGTCCACCAGTTTGCAGCCGGGGGCATTAGCGATGACCTCTCTGACCTGCTCCACGGTCACAGGCTTGTCAAAGTGGCAGCTGACGGAGATGGAGTGGCTGCGCACTACCGGCACACGGACACAAGTGCAGGTAACCTTCAGATCGGGCAGGTGCATGATCTTGCGGCCTTCGTTCTGCATTTTCATTTCCTCGCTTGTGTAGCCGTCCACCTGCTCGCCACCGATCTGGGGAATCAGATTGTAGGCAATCTGGTAAGGGAACACCTTGGGCTCATAAGTTTCGCCCTTGGACAGTGCTTCTACCTCATTCATCAGTTCGATGGGGCCGTTTGCGCCTGCGCCGGATACTGCCTGATAGGTAGAAGCAGTCATGGTGCGGATGGGAGAAAGCTTATTTAAGGCGTTAACCGCAGTGACGGTGATAATCGTAGAGCAGTTGGGGTTAGAAATAATGCCGTTATGACCCTTCACATCCTCGGGGTTGACCTCGGGAACGATCAGCGGCACCTTGGGGTCCATACGGAAGGCAGAGGAATTATCCACGAACACCGCGCCGGCGGCAACGATTGCGGGGGCAAACTTCTTGGCAATATCGTTTTCGGCTGCGCCCAAAACGATATCCACGCCCTGAAAAGCCTCTTCTCTTGCTTCCTGAATGGTTACCTGCTGACCCTTAAATGCCAATGTCTTGCCTGCGCTGCGGGCGCTGGCAAGAGGAATCAGCTTACCAACAGGAAAATCTCTTTCCTGCAAAATCTTAATCATTTCCTGTCCCACAGCGCCGGTAGCGCCCAAGACAGCAACAGTATACAGTTTTTTCATTGTATTACCTCCAAGGACATGTATTATTTTACAAAGCTGTTATACAGCACACGGACAGTTTCGGCAAAGTCCTTGTTATCCACACCCAGAATGATATTCAATTCAGAGGGACCCTGATTGATCATACGGATATTGATATCTGCCTTGCCCAAAGCAGCAAACAGCTTGCCGGAAATACCGGGACGGAACGCCATACGGCGACCAACGGCAGCGATAACTGCGATTTCCTTATAGACATGCAGCGTATCCGGCTGAACATCTCTCTGAATTTCGCTGAGCACATTGTAAAGGCACGGCTCGATGGCGCTGGTGGCCACAACCACGAACACGCTGTCAATGCCGTTGGGGCAGTAGTCCACGGATATGTTGTGCCGTTCCAAAACAGAAAGCACCTTGCGGAGCACGCCCACCTCATTACCCAAACCACGCTTGGACAACGCAATAATGGAGAAGTCCTTTTTGCCGGCGATGCCGGTAATAAAGCGGTCAGGGTCGGAGCTGGAATCGAAGGATTCCTGAATCATGGTGCCGGGGTCTTCCGGTGCATTGGTGTTACGGATATTGATGGGGATATTTTTTTCCCGGACCGGGAAAATAGTACCTTCGTGAAGCACCTGGGCGCCGGAGTAGCTCAATTCCCGCAGCTCGTCATAAGTAACTTCCGGAATTGGCTGGGGATCGGTAACGATTCGGGGGTCGGCCATCAGAATACCGGAAACGTCCGTCCAGTTTTCATACACATCGGCATCCAGCGCGGCTGCAGCCAAAGCGCCGGTAATATCACTGCCGCCCCGGGAGAAGGTCTTGATATCGCCGTTGGGCATAACGCCGTAGAAGCCGGGAATCACAAGGCCCCGGGAAATATCGGCCTGCTTTTTCAATGCGGCGTAGGATTCTTCCTTGTTGACAAGGCCGTCGGTGGTGAAATATACCCAATCTGCGCTGTCTACGAACTGGAAATCCAGATACGCTGCCATCAGCTTGGCGGAGAAATACTCGCCCCGGCTGACCAACTCATCCTGGGAAACCTTCTTAGCATTGAGGCGCTCTTTCAGTTCCTTGAATTCCGCTTCCAGCGGCAGGTCAAGGCCCAGTTCATCCCGAATTTCCAGATAGCGGGTGGTGATCATTTCAAAAACAGGGGTGCAATCCACACCATACTGCACATGGGCATGGCACAGATACAGCAGATCCGTCAGCTTATGATCCGCGCCAAAGCGCTTACCGGCTGCGGAAACCACCACCACCCGTCTGCGGGGGTCAGCATCAACAATATCCTTTACCTTGCGGTACTGTCCGGCATCTGCCATAGACGAACCGCCAAATTTTGTAACTTTCAGCATACTTTAAACCTCACTTACTGCGCAAAGGCTGCCACGAATGTACCGGGATGTTCTTTCAGCCATGCATGCATCTGATCCACGGGCACCGGAGCAGTAATAACTCCGTCACCCCAATTTTCCTGTTTGTTATCTTCCAGCCACGGGTCCTTATCGCCCCGGACATAGTAGCGCAGGCATACGCTGTTGTCGGCGGAAACCTTGCTGCCGTAGGGACTGTAGAAAGCCTTGCCGGAGAGCACATCGGTGCAATCCTGTACCACATTATACGCAGTGGGATAGCGACCTGCTCCCTGACCGTAGAAGCTCATGCGACCGGATGCGCTGCCTGTCAAGGTGATCAGGTTGTAGTTTGCAGGCACAGCCGCTTCCAGCGCACCCTTTGCAAACAGTGTTGGCTGAACATAGGCGGTGATTTTGCCGTCTTCCATCTTGCCGGTGGAAACCAGCTTGCAGACATAACCCTTCCGGGTGAAGTTTTCCACATCCCCTGCGGTGATTTGGGAAATGCCCACAGCGGGAACAGATGCAGGCTCCAAACTGACGCCAAAGGCGATGTTGGAAGAAAGAATCAATTTGTGCCAGGTATCGATGCCCTCCACATCTGTGGTAGGATTTGCCTCGGCATAGCCCAAATCCTGTGCCTGCTTCAAAGCCTCGTCATAACCAAGACCCAGCCGGGTCATAGAATCGAGAATATAGTTGGTCGTGCCGTTCATAATGCCGCCCACAGACTCAATCGTCTGACTCCGGCGGGCCCGTTCCAGCTCGGACAGCCAGCCGATGCCGCCGCCAACTGCAGCGGTGCAGCGGAAGGACACACCCTTTTCCTTTGCCAGAGGAATCAGCTCGTCATAGAAGGTGGCAACCAAAGCCTTGTTGGAGGTAACGATATTCTTGCCTGCTTCAATGGCAGCTTTTACAAACTCATAGGCAGGATGCAAACCGCCCATAGCCTCCACAACCGTATCGATTGTTTCGTCAGTCAGAACAGACTGAAAGTCCTTGGTAACCTCTGCATCCGGCAGAGAAACTTCCTCCAGGCAGACGACCTTTGCTACCTGAATATCTGTGCGATCGGCAGTCAGATCATAGACACCTCTGCCAACTATACCAAAACCCAGCAGACCAATTTTCATTCCCTTTTCCTCCGATTTATCAAACGCAGCGTCTTCATGAGAAAACACTTGCCTTTTTACTCAAAACAGTATATCATATACCCATCAAAAATGCAATAGTGCCAAAAAAACAAGGTGTTTCCCGGAAATACCCGCAATTTTGTGCAGTTGGCTAAAAGAGAGGAAGATTTCCATGCTTTATCACTCCACACGCTCCCGGCAAAATGCAGTTGACAGCGCCCAGGCTGTGCTGAACGGTCTTGCGCCCGACGGAGGTTTGTATGTACCTGACCGGCTGCCCACCATGGATGTGCAGGCTTGTTTGAAAGAGGATACCATGGCGATGGCCACCCGGATCATCGGCGCAATGCTTCCGGACGTTCCGGACATGGCGCAGCTGGTGCGTCAGGCGTATGTGGGAAAGTTTGAAAGTGAAGAACTGACCCCCACAGTTGACACCGGAAAATTTACGGTGCTGGAACTGTTCCGCGGCCCGACTTCTGCCTTTAAGGATGTAGCCTTGTGTATGCTGCCCCAGCTGCTGACCAAGGCCAAGTCTGTCAAGGGCATGAATGAAGACATTTTGATTTTAACAGCCACCTCCGGCGATACCGGCAAAGCTGCCCTGGCAGGCTTCCGGGATGTGGAGGGCGTGAAGATTTGCGTATTCTATCCCCTCGGCGGTGTTTCTGCTGTCCAGCGGGCGCAAATGGTCACCCAGGAGGGCAGGAATGTAACCGTCTGCGCGGTAGAGGGCAACTTTGACGATGCCCAGACCGGCGTGAAAAACATCTTTGCCAACGCGGTAGACGGCGCGCTCCCCGGCAGCGCCAACACCCGGCTGTCCACCGCCAACTCAATCAACATTGGCAGACTGGCGCCCCAGATCACCTACTATTTCAAAGCCTATGCCGACCTTCTAAGCCGTGGGCAAATTCAAATGGGCGAAACTGTGAATTTCTCCGTTCCCACCGGCAACTTTGGTGATATTCTGGCAGGCTATCTGGCAAAGAAGCTGGGTCTGCCTGTTGGCAAGCTGATCTGCGCGTCCAACGCCAATAACGTGCTGACGGATTTTATCCGTACCGGCCACTATGATCGCCGCAGACCCCTGCACAAGACCATCTCCCCTTCCATGGATATTCTGGTTTCCTCCAATCTGGAGCGACTGCTTTACTTCATGTCCCGGGATACTGATTTGGTGTCAGAACTGATGAAGCAGCTCAATACAGAGGGCTGCTATCAGGTACCGGAAGGACTGCTCAATGAAATTCAAAGCGAGTTCTGGGCAGGCTGCTGTGACGATGCAGAGGCGCGTCAGACCATTGGCACGGTGTTCAAGGAACAGAAGTATCTGTGCGATACCCACACTGCCACCGGTTGGGCAGTTGCGCAAGCCTATATTGAACAAACCGGCGATAACCGTCCCATGGTAGTGCTGTCCACTGCTTCCCCCTATAAATTCCCGGCGGCAGTTCTGTCCGCCTTGGAATCCAGCGAAGAAACCGACGAATTTAAACAAATGGACCGGCTGCAGACCCTTACCGGCGTACCGATTCCCGGCAATCTGCAGGGCCTTCAGGAAAAGGAGGAACTGCACACCGGTGTCATTGCCAAAGACAAAATGCTTCAGCTGGTCACCGGATTATAATTATCACACAACATACGGGCGAACGCAGCTCGCCCCCGGTCTACAACAATCAGATGTAGGGAACGGCGTATGCGCCGTTCCCATTTTGTTATGCCTTTGCGGAACGACACATAGGTCACGCCCTAAGGATATGTTTATAACGAAGAAGCAAAAACCCTGCGGACCGAGGTCCGCAGGGTCTTTTTTATTAGGAATTGTTCAATCAGAAGTCGAAGCCGATGTCGCCGCTTTCGATCAAAGCGCCGCTACCGTTGCCGATAAGCATGTCATCAAATTCAACTTTAATTCCGCTTGCCAAATTTTCAGCAGGTACGTAGCTGATCAGATTCAATTCCGGAGCTTCATAGATTTCTTTCATCATCAATACCTCCTGTAAAATTAGGACTCAACAGTCTGGCCAATCTTGGTCAGGCCCCAGTCATTCATCTGAGCCCGTTCAACCCAAGCGTCGTAGAAGTTGTTGAGCTTGTCAGCGTTAGCCTCGTAAACAGCCTCGTTGCCTTCAGCCTCGAACAACTGCAGCAGACCGGAAATGCTCAGGTCCTTGCTTGCGGAAAGGATGTTCTTGCCGTCGACAGAGATGTATGCGCGGGCATAAACAGGCATTTCAGCGTAAGCCTTGTTGTCTGCGGGATCTCTGTCGGACTTCATGATGTTGTCAACCAGAACACTAGTCATAGCCTCGCCGTTTACAATATCCTGAGGAGCTCTGCCGAAGTAGTAGTTAACCGTGGTCTCTTCAGAGTTCTCACCAATGAAGTCGTCCATGTCATCATCACAGAGGCTGACAACAACGCCAGCTTCCAGGCAATCGTCGGGCAGGTACTCGTTCAAGGACCAGATGCCCTTGTAGTACATGCCAACGTTATCGCGGTTTGCCTTCAGAGCAACGCCGGACAGCTTCATCTCATAGTAGGTGAAGGTGGTGAAGCCCAGATTATCGACAGCCAGGTAACCGGTGGTCAGAGTGCCTGCCTCGGTAGCCGCGGGAGTTGCAACAATGACACCCTCTGCAATTTCAGCATTGCCGGGAACTGCATCGTAGGTCTTGTAGGTGGTGCTGTCGAAGCCGGTGAAGGTGTATTCGCCGGAAACGCCAATGTTCTTGCCGTTCAGGTCGACGGTGACGTCCTTGGTCAGAACGATATCATCGTCAGCCAGCATCTTAATATAGCCTTCGGTGTATGCATCCACAGCAGCAGCAAGGTCAGCGTAAGCGCTTACTTCGTCGCCGTTGATGATAAGTGCCCGGCCGTCAGTAGTTTCCAGCGCAAAAGCATCGGTTACAGTAGCAACCTTGGAAGAAGAAGTGACATACTTTGCAACAGCTGCAGCAGCAGCTGCATCAGCAAATTCAGTTGTGAAGATGCCTTCGAAGTCACCAATGTTCAGGCTACCGCCGGTCATACCGGTCAGATCCAGAACCTTGCCCTCTGCGCCTTCACGCCAGGTAACCGCCTTAATAGTGGGCGCGCCAGTCAGCACCGGTGTGTTGGCGAATTCAGTCATAAGCAGATTGTTAATGGTGCCGCCGTTGATTTTTACCGTACTGGTTGTGCCCTGGACATTCAATTGGCCAATGGTGCCGCCTTCAACGGTAAGGTTGAGAACGTCTTCATAGCCATCAGATGCGACCGATGCTACCGTACCGCCATAGAGCGTGGTGGTGCCGCTAGAATTCAGCTTTTGATGGAGGGTGCCACCGTAGATATTCATAACAGCATTACCACTGGTGGAAATACAATAGTTGTTGGTACTTTCGCCGGAAACGGCTTTACCGAGGTTATAAATATCACCGGCGAAGTAGGAATTGATGTGGTATTCCTTGCGAGTATTAAGCACGCCACCGTTAGCATGGATTGCGCCGAAGTTCACAGCGCCGGTCTTCATAACGCCGTCGCCCATCACGTTGATGGAGCATTGGGTGCCATGCTGACGGATAATGTAACCAGTATTACTCGTGTTTTCAAGGGTCTTGCCATTCATGTGCAGGCAGTAGGTACCGATACGTGCCGTACTGATGTACATGTAGAAGATGCCAGAAGCATCATTTACACTAATATCGTTGGCAACATAGTAATGATAGTGGTTACTGGAGAGAATAGTGCTCATTTCACCTTCATACGGCCGGGCGAGTTTGGTTATGGGTCTCCAGGTAACTTCCTCATTACATACATAGCACCATTCAGTGGTTACTGTTGTACCGAATTCCTGAGCTGCAGCCAGTTCAACGATCTGTTCGCTGGTATAAGTAGTCATGTCATTGCTCAGCACATAGGTTGTTTTCTCATCACCAACCTGCTCAACAACGGTTACAGCCTTGCCCCAGCCGTCTTTAAAGTAAGGCTCTGCAGCCTCGGCAGCAGCTTTGTCAGCAAAGGCAGTGGTGAACACACCGGAGGTGGTGCCCATGCCGATCTTGCCGCCGGTCAGACCAGTTGCATCAACGGTTGCGCCTTCTGCCATATTCAGCGCGCCAACGGTGGGAGCGCCGGACAGTGTGGTGGTAATGCCGGCAGGGATGGTTGCAGCAGAAATGTCGCCGCCGGAAATGTTGATAGCAGTGGTGGTGGTAGCGCCAACAACACTGCTTACGGTGCCGCCGGAAATGTTCAGTGTACCGTAATTCATGGTCAATGTGCTGGTGACAGTACCGCCGGAAATGTTCACCTGGGTGTCAGTGGTGACATTGGCAGATGTAGCGGTTGTGATCGTGCCGGTAACAGTACCGCTCTTGATGTTCAAAATATTCGGAGTGCCTGCGGTTTTATTATTATTAATGTTGATGTTTTTGGTAAAGGTTGCGCCATCAATTTCAATGGTGCCGCCTGTATTGCCGATAGCATTATTAAAGGTACCGCCCTTGAGGATCATCTTACCTTTCGTATCAATGCGGAGCGTACTGTTATAGGTACCGCCTTGCAGCTCGAAGTTGCCACCTGTAGCGCTCAAATAGTTATTGAAGGTACCGCCGGTGATGGTGGTCGTCTTGCTTGCATTACGGGCGGTCAAATAGGCGCTGAATGTACCGCCGTTAATATATGTGGTACCATTAAACCAAAGCTGGCTGCAGCTATATGTACCGCCCTCAATATACAGGTTGCCGCCTTGTTGCCAGAGAACATTTTTGCTACTGGCAATGGTTACATCGTCGTAGAATGTTGTGGTGCCGCTCTGAATCCACATGCCGTAGCTATAAGCTGTAACGCCGCTGCCCTCCCAGGTGCCGCCGTAGATGTGGGCATCTGCGGTGCTGCCAACACGGAGCACGTAGTGCAAGCTGGCAGTTACACTGCCGTTGCCCATAACTGCACAGTTCGCAGCTGTGGCAAAGTTGATCACGCCGGGGTTACTACTGATGGGACCCGACGCATAGGTTGTGGTCCATGTCTTGCCGTTTAAGTGGATACAGATGTCTCCATTTGCATTAATGGGCGTAACATTCTGCGCCAAAGCTGTATCCGCTCCAACTGTAATGTCCTCTGCAATGAAGTAGTGACCGCTGATAGCATTGGTCGTGGATGCCATAGAAGCGGTGAAGGGCTTCCAGGTAGCCTTTTCTCCACAGTGGTAGCAGAACGCTTCAACGGTGGATTCACCATCTGCCAGAGTGAAGCTCTGTGCTTTAGATCCGGCAGCAATTTCTTTGCTGGTGTACTTCTTTGCGCCGTAAACCAGTGCGTTGGTGGACTCGTCTACAGTGACTTCAAAATGTTCAGGCACGGGGAAGGTGGCCGCAACTGCCTGTGCCTCTGCTGCTGTTTCATAAGCAGTGGAGATGGTACCGGTGTAGGTGCCCAGGCCAATGCTTGCGCCGTCGGTCAAAGCGCCGAAGGTAGGCTTGACTGTCAGGCCCAGAGTGCCGATGACAGGATTGCCGGAAATGGTGATGGAGTCCATCGTAGCAGTGGGCGTGAGGGTGGTAATGTTGCCGCCTTCAACTACCAGGATGCCGTCATTGGCATTAAGCTTGGTGATATTGCCGCCATAAACATTCACACGACCACTTCCGGTGTGGTTAAAGTTATGCAGGCGAACTGTGTCAATGTTACCGCCATAGATATTGACAACCGCGCCGTTGTAGGGGCTGATAATGGGGACGGTAGTATTGCTGTAAGTCGGGTCATTAAATGTGCCGCCATAGACATTAAAGTTGCCGAGCACGCCAGAGTGACCGTAAACGCCGCCGTAGCCAGAATTTACAGTGCCGCCATAGGTGCCGCCGTAAACATGCATGCCTTTTGCGCTGGAGCCGGGTTCCAAAATGGCAGCGGGTGTCACTGAGTCAGTACCTGCTGTCTCATTGGCCGGCTTGACTGCGACGGTAACTGTACCGTTACCCATCAGTCTCACAGCACCGCCAAATGCCGCAGCACCATAGGTGGTGAGGGAGGACTTGGGGTTCATGAAGATACAGGATATGCCGTTTGCGCTGTTACTGTTATAGATTTTGCTGTTGGTCGAAACAGCGCCGTCCAGGAAATAGTGGCCTAAACCAATAGCAGTGGTATTGGCGTCCAGTTTCGTCCAAGTCGTTTCCTCATTACAGTAGGGGCAGACTGCCGTGGGATTCTCCGGATCGATGGTCAGCGCATTTGCTGCAGCAATGACATTTTCCGCAGCAGGGGTTTCGTCCGCTTGTGCTGCCACGATGCCCACTGCCACCAGCAGCGCGATAACGAGCAACACGGATAATACGCGTTTTTTCATTTGGGTTTTCCTCCTAACATAATATTAGAATTAAACTTGTCGGTAGTCCGACGCAGGAGTCTTGTCCGGTTTGGGCAAAAAGCCTATTTGTCACGCCAAGGTGGCCGCTGAAATGGCGGCAATCAGCGCGCCACGGCTTAGAATGACAGATCGGCCTTCCGCCGATTTGGCTTAAACAAGCTTCCTGTTTATTACATTGTAGCTGCGAGCGTGTTAAAAATACCCTTTCCGGAAAATCAAAGCTTCCTTTTCCCACCCCGGGCAAGCCCAAGGTCTTCAACCGGGATTCCCTTACTGTCCCTAGCTAAAAACGGAAAATCCGGGTCTGCTTTCCAGCGGAAAAATTTGCCATTATTTTCGAAAAATGGTTAGAACAACCCCACAGTAGCAATACACTACCATGCTATTTATAGCATATTCGGCATGGGTTTGCAAGTGTTTTTTAGGTGAATTATGAAATATTTTTTAATAATTTGTGTATCTGCGAGCAAGCATGGGTTCCCCCCCACGTCACCGGCGGATAAATATTTGAAAAACGATAATCTCTTATCATTAAATATGAAAAAAAGCTTGTAAAATCTTCCCATTTGCCGTATACTTGTATTTTACAAGACCGAAATGCAAGGAAGGTATATATTATGGAACTGATTTCTGTTCGCGAACTGTTTAAAAACACCGATGCCTACATGGGCAAGGAAGTGACTGTTGGCGGCTGGGTGCGAAACCGCAGGCCCTCCAAACAGTTTGGCTTTATCGTTCTGAACGATGGCACTTACTTCACCCCCGTGCAGGTGGTTTATAATGATACGATTGAAAATTTTCAGGAGCTGTCGAAAATCAATATCGGCGCGGCTTTGGTGGTAACGGGTACACTGGTTGCCACGCCCAACGCCCAGCAGCCCTTTGAAATTCAGGCAGCGGAGGTTACGGTGGAAGGCGCTTCCACCAGCGATTACCCCCTGCAGCCCAAGCGGCACACCATGGAATTCCTGCGCACCATCACCCATCTGCGTCCCCGGACCAACACCTTCCAGGCTGTGTTCCGCGTACGCTCTCTGGCAGCTATGGCCATCCACGAATTCTTCCAGCAGAGAGATTTCGTCTATGTTCACACGCCCCTGATCACCGGCTCTGACTGTGAGGGCGCAGGTGAAATGTTCCAGGTTACCACACTTAACTTAAATGATGTGCCCAGAACCGAGGACGGCAAGGTGGATTTTTCCCAGGACTTCTACGGAAAGCCTACCAATCTGACCGTTTCCGGTCAGCTCAACGGCGAGACCTTTGCCATGGCCTTTAAGAACATCTACACCTTTGGTCCTACCTTCCGGGCTGAAAACTCCAACACCACCCGCCACGCCGCGGAGTTCTGGATGATCGAACCGGAAATCGCCTTTGCGGACCTTTCTGACGATATGCGTCTGGCAGAGGATATGATTAAGTATATTATTTCTTATGTGCTGGAAAAAGCGCCGGAGGAAATGGACTTCTTTAACAAGTTTGTGGATAAGGGTCTGCTGGATCGGCTGAATCATGTGCTCAACTCCGATTTCGGTCGCGTCACCTACACCAACGCCATTGAAATTCTGGAAAAGCATAACAGTGAATTCCAGTACCCCGTTCACTGGGGCAGTGACCTGCAGACAGAGCATGAGCGCTATCTGACAGAGGTGGTGTTCAAAAAACCGGTATTCGTTACCGACTACCCCAAGGACATCAAAGCTTTCTACATGAAGCTGAACCCCGATGGCAAGACCGTGGCAGCTATGGACTGCCTGGTGCCCGGTATCGGCGAGATCATCGGCGGCAGTCAGCGTGAGGACGACTACGAGCTGCTGAAAAAGCGCATCGAGGAGCTGGGTATGAATCCGGAGGATTACGGCTTCTACATGGATCTGCGCAAGTACGGCTCTGCCCGCCACGCAGGCTTTGGTCTGGGCTTTGAACGGTGCGTCATGTATCTGACCGGCATCACCAACATCCGGGATGTGCTGCCCTTCCCCAGAACAGTAGGAAATTGCGAGTTATAATCCAGCGGTCATTAAAGTCCCAAACCGTCAAAACGCAAGTTCTTGATGGTTTGGGACTTTTTGTGCTTTATCGGCTTGTAAAAATGCTTGCGTCGCAAGGCGTTTTGATGGTTTGGGACTTTTTTGTGTTTTGGACAGTCCGGAGGCCTGTCCCTGCAAATCTGTTCAATAGCGGGCGTATGGACTTATCGTCCCCGACCATCCGTCAAAACGCATTGTATTTTAACGAAGAAATCTTGGGATTTTTTCTGCATTTTACCGCCAATATTCGACCTTTTGCCGCGCATCCTACTAACAGAAAAGTTGAGAGGAGCGACGGCAATGAAACAAAAATATTTGCTTGCATTTTTCCTTTGTTTTGTCTGCGCTTTTCTGCCCGGCTGCAACAGAAACGCCGCCTCAAAAGCGCCTCTTTGCCGGGTGGTAACCCAGGTGGATATTACCGGTCAGGAAAAGGATGTGCAAATTTACAGACATTATACCGATGAACAAAAAATTCAATGGGTTTTGATTTATTTGCGCACCCTAAAGCCCAGCGTCCGTCCCCAGTCGCCACCGGCAGATTCCAAAAACAGCCGCTATCAGATTACGGTGACCTTTTCCGACGGAAATCAAAAAATTTTCCGGCAGGCCGCCCATCGGTACTACGCCCCGGACAGCCGTCCGTGGTACGCCATCAATCCGGCCCAGGCGGCAGGTCTTTACACCCTTTTAAGAGCATTTCCCAGTGATGTGTAATACCTCATTTATAATATATCCCAAATTTCTCACAAAAGTGTGCATATTTGTTGGCGGTATTTTGTGGGAAGTGTGGGAATTTCCGGAACATACATTCTTTAGCTTGCTTTTTGGGGGAAATTGTTTATAATGGTATTTGATAAATTAGCATTGATTGGAGTGTAATTGCTTTACTGCTCCAATATTATGAGGAAAGGATTTGTAGCAATGAAATACAGTTACTATCCCGGCTGCACCCTGCGCAATAAGGCCAAGGACCTGGATGCCTACGCCAGAGCTTCTGCGAAGGCTTTGGGCTTCGAACTGGAAGAGTTGACCGATTGGCAGTGCTGCGGCGGCGTCTACCCTCTGGGTACTGACGAGATCGCTTCCAAATTGTCCTCCGTCCGGGCGCTGGCCCAGGCAGAGGAAAAGGGTCAGAGTCTGGTGACCCTTTGCTCCGCTTGCCACCATGTGCTCAAGCGGGTCAATGACGACATGGCAAATGTGGAGGACATCCAGACCCGCGCCAACAACTACATGAAGCTGGATAAGCCTTACACCGGTCAGACAAAGGTTCTGCACTTTTTAGAGGTGCTGCGGGATGAAATCGGCTTTGACAAGCTCAAGGAAAAGGTTGTTAATCCCCTTACCGGCAGAAAAATCGGCGCATATTACGGCTGTCTGCTGCTGCGTCCCGGCAAAATTATGACCTTTGACGATCCGGAAAATCCCCAAATTATCGAGGACTTTATCCGGGCACTGGGCGCAGAGCCTGTGGTCTATCCCTACCGCAATGAGTGCTGCGGCGGTTACATATCGCTCAAAGAGCCGGAAATGGCAAAGAACATGTGTGATACCATCCAGCAAAGCGCGCAGGGCTTTGGGGCGGAAATGCTGATTACCGCCTGTCCGCTGTGCCGCTATAATCTGAATAAAACCCAGTCTGACCTGCCGGTTTACTACTTTACCGAGCTGCTGGCCGAGGCCTTGGGTGTCAAGGAGGAGGCGCTGAAATGAGTGAACATAAGAATCAGGCACAAATGGTGCGAGAAATCAGCGGCGCCAACCCCTATAAGTGTATGAAGTGCGGCAAGTGCTCCGCCACCTGCCCTTCCTACGACGAAATGGATATCAAGCCCCATCAGTTTGTTTCTTACGTGCAGCGGGGCGACATTGAGGCATTGGCGCAGAGCAAGTCCCTTTGGAAGTGCTTAAGCTGCTTTGCCTGCGTGGAGCGTTGCCCCCGGGATGTGGAGCCCGGACGGATTCTGGACGCTGCCCGGCAGATCGTTGTCCGTCAGCGGGGCGGCAACTACTTGCAGGCCGAGGAAATCCCCCCTCTGGTAGACGAAGACCTGCCCCAGCAGCTTCTGGTCAGCGCCTACAGAAGATATAAGAGGTGAGCAGTATGCAGAGAATTGGTGTATTTGTATGCCACTGTGGCAGTAACATTGCCGCCACAGTGGATGTTAAGAAAGTGGCCGAAATGGCCCGTATGGAGCCGGGTGTCGTCTTTGCTGACGACTACCAGTATATGTGCTCCGAGGCAGGTCAGGCAAAAATCGGCGCTGCCATCAAGGAATATAATCTGACCGGTATTGTGGTTTGCTCCTGCTCCCCCCGGATGCACGAGACCACCTTCCGCAACTGCGCAAAGCGCTACGGTCTGAATCCCTACATGGTGGAGATCGCCAACATCCGTGAGCATTGCTCCTGGATTCACAAGGATATGCAGGAAGCTACAGAAAAGGCCGTCATTCTGGCCCGGGCAGCCATCGCCAAGGTCAACCTTAACGCGCCTTTGCAGCCGGGTGAAAGCCGGGTCACCAAGCGGGCGCTGGTCATTGGCGGCGGTATTGCCGGTATTCAGACGGCTCTGGATATTGCCGATGCCGGCTATGAAGTGGACATTGTGGAAAAGACCCCCTCTATCGGCGGTCGTATGTCCCAGCTGGATAAGACCTTCCCCACGCTGGACTGCTCCGCTTGTATTCTGACCCCCAAGATGGTGGGTGCGGCAGGCCACGAGAAAATTAAGATCTACACCTACAGTGAGGTGGAAAAGGTTTCCGGCTTTGTGGGTGATTTTACTGTGGATATCCGCAAGAAGGCAAGAAGCGTAGACGCAACCAAGTGTACCGGTTGCGGCGTCTGCCAGGAAAAATGCCCCTCCAAGAAGACCCCCAGCGAGTTTAACCGGGGTCTGGGCAACCGCAGCGCCATCTACACGCCCTTTGCCCAGGCAATTCCCAATGTGCCGGTGATTGACAGAGATGCTTGCATCAAGTTTAAAACCGGCAAGTGCGGTGTCTGCGAAAAGGTCTGCCAGGCAGGTGCCATTGATTATGCCCAGCAGGACGAGATTATCACCGAGAAATACGGTGCCATCGTGGTTGCTACCGGTTTTGACACCATCAAGCTGGACAAATACGATGAGTACGCCTACAACCAGAGCAAGGATGTGATCACCTCTCTGGAACTGGAGCGAGTGATGAATGCTGCCGGTCCTACCAAGGGCCATCTGGAACGCCTTTCCGACGGCAAAGCCCCCAAGGAAATCGTGTTCATTCAGTGCGTAGGCAGCCGTTGCGCCGATGCCCGAGGTAAGGGCTACTGCTCCAAGATCTGCTGTATGTATACCGCCAAACACGCAATGCTCATTCGGGATAAGTATCCGGATGTGAATGTGACGGTGTTCTACATTGATGTCCGTACCCCCGGCAAGAACTTCGATGAGTTCTACCGCCGCGCTGTGGAAGAATACGGCGTCAACTACATCAAGGGTCAGGTGGGCAAGGTCGCTCCCCAGCCCGACGGCAGCTTGCTGGTGCAGGCTGCAGATTTGCTGGATAACCGGCAGATCAGGATGAAGGCCGATATGGTCGTGCTGGCTACCGCCATTGAGCCGGATCCCAGTGTCCGGGGTATTGCCACCATGCTCACTGCCTCCATCGACACCAACAACTTCCTGACGGAAGCGCACCCCAAGCTGCGCCCCGTGGAATCCCCCACTGCCGGCGTGTTCCTGTCCGGTGTCTGCCAAGGCCCCAAGGATATTCCGGAGACCGTCGCCCAGGCCGGCGCGGCTGCTGTGAAGGTCATCGGTCTGCTTGCCAAGGATAAGCTGACCACCAACCCCTGCACCGCCAAGCCCGACGAGCTTTTGTGCAACGGCTGTGGCAACTGCGCTAAGGTTTGCCCCTACGGCGCCATTACTTACGAAGTCCGCCAGATCAACGACCACGGCATCCGGGAGGACCGCCGTCTGGCCACTGTCAATAACGCCTTGTGTCAGGGCTGCGGCGCTTGTACCGTCACCTGCCCCTCCGGCGCTATGGACCTGCAGGGCTTCAGCAACAGACAATTGATTGCGGAGGTGGATGCAATATGTCGGTAAATGAAGAATTCCGTCCCAAAATCGTGGCGTTTTGCTGCAACTGGTGCAGCTATGCCGGCGCGGACCTGGCTGGCTCCAGCCGTCTGGCTTATCCAGCGGATGTGAAGATCATCCGAGTGCCTTGCTCCTGCCGCGTCAATCCTATGTTTATCCTGCGCGCCTTTGAAAAGGGCGCGGACGGTGTGATCTTGTGTGGCTGCCATCCCGGCGACTGCCACTACTCCACCGGCAACTACTATACCCGCCGCCGTATGACCATGCTGTTCTCCATGCTGGACTTCATCGGCGTGGAAAATGGCCGTACCCGGGTCGAATGGGTATCCGCCGCGGAAGGCGTGAAGTTCTCCACCACTATGAATGAGTTTGTGGCGAAGATTCGCTCCCTGGGCGAGAATGTAAGATTGGGGGATTTGAGATGCAAGAATTGAAAGCAAGAGCTTTAGCGCTGCTCAATGACGGCACTGTTTCCCGGGTCCTGGGCTGGAGAATCGGTGAAAATACATACGATCCCGAACCTGCATTCTTTGAAAGTGCCGAAGAAATGGAACATTTCGTCTATAACAACTTCTGCGCCGCCAATTTGAGCAAGTATATGATCGAAGCAAGCAAGCTGGAGGGCAAAACGCTGGTTTGCCTGAAGCCCTGCGACAGCTACAGCTTCAACCAACTGCTGGCCGAGCACCGGGTAGACCGGGAAAAGGCTTACATCATCGGTGTTGGCTGCAAGGGCAAATTGAGCATTGAAAAAGTGAAGGCCACCGGTCTGAAGGGCATTTTGTCCGTTACGGATACCAATCCTTTGAAGGTAGAAACCCTTTACGGCAACAAGGACGTTGCCTATAAGGACGCAATGCTGGATCGCTGCCACGTCTGCAAGGGAAAGACCCATGTGGTCTATGACGAACTGATCGGTGAAAGTGAAGATACTTCCGATGCCGACCGTTTCGAGCAGGTGCGGGCCATCGAAGCCATGAGTCCGGAGGAAAAATTTGCTTTCTTCCAGAATGAGCTTTCCAAGTGCATTCGCTGCAACGCCTGCCGGAATGTATGTCCCGCCTGCTCCTGCCGTAAGTGCGTTTTCGACAGCAACAAGTTCGACAGCGCCCAGAAGGCAAATGCAGACTCCTTTGAAGAAAAGATGTTCCACATCATCCGGGCATTCCATGTAGCCGGTCGCTGCACCGACTGCGGCGAGTGCAGCCGTGTCTGCCCCCAGGGCATTCCTCTGCATCTGTTTAACCGGAAATTTATCAAGGATATCAACACCCTCTACGGTGAGTATCAGGCAGGCAGCGACCCCGAAGCAAAGGGTCCTCTGACCAGCTTCACCACCGAGGATGCCGAACCGGGTGTCGTAGCGCAAGGAGGTATCGTATGAAACGGATTGCTGTTACAAAGTTGAACGATCTCTACGCTGCCATTGCCCAAAAGCAAAGTCTGTTGCTGCCTGTTAAGCGGGCCGGCCAGACCAACTATGGCATCTGGACCGAGGATGCGCAAGTGGATCTGCAGACCCTGAAGACCGTTAAGTCTGCCAAAGATGCCTTCTTTCCCCAGAGTGAAAACCTCTACACCTGCTACAAAGACGGCAAAAAGATCTCCATTGCGCCGGAAAAGCTGCAGGAGGAAAGCTTTGTTGTCTTTGGTATGAAGGCTTGCGATGTGCGGGGTGTTGCGGTGCTGGACAAGGTATTCCTTGCCAACCCGGTAGATAACTACTACGCTGCCCGCCGCGAGCACGGCATTATCGTTTCCCTGGCCTGCGGTCAGCCGGAAGAAAGCTGCTTCTGCAAGGTATTCGGCATTGACTGCGCCGAGCCGGAAGGCGATGTAGTCACCTGGCTGACAGAGGACTATCTCTACTGGAAACCGGTTACCGAGAAGGGCGAAGCTCTCACTGCCCAGGTTGCCGACCTGCTGGAAGATGCAGACGACAAAGCAGTTAACGCGCAAAAAGCCGCCATTGCCGCCATCGTGGAGAAGCTTCCCTATGCCAACCTTTCTCTGGAAGGCTGGAACGGTGACGCTTTGAAAGAAAAGTTTGATTCTCCCATCTGGGAGCAGCTTTACAAGCCTTGTCTGGCTTGCGGCACTTGTACCTTCGTATGCCCCACCTGTCAGTGCTATGACATCAAGGATTATGACACCGGAAGTGGCATTCAGCGGTACCGCTGCTGGGACAGCTGTATGTACTCTGACTTTACCATGATGGCCCACGGCAACAACCGTACCTCCCAGCTGCAACGGTTCCGTCAGCGGTTTATGCACAAACTGGTGTACTTCCCCGCCAACAATGACGGTATGTACTCCTGCGTCGGCTGCGGTCGCTGCGTTGACAAGTGTCCCAGCCATCTGAACATTGTTAAGGTCATCAAGGCTTTTGGAAAGGAGGGTCAATAATGCACGATCACGAATGTACCTGCCATCCCGGTTTCGTACACGACACACTGGTGCCCCAGGTTGGTATTATTACCGACATCCGTCGGGAGACCCCCGATGTAAAGACCTTCCGCATTGAGCCCCCCGAAGGCGGCAAATTCTTCGAGCATATGCCCGGTCAATGCGCTATGATCTGTGTGCCCGGTGTCAGCGAGGCGATGTTCTCCATCACCTCCTCTCCCACCAACAAGGAATTCCAGGAATTCAGCATTAAAAAGTGCGGTGAGCTGACCGACTGCCTGCATTCCCTGGAAGTAGGCGATCAGGTTACCGTCCGGGGTCCCTACGGCAACAATTTCCCCGTGGAGACCGACCTGAAGGGTAAAAATCTTCTGTTCATCGCCGGCGGTATCGCCCTGGCGCCCCTGCGCAGTGTCATCAACTACGTGCTGGACAACCGGGATAACTACGGCCATGTAGATATCCTCTACGGCAGCCGCAGCGCTGACGATCTGGTGCAGCTGAAGGAAATTCAGGAAGTTTGGATGAACACTAAGGATGTGGATGTGTTCCTCACCATTGACCGGCCCCAGGAAGGCTGGGATGGCAATGTAGGCTTCGTTCCCACCTATCTGCAGGAGCTGGCCTTTGATACCAACCGCATCGCTGTTCTCTGCGGACCTCCCATTATGATTAAGTTCTGCCTGCAGGCGCTGCAGGAAATGGGCTTCAAAAAGGACCAGATCTGGACCACTCTGGAGCTTCGCATGAAATGCGGCATCGGCAAATGCGGCCGCTGCAACATTGGCTCCAAGTATGTGTGCAAAGACGGTCCGGTATTCCGCTGCGACCAAATCGACGAGCTTCCTGCTGAGTACTAAGAAAGGATGATAAATACAATGGAAAAACTTGTAAATGTGTATTTCTTTGGTAAGCGTTACCAGGTGCCGGCAGATCTGACCATTATGACCGCTATGGAATACGCCGGCTACACCCTGACCCGTGGCTGCGGCTGCCGCCATGGCTTCTGCGGTGCTTGCGCTACCATTTACCGTATCAAAGGCTGCAACGAACTAAAAACCTGTCTGGCTTGCCAGACCCAGGTGCAGGAGGGTATGTATATTGCTTCCATTCCCTTCTTCCCCACCGACAAGCGGGCTTACGAGATCAACGACCTGCGTCCCAATCAGCAGGTGATGATGGAGCTTTATCCGGAAATTTACAGCTGCATTGGCTGTAACGCCTGCACCAAGGCCTGTACCCAAAGCCTGAATGTTATGCAGTACATCGCCTACGCACAGCGCGGTGAGCTGGCAGAGTGCGCAGAAGAGTCCTTCGACTGCGTCAGCTGCGGCTGCTGCTCCGTCCGTTGCCCCGCCGGCATCAGCCATCCCATGGTTGGCCTGCTGGCCCGCCGTCTGACCGGCAAGTACATTGCCCCCAAGACTGAGCATCTGGCCAACAGAGTTGACGAGATCAACCGCGGCGAATACGACGAACTGATCGAGGCTATTATGCAGAAGCCCATCACCGAGATGAAGGAACTGTATAATACCCGCGAGATCGAGAAATAAGGAGGGAGCGGCATGTTTACACCGGAAATGATGGAATCCATTAAGAAAGTGGAAGCCACCCGTGCCCAGAGAATGAGCACAGAACCCCGCCGTATGACTGCGGAGGAAA
>JAZOUW010000010.1:0-47430 GCA_045658385.1 Faecousia sp.
TCTGGGCGTTCTGACACCGATGGAGAAGCACTACAGCTATCCATTGGTAGCATAAAAAGACTTCCGGTAACCCAAAACAGGTCACCGGAAGCAAGAAAATTTTTATTTTATTTCACTGTCTACTTGACGGGGAGCAGTTCACTTTGGCAACACGCGTTTTTTTATTCCATATTTTCGATTACTTTCACAACAGCTTCCACATTGTCAGTCTTGACCATTTCCATCAAACCACTATCGTAGCTTTGGGCAACCATGGGATCGATGGGCAGTCGAGCCAAAACCGGCAAATTAAATGCCTCTGCCACCTCATCCAAACGGCTTTCACCAAAAACATTAATTTTCTTGCCGCAATCTGGACATTCCAGATAGCTGTAGTTCTCCACAAATCCCAGGACCGGGATATGCATCATGTTTGCCATCTTAACAGCCTTGGCCACGATCATAGAAACCAAATCCTGAGGACTTGTAACGATCACCACACCGTCCACCGGCAGACTCTGAAATACTGTCAAAGGCACATCGCCAGTGCCGGGAGGCATGTCCACAAACATATAGTCCACGTCCTCCCAGATCACATCCGTCCAGAATTGTTTTACAGCACCGGCAATTACCGGGCCACGCCAAACGACAGGATCTGTGTTGTTATCCAAAAGCAAATTAATAGACATAACCTGAATACCGGTAGTCGTCAATGCGGGATACAATCCATCCTCCGTCGCTCCTTGGCATTCCGACACGCCAAACGCGGTAGGCGCAGAAGGACCGGTAATATCCGCGTCCAGAACGGCGACTCGTTTGCCTCTTCGCGCCATAGCAACCGCAAGCATGGATGTGACAGTAGATTTGCCAACACCGCCCTTACCGGATACAACAGCAATCACCTTTTTAACGCTTGCCTTGGGGTTTAACTGGGCAAGCAAGCTTTCTGCCTTGCGGTCAGCGCAATCGCTGCCGCAGGATGAACAATTACCGCTACATGAACTCATAAATAAACGCTCCTTTAAAAATTATCAGTCATTTTTATATTTGAGCAGTTTCCCACTGCTCCATTAGATCCATCAGCACTGCCTCTGCTGCCTCTTTTTCCTCAAGAACACGGGTCAATTCCTGATAGTCGGCAGCAGCTGCTTCCACGGCGATATTCAGCCGTGCAATCGCTTGTTCCTGCTTTTCGATTTCCCGCTCCAAACGGCGAACAAGCTTTTCCGTTTCCTTTGTGCCGCCCTTTGGCTTTTCTTTTTTGACCTTGGGCGCTGCAGTAACCGGTGTCCTCTGCATAGCTTCCCGCTCCAAAATTGAGCAATAGGTGCTATAGCCGCACTTAAAGTCCCGGATATTGCCGTCTTCCAACAGCCAAATACGCTCAGCAAACTTATCAATGAAATACCGGTCATGGGAAACAAAGAGCAGCACGCCATCAAATTCCTCGATAGCTGCTTCCACCCATTCCCGGGAAGCAATATCCAAATGATTCGTAGGCTCATCCAGAATCAGCAGGTTGATCTTTTCATCCATGAGCATACACAGACGCAGGCGTGACTGCTCTCCGCCGGAGAGATTTCCTACGCTTTTAAACACATCCTCCCCTTGGAACAAAAAGGCGCCCAAGCGGTCTCTGGCTGTCTGGGGAGAACAATTCTTTTCATAGAGCATAGTATCGTAAAGACTGCGCTCCGGGTGATCAAAATGAATGATCTGTGGAAGATATCCACATTTCACAGTAGGACCAAACTGTATTTTACCGGCGCAGTCTTCTTCCCCCAACAAGCATTTCAGAAAGGTGGTTTTCCCGGTACCGTTATCGCCCAACAGCGCAATTCGCTCACCACCCTCCACTTTTAATTCCACATCAGAAAACAACGTTCTGTCGCCAAAAGACTTGGAAACATTACGCATATTTACAACCACATCACCGAAAAAATCCTTTTGCGCAAATGTCGCCTTCATAGTCTTTTCCGTTCTGGGCTTCTCCGTTTTTTTGATTCGCTCCATCCGATGCTGAATGGACATTGCGCGGCGGTACAAGGTTCGGTTATTAATGCCCCACCCTTTCATTCGTTCTACCGTATAGCCAAGCTGCTTCAGCTTTGCCTGCTCCTGCTCGTATTGCTTCAGCTGCAAATTAAACCGAGCCTGTTTTTCTTCAATATAGAAGGAGTAGTTTCCGGAATAAAATTCTCCGTGACCATCCACAATTTCGATAACCCGATGGGCAACTCTATCCAAAAAGTACCGGTCGTGGGAGATCGTTAAAACTGTACCCTTAAAGCTGTTAATATATTCTTCCAACCACACAACATTGCGCAGATCTAAATGGTTTGTTGGTTCGTCCAGCAGAAGAATATCCGTCTTTTCTAAAAGGAGCCGGGCAAGATTCACGCGGGTTTTTTCGCCGCCGGACAAGCTGTCAAATTCCTGGGCGCGTTGCTTTGCGGTAATTCCAAGACCGTTTGCAACCTTGTCCACCTGCACATCCATGTCGTAGCCGCCACCGGATTGGAATTGATTGGCAAGAATATCGTATCGTTGCAGCAGTTCCCGGGAGTCATTAACAGCCATTTCTTTTTCAAGCTGTTCCATTTTTCTGCGTAGCGCCATCAGCGGCGCATAGGCAGTACGCAGCACATCTTCTACCGTAAAACCTTCCGGAAAATGGGGGATCTGGGACATAAGACCCATTCGCTTATGAGGGTTAATATAGACTTCTCCGCCATCGTAATCCATCTGGCCGGTGAGAATATTGAAAAGCGTCGTTTTCCCACAGCCGTTACGGCCTAAAATAGCAACACATTCGCCCTCTTGGACCTCAAAACTGAGGTCTTCCAAGAGGTTTTCACCAATCACAAAAAACTTTGTTAAGTTTTTAACGGATATATCAACCATAACTGTTTTCGATTTACAGTGTATCTACAAGTCTGTAAATTTCATCCTTTGTGTAAAGTAAATTCAATGCTTGAAGCAGCGCGTTGCTGCTCATATGTTCCGGCAAGTCCAGTCGTTTTAGCAATGCCTTCCGCTTTTCCTTGCTGTCAGGGTTTCCGGAGAGCCCCATGAGAAACATATCCATCTTTGTAAGACCTGCATCATTTTCTGCTGCTGTTTCATTTTCGATGGTAGCGCCGGCTTTGCGAAGGCAATCAACTATGATTTGGGGCGTCATACCCTCCACACCAAGCTTTCCCTCTTTACCGGGGGCAGTCTTTCTTTTTTCCTTGCCGATAATATCCGGAATATAGGCATGCTTCAAAAATTCTGCCGGAATCGCGCCCTTTATATAATTGCGAATTACAAACCCAGCGCCGTCAGAATCTGTAAAGATAATCAGACCCGTCCTTTCAGCAGCACGACGCAGCAGTGCCAGCTGTGCCTTATCTTTCATAATACCAAAGCCATTCGTCTCAAAAATGGTTGCGTCCACAATTTGTGAAAGAGTGTTCTTGTCATAGCGCCCCTCCACAACGATTGTCTCACGAATTTTAACCATTTTGTGCCTCCTGCGCAAGCTGTAAAATTAAAAGCTCCAGAAGTCTTTCCGGCTCATCAACAGAAGTTTTCATTTTCCGGTCAGTTTCCAAAATCAGCTCTGCGGCCTTGGCGCAAAACGCACTGGAAAATTTTCTTGCGGCACGCATAGCCATTTTTGCGGGATACTCACTTAATCCGGTAATTGTCATCATGTCACCAGTGCCTTTACCGTTATCCAGTAAAATGCGGGCAGTAGATAACCTGCGAAAATGGCCGCCAATGGCGCCAAGAATTTCGTGGGGTTTTTGCTGCATTTTTATCAGCTGCTGCAGTTTTCCCAGTGCCGCCCCGTACTTCCCCTCGCCCATCAGATCGGTCATCTGGAACACAACCGCGTCCATCACCGGTTCTGTAACTGCATCAATATCGCTTTTCACAATGGTGTCCGACCCGGAATAAGCAGCAATTTTTAAAATCTCACCAGCCAACGCAGTCATTGTGCCGCCGGTAATGTCAATCAGATAGCTGCATAAATCCGGAGAGATGTTCTTTTTCTCCGCTGCAAAATGGCGGGTGACCCACGCGACCAACTGCTGTTGATCCTGCCGGGCAAATTCCACAATTTGTCCGTTATTACATATCGCTCCCCACAGCTTTTTAAAACGCTTGTCCGGTTTCCAGGGTGCCGTTTCAAATGTAAACACAACCGTGCAGTAATCCGGAATATCATTCAAAATAGCGGTAACCTTTTCTCGCTCCCCTTCCGGAAGTTTGAAAAAGTCAACATCGTCCACCAAAACAAACGTGTTTTCCGCCATCATAGGAAGGCTTTCCACAGCATCTGTAAAACTACGGATGTCAAAGTTTTCTTTCGTCAGCTTATGAAAGTTAAAGGACTCTGTTAAGTCATCAACCAGAACCTTTTTCATTTGCTGTAAATAATAGTGCAGCAGGAAGGTTTCTTCTCCATGGAAAATATATAAACGATCCACTCGTTTTTCTTTCAAGGCAGCTTTTAAGCTTTGAATACCCTGCATTTGATTATGTTGCGTTGCCATGAGGTTCACCTCCCAAATGTAATCGTTCCGTCCAAATCCGTTCGCCAAACCCGACAGCCAAACATCTCCAGTCGCTGAAGCACTTCCTGCGAGGGATGTCCGTAAGCATTATCCGCATCAACAGATGCCACCGCCGCCTTTGGAGTGGTAGCACTTAATAGTGGCAATGATGTAGATGTTTTTGCGCCGTGATGTCCTAAAACAAGCAATTCCAGTTCCGGAAGCTCTACCGATTGAACAAGGGCGATCTCTTGCGCAATGGACCAGTCTCCGGTTATCAGTATATCACAATCTTCCCACTGAAACAAGATGCACAAACCGCTTTCGTTATCATCTTTATTGTCCCCACCGGGAAAAAGTGTAAATGTGCCCCAATTTCCGGCATGCTGAGTGGTCTGTGTTACCCATTGAATTTTATTGCCATAGGTTTTCGCAAGCTGCACTTTTATATCACCGTCATCGGTACTATCCGGCAAAAATATGGCATCTGCAGGTACGCGATACAAAAGTGATTGCGCGCCCCCTGCGTGATCGGCATCATAGTGCGTCAGAATCAGTCCGTCTAACCTTGTAATGCCGCGGGACAGCAGGTGTTGCGCGGCTATATCCGCCGCACTCGTACCACTGTCACCGCCGCAGTCAACCAAGAAGGTCTGCTGATTCGCTTGAATCACAATGGACTGACCTTGTCCCACATCCAATATGGTAACTGAAAAATCATCAGTTTTCGGTTCCCAATAGGATGCCACCAATGACAAACACAACCCAACAACCACACAAATAGTAAACACAAAGGGATGCTTTCGCTTTCCCCACAAGAATGCAGCCAGTAGCACATAGCAGAATACAAGCCATAACAGTACATAAATACTGTCCGTATATACAGACGCTGCAGGCAGTCTGGACAGCAGCCTTGCCACCAGCAAAACATACCGAAGCGCCCAAGATACTGCCCATGCAATAATCGTCCCCATTTTAATCCAAACTGCGCCGATAGCACAAGCAAACATAATGCCGTAAAAAGCAAAGGAAATAATCCACAACGTCAGCAAATTTGTTAAAATCCCAACAACACTGATACTACCAAAGTAATAAGCGCTCAACGGCATTGTGACTGCTGTAGCAGATACTGTCACCGACACACCGCCCGCAAACCACCTGCCCAGGCGCGCCCGGATTGACTTATCTCCGGGCACGCAAAGAATCCGCATAAGAAAACGGCTGATTCTTCCGCTGAATAAGAAAATACCGACCATACATCCCACAGAAAGCTGAAAGCTGACAGAGGTAATGCTCCATGGGTTCACCAGTAGCATTACAAGCACTGCAAAAGCCAGCGCTGTCGGCGAATCGTACTCTTTTTTCAGCAGCAGCGCTAAAATCATTAGACACTGCATAATACACGCCCGAACAATTGACGGTGTAAAACCGGCAATTGCTGCAAATAAAACCAAAACCGGTATTCCCAGCAACGCAGTGATTATCCGGTGTTTCCCGGCAAAAGTATACACAAGCGTAAACAAAATCGTTACATGCAATCCGGAAACAGCAATCACATGCCGAATACCGCTGATTTTAAAAGCAATGTCATCCAACTGGGACAATTTGGAACTATCTCCCAATAAAAGCGCCCGCGCAAACGGGGCGGTATCCTCCGGGAAAACTGCATCCAAAGTATTTTGAATACTTCTGCGCAGTTTAGCAGTAAAGAATTTATCGGGAATCGAATCCGGACGCTGCACCGTTACGGCATCATTGGCATAGGCCAGCAAGAAGATTCCCTTACCGGGATGATACGTCGCCTCTTCCTCGCCGCCATCTGCTGTGAAGCGAAGCCTGAATTCACCTTTTACAACATCCCCAGGCAATAGCGCTTCAGCCTTTGAATAGACATAAACATGCAACTGCTTACCATTCAGTGTGATCGTTCCTTCTGCTGCAATTCCATAACTTGTTTCCCAGCTATAGTCAGTAATCTCAATTTCTTCTGCAATCGTTTTTCCATCAAAGTTTCGGGCGGTTTCCAGATATATCGTGTCATGAATGTGCAACCAAGTCACACCAGCGCCAAAACCAACGGTAATCACTAATACAATAAGGCCAATCTTTTTTCGGTATAGGCAAAAAACACCGCCAGCCAAAAAGCAAGAAAGAGCAATAAGCACAAGCCAAATCCCGGAAAGCAAATAAATCCCGGTAATACACGCACCGGCAAAACCAATGGTGAACCACATCAATTTGCGCATACGCCACTCCTTTTCTTTCTGCAAAAGGACGCTGCTTTTACGCAGCGTCCTTACAATCAGATTTTAGATACAACGAAATCGTCGACCTTCGCCAATGCATTGTCCAGCATCAGCACATCCTTACCGCCGCCCATTGCGCTGTCCGGCTTGCCGCCGCCGCTGCCGCCGCAGGTAGTGCAGACCATTTTTACCAGATCGCCGGCACGGATTCCCTTGGCAACCGCATCCTTACCGCAAACAGCCAAAAATGTGATCTTCTCATTTGCAACAGTTGCCAACACTGCAATCACATCCGACGCCTTATCCCGCAGCACATCGCCCATCTGACGCAGTTTGTCTGCGTTTGCATTGGGAAGAACAGCGGTAATCACACGGAAATTCTCAACAGCCCGGGCGCCGAAGAGGAATTGATCCACCTCACCGGCAGCCTCTCTGGCCTTGAAAGCCTCAATGGCCCGCTTAAGTTCCTTGATTTCGTCAATCTGGATTTCCAGTTTCTGGGCCAATTCGCTGGGCTTTGTTTTCAGAATACTGCAGGCATTGTAAACTCTCTGTTGTGCAAGATCCATCTGGTCAAGGCAAACCTTACCGGTCACAGCCTCAATACGACGCACACCGGAGGCTACACTACTTTCACTCTCAATACGGAACGGACCAACCTTGGCAGTATTATCCAAATGGGTGCCGCCACAAAGCTCAATGGAGTAATTACTCATATTGACGACACGAACGGTATCACCATACTTTTCGCTGAACAGTGCCGTCGCGCCCATTTCCTTTGCCTGCTCAATGGGCATTTCCCGCACATCAACGCTGTAGCCTTCCAATATGGCGGACTGGACCATGGCAACAATTTTTGCCAATTCATCAGCAGTCACAGCAGAGTAGTGGGTAAAATCGAAACGCAGACGGTCCGGACCAACCAGGGAGCCAGCCTGATGAACATGGTCACCCAGAACCTGCTTCAACGCCTGCTGCAGCAGGTGCGTTGCAGAGTGAGCGCGCATAATTGCTTTGCGGCGTTCCACATCAATGCTGGCGCAAACCACATCATCTACCTTAATCGTACCACTACGCAATGTGCCGCTGTGAAGATATCTGCCGCCTTTGTCCTTTTGCACATCTGTAACCTCAAAACGGCTGTCACCAACCAGGATCACGCCACAGTCAGCGCACTGACCACCCATTTCCGCATAGAACGGAGTTTTGTTCAGAACGATAACGCCTTTTTCACCACCGGCAATAGAACCGGTAACCTCTTCGCCCACACAGACAGCAACGACTTTTGCCTCACAGTTATTCACATCATAGCCGACAAAATCGGTAGCCGTTACGTCAGAGCCAAAATCAATGCCGGCCCAACCAAGGTCACCCAGAGCCTTACGGGCCTCACGGGCACGAACTCTCTGCTCCTCACGGCAGGCATAAAACCGTTCCATGTCAACGTCCATACTCTCATCTTCCAGCATTTCCACTGTCAGATCGATAGGAAAACCGTAGGTATCGGAAAGCAGGAATGCATCTTCACCGGAGAACATCTTTTCACCCTTTGCTTTATGCTCGGCAAGCTTCTCTCCAAAGATACGCATACCGGTGTCGATAGTGCGGGCGAAGTTCTCTTCTTCATTGCGTACAACACGGATAATATATTCTGCCCGTTCACGCAGGTAGGTGTAGTGGCTCTCGTTCTCCTGAATAACCGTTTCAACCACTTCATAGAGGAACGGTTTGTTGACACCTAAAAGCTTGCCATGACGCGCTGCACGGCGCAGCAAACGGCGCAGAACATAACCACGGCCCTCGTTGGCAGGCTGTACGCCATCCGCAATCATGAAGGTAGAAGCGCGGATATGGTCTGTAATAACACGCAGGCTCACGTCAGTTTTCACACTCTGTCCGTAAGAAGCTCCGGTAATGGATGTAACATGGTTGGTAATATTCATAACCGTGTCCACATCAAATAAGCTGTTGACGTCCTGACAGACAACTGCCAAACGCTCCAGACCCATGCCGGTATCGATGTTCTTTTGTACCAGTTCGGTGTAGTTGCCGTTGCCGTCGTTATCAAACTGGGAGAACACGTTGTTCCACACTTCCATATAGCGGTCGCACTCGCAGCCAACAGTACAGCCGGGCTCGCCGCAACCATACTTCTCACCCCGATCGTAGTAAACCTCGGAGCATGGACCGCAAGGACCGGAGCCATGCTCCCAGAAGTTATCCTCCTTACCAAAACGGAAAATCCGCTCGGGAGCAATACCAATATCCTCATTCCAGATCTTGAAGGCTTCCTCGTCGTTCTCATAAATTGAGGGGTACAGGCGATCCTCCTCCAGACCAACAACCTTGGTCAGGAACTCCCAACACCAGCTGATTGCTTCCTTCTTAAAATAATCACCGAAAGAGAAGTTGCCCAGCATCTCAAAATAGGTGCCGTGACGGGCAGTCTTACCGATGTTTTCAATATCACCGGTACGAATACACTTCTGGCAGGTGCAGACTCTGCGACGGGGCGGCTCCACCTCACCCTTGAAATAAGGTTTCATCGGTGCCATGCCGGAATTGATCAGCAGCAAGGACTGGTCGTTCTGGGGAATCAGGGAAAAACTGGGAAGTGTCAGATGTCCCTTGCTTTCAAAAAAGCGCAAAAACATCTCACGCAGCTCGTTTACACCATAGGCTTTTTTACTCATTGGATTTACCTCCGTACGAAAATACAAAAAAATAAACCTCGCCCACAAATAGGGGCGAAGTTGTTCGCGGTACCACCCTAATTCATCCCGCAAGGGACATCTTAGTTACTCTGTAACGGGAGCGCCCGTCCCGGTCCTCCCGGGCGGCTTGAAAGTGGCTTGCAGAAATCAGGCAAAGGGCTTTCACCATTCCCCTCTCGCTTCTTGTGCCTTCGTACCGCTTGGCTTTCGCATTGCCTTTGCATCTGCTAGTATTCTACCACAAACGCAGAAAATGTCAATGGTTTCTGTCGACAAAAATTTCATTGTCCATGTTACAAAGCGTCCTTGGAATATCGCGCAAAACCGTCTCCCAAAACCTGGTGAGCCTCCTGCAAAATAATAAATGCATCCGGGTCAATCTCCGCCACCAAACGTTTTAGTTCTGCAAGGTGATGTCGCTTCACAGCAGTCAAAACTACCTTGGTATTATTATGGGTGTAAAAGCCCTCCCCATGCAGATAGGTAACACCATGTCCCAGCCGCGTGCCAATGGCAGCAGCAATCTGCTCATAGTTTTTGCTTATGATCAGGGCCACCTTGGAATAGTCAAAGCGATAAACCACCGCATCCACCACTTGCCCGGCAATAAAAATGGCCACGCCGCTGTAAAGCGCGCGGGTAATATCCCGAAATACGAAACCGGTCAATGCAGCCACCAGCATATCAAAGCAAATGGTAATTGTTCCAATCGGCGTATTGGGCCACTTGCGCTTTAACATACGCACCAGAATGTCCGAGCCGCCGGTAGAACCGCCGGTATAAAACACCAGACCAAGGCCAAGACCGCATAGTGCGCCGCCGTACAGCGCGCCCACCAAAGGCTCTGTTTCCGGATGGGGAATCTGGGCAAACAAATCAATAAACACCGAGCAAAAAGCCATTCCAACCAGTGAGCCCACAAAAAAGCGCTTGCCGATTTTAATTCCTGCCAAGATAAACAGCGGCAAATTGATTATAGCGGTCAAAAGGCCCACAGATCCAATATTTGTCAGGCTCACAAACACCATAGAAAGACCGGTAATACCGCCGGAATTAATTCCGTTCGGCACTAAAAACAAGTTGAAGCCCAACGCAAATAACGCGCAGCCGACAACTGTCTTCAGTCCATCCATTGTGAATTTTCCAACTTTATCCATATTTCCCTCCAACTGCAAGAAATCCCCCGAAGGGGATTTCTTCTTACATATCAAAGCTTATCTGCTTTTCCAATGAGTCTTCCTCTTTGAGCAATGCGCCTGATGTGGGGATATTTCTGCTGCGATAGCGGCTGGCATTCACGATGCCGCTATCGCTAAAGAGCATTGCCTTATCAAGGACGGCCTTTTTCTTCAGGCTCATTACCGTAACACCAATGGTATTGCGGGTTGTCTTGGGCAGCAATTGGGCGCTGGACACAATCGCAGCGCGGCCGTCCGTAGAATACAGCACCACCTGCTCATCCTTTTCCAGAGCAATGGCTGCCTTCAAAGGACACTTGTCAGAGTATGCACCGGTAAGTCTACGGCGATTCGCCTTTGTTTCATAGGCATTTAGCGGCACTTTTGCCACTTTTCCGTTTTCAAAGAAGAATAGAACAAATCCCTTGTAATCGCCGGGCAGAATCACCTGTCGCACCGTCTCACTTGGATCCATACCCAGCTTTTGAGGCAGATAATCACCAAGGAGCGAGGCTTTGCTGTCATCAAAATCGCAAAGTCTGGACTTATAGCATTGGTACTTGTCCGTAAAGACGAGGATTTCTGCCTTATTGGTAGTTTCTCTGGAAAACGCCAGACTATCCCCTTCCTTGAATTTCTGTTCACCGGACATTCGCAAGCTTTGTTGGGTAATCTTCTTCAGATAGCCCTCTTTAGATACAAAGAGTGTTACCGGATAATCAGGAATATCCTCCTCTTCACTTTCCGGCTCAATCTGTTCGGTCTCATAGATGATTTCTGTCTTCCGGGGTTTTCCAAATTTGTCGGCTACCTGCTTCAGTTCAGAAATAATCAGATTTTTCAGCTTTCTGCTGCTCTTAAGCGTATCGCTCAACTGGGCAATTTCTTTCTCCAAATCGGATACTGCGCGAAGCTGTTTAAGGATATATTCTTTATTGATATTGCGCAGCTTGATTTCCGCCACATAATTGGCCTGAATTTCGTCAATACCAAAACCGATCATCAAGTTGGGCACAACTTCACTTTCCAGTTCCGTTTCCCGAATGATCGCAATTGCTTTATCGATATCCAGTAAAATCCGTTCCAGACCTTTGAGCAGATGGAGTCTGTCCTCTTTCTTCTGGATCTGGAAATAGAGTCTGCGGCGAACACATTCCGTACGCCAAGCTGTCCACTCTTCCAGAATTTCACCAACACCCAAAACTCTAGGCATGCCTGCAATCAAAATGTTGAAGTTGCAGGCAAAGCTATCCTGCAGCGGGGTCAGGCGGAACAGCTTCTGCATCAATTTGTTGGGATCAACGCCACGTTTCAGATCAATAGTCAGTTTCAGACCATTCAAATCTGTTTCATCGCGCATATCCGTGATTTCCTTGATTTTATCTGCTTTGATAAGCTCGGCAACCTTATCCATAATCACTTCACTGGTTGTGGAATACGGAATTTCGGTAATTTCAATTAGATTGCCGGTCTTTTCATAATGCCACTTTGCCCGCAGTTTAAAGCTGCCCCGACCGGTGGAGTAAATTTCCCGGGTAGCTGCTTCATCAAAAAGAAGCTCTGCGCCGGTAGAGAAATCCGGCCCGGGCAATGTTTCCAAAATATCATGGTCCGGATTTTCCATCAAAGCGATGGCAGTATCGCAAACCTCTTTCAAATTAAAGGAACAGATGTTGCTTGCCATGCCCACCGCAATGCCCTGGTTGGCAGACACCAACACATTGGGAAAGGAGGTAGGCAGCAAAGAAGGTTCCTTCATTGTGGAATCATAATTATCCACCATGTCAACTGTGTCAAAATCGATGTCACGGAATAGTTCTACGCAAATGTTGTCCAGCTTTGCCTCGGTGTAACGGGCAGCTGCATATGCCATGTCCCGGGAAAACACTTTACCAAAGTTACCCTTGGAATCCACAAAGGGGTGTAGCAAAGTCTCATTGCCCTTGGCAAGACGCACCATCGTTTCATAAATTGCCGCATCACCGTGAGGATTCAGTCGCATAGTCTGACCAACAATATTGGCAGATTTGGTACGCCCGCCATTGAGAAGGCCCATTTTATACATGGTATAAAGCAGCTTCCGGTGGCTGGGTTTAAAACCGTCAATTTCCGGAATTGCGCGGGAAACGATTACACTCATGGCATATGGCATGTAGTTGATTTCCAACGTTTCAGAGATCGCCTGCTCCGTGGTAGAGCCAACGAGACCTACAATGTCATCGGTATTAATCCTCTTTTTATTCTGTTCCGGTTCTTTCTTCTTTCGTGCCATTTTGAACCTCTCTTAAGAAATATCCGCCAGTTCCAGATATCTGGCGCCGTTGTCTGCAATAAAGTTCTTTCTTTCTGCCAGGTTGTCACCCAAAAGAACATCAAAATAGTGGGCAGTACGCTCCGCATCCTCCGGCATGACCTTAATGAGCCGCCGGGTCTCCGGATTCATGGTTGTCATCCACATCATTTCCGGATCATTTTCACCAAGACCCTTGGAGCGCTGAATGGTGACCTTCTTCCCTTCCAGCTCCTTCAGAATCTTCACCTTTTCCGCTTCATTGTAGGCAAACCACGTTTTTTCCTTGCAATTGATCTCAAACAGAGGAGACTCGGCAATATACACATAGCCATCCCGGATCAATGTGGGACAAAGCCGATAAAGCATTGTTAAAATCAAAGTGCGAATCTGGAAGCCGTCCACGTCCGCGTCAGTACAAATTACAACTTTATTCCAACGCAAATTTTCGATATTGAAGGAGGAAAGTTCCTTGGCTTTCTTCCCCTCAAGCTCAACGCCACAACCCAGCACTTTCATAAGATCGGTGATAATCGGAGAGGCAAAGATACGATTGTAGTCTGCTTTCAGACAGTTCAAAATCTTACCGCGCACCGGCATGATTCCCTGAAACTCTGCGTCACGGCTCAATTTGACGCTACCCAATGCGGAATCGCCCTCAACGATATACAGTTCCCGGACATTGGTATCCCGGCTTCTGCAATCTACAAACTTCTGTACCCGGTTGGCAATGTCCACCTTGGCAATCAAGTTTTTCTTGACACTGCTTCTGGTTTTTTCCGCGCTTTCCCGGGCACGTTTGTTAATCAGCACCTGCTCGGCAGCCCGGTCTGCTTCCTGCTTGTTTTCCAAAAACCAAATCTGCAGCTTATCCTTAAAGAAAGCCGTCATTGCCTCTTGAGTAAATTTGGAATTGACAGACTTCTTTGTCTGGTTTTCAAAGCAGCCAATGGTTGAAAAACAGTTGGTTACGATAACCAGACTATCCTGAATATCCTGGAAAATGATCTTACTTTCGTTTTTGTTATACTTATTGTTCTCCTTCAAGAACTTATCGAAGGCGGCTACAAAACCGGACCGTACTGCCCGGTCAGGGCTGCCGCCATACTCCAGCCAAGAGGAGTTATGGTAATACTCGCTATGGCTAAAGGACTTGGAAAAGCAGAAGGATGCTGTGATTCTCAATTTCATCTCCGGACGGTTTTCTGCATCCCGTCCCCGGCGTTCTGCTTCCCAAAACACAGGCATAGTAAAGGCTTTTTCCTCCACCATTTCCTCAATATACTGTTTAATGCCGTCCTGATAGCAATATTCCTCTGTCTCAAATTTGTAACCAACCTGATTGCGGAACTGGAAGGTAACGCCCGGGTTGACCACCGCCTGTCGCCGCAACACATCCCGGTAATATTCCACCGGAATGTTAATGTCTGTAAAGACGTTCTTGTCAGGACGCCAATGGAATAACGAGCCGGTCTTTTTCCGGTCTGTCGGTTCCTTCTTCAAGCCACCCTTGTTCCTGCCTTTTTCAAAATGCAGGTCATAACGATAGCCATCTCTGCGAATAGTAGCATCAAAGAATTCGGAAGCATACTGGGTCGCACAAGAACCGAGACCGTTCAAGCCAAGAGAATACTCATAGTTTTCGCCGGTTTCGCTATACTTGCCGCCGGCATACATTTCACAGAATACCAGTTCCCAGTTGTAGCGTTTTTCCTTCTCATTGTAATCCACAGGACAGCCGCGGCCAAAGTCCTCAACTTCAATGGACAAATCCTCATATCTTGTAACGATAATGGTGTTTCCATGACCCTCTCTGGCCTCGTCAATTGCATTGGAAAGAATCTCAAACACGGCGTGTTTGCAGCCTTCCAGATCATCAGATCCAAAGATAACCGCAGGGCGTTTTCTCACCCGTTCTTCGCCCTTCAGCATTGAAATGCTGGAGTTGCCGTATTGTTCCTGTTTCATATTCGCCATAACTTTACCTGCCAAACTTTCTCATAATTTATCCAGTTTATTATATACATTTTGTGGGTTAAAGTCAACACAAACCACAATATATAGTTTTATAAGTTAATATTGATTTTGCAGTGCAAAAAAGGTCTTTTTGTCATTTCCATAATTACTTTTTCCCTTGACAAACGGCAGACCCTATGCTAGAATACTTTGGCAATCAAAAATACTTTTTATTCGGAGTGATACCCAAGAGGCCGAAGGGGCTCCCCTGCTAAGGGAGTAGGCGTCTAAACAGCGCGCGAGGGTTCAAATCCCTCTCACTCCGCCAAAGTCCTGATTTTACCGCATTTTAAGGTGAAATCAGGACTTTTTGTTCAAAAAAGTCTCCGGTTGCATTTCAAATGTATTGTATAAAATACAGACAAAAACAGTAAAATCCGTTTCTACTGCGTAGGCTATTGCGTAGGCTGTACACCGCAATATGATTTCAAAATATATTTAAAAGAGGATGATCATATGCGGAAACTACTTATTGCCCAGCACTCGGAAAACTTGGTCAAACATTTATCGAAGGCACTGGAAGATGAATGGGAAATTCACGCCTGTATGGACAGCTACCCGGTTGTTGATATGCTCCAGTATATCAGGCCGGACGGTTTTGTCATTGACTTAAACTTGTGGCCTAAAGACGGATTTACAGTTTTAGACGAAGCAAAACCCTTCCTGCCCCAAGCGATAGTTGTTACGACCGACATAATTAACGATTATATTATAGCAGAGGCAGAACGCCTATGTGTTGGCAGCCTAGTACGCATACCCTTTCACGCACAACACATCAAAAATTGCCTTGATGAGTTGTACACTACACATTACGACGCACCGATGGATATAGTAAAGATCCTTCATACCCTCGATTTTAATCCAAAATTGTCTGGGTATCGGTGTTTAGTTGCCGCCATTCCTATTTTTGCAAGTAACCCAAACCTATTGTTGAAGGAAGTTTACCCGACTGTTGCAAAGCTTTGTAGCATCAGTGATGTACGTTGCGTTGAGCGGGCGATCCGGTACGCAATTCACGACGCGTGGATACGGCGCAATCTGGAAACCTGGAATTACTATTTTCAGACGGATATTCTACCCTCCAACAAGATATTCATTGCACGCATTGCAGAGAAACTGTAAAAAAATCCCCCTCCTCGGTTGATTGAACCAAGGAGGGGGATAATTATTACTTTTTCTCCGTTTGTGTGCCAAAGTAGAATGCAATGACAGTGGAAACCACGATCATCACATTGTCAGCAGTGATGGCGCCGGTCAGTGCCAGATAGGCAAAAACCGCGATCACCACCAGTGTTACGATGGTCTTGACCTTGATCAAGGCCGCAATGTTCTTCAAAATGTCCATATGTATTTCCTCCTTAATTTATAGGCTTGGGGGGATGAAATTTTTTCAGATCCCGGATGTCATGTTCTGCTTCTGTCATACGACCCTCCAGCCGCGTGGCGCGGTCCTCCAGGCCCTGTGTGCGTTCTTGATTGCTTTTGGCTTTTTCCTCCACCTGGACCAAACGGTATTGGGTTAATTTCTGTGCTGCCAGAATGCCGAAAAGGCTTCCCAGCAAGGTTCCAGCAAAGCCAAGAATAGCAACAACGATTGCTTCACTCATATCTAGCCCTCCTTACTGCATACCCAGAAGCTTCTTCCAGGTCTTGTTGCCGGCGGTGATCTCTCCGTCGACCCAACAATCGTTGTCCTTTTGGAATGCTTTTACAGCCGATGTAAACTTCGCTCCGGCAACACCGTCAGCAGCACCCACCTGCTTATAACCCAACACCGCCAGCCGTTTCTGCACAGCCTTCACAGCCTTGTGCTTGCTGTTCCTCTCTGCAGATAAGGTTACGGTCTTGGAAAGGGTTTCCGGGCCGGCGATGCCGTCCACACCCGCGCCGCAAGCCTTCTGCACATCCTTGACAAACTGTTTCAGACTATAGCTTTCCTCCTTCGGCGTCTCCTCTTTTTTCTCCGGCTTGTCCGCAGCTTTCTTTAGTCCGGCCACCTCTGCGATGCCTTCCATTGTGGCATAGGCAACCAGCTTGGAGTAAGCATCCGTCAAGATGATCGGAGCATCCGTCTTGGAATCCATAAAGCCATACTCCATAAGCACACCGGGCATATTCGTTAAGTACAGGCTGTCAAAGGCCTTTTCCTGCTTCGGCTGGGATCGGTTTCCCTTCAGCCCACCGGCAACAATGCAGGCATTGTAAATAGCATCCCGGTATTCCTTACCCTTTTTAGAGCCGGGATAAGAAAACGCGACAATGCCACCGCCGGATTTGCCGCCGATGCCGGCATTGTGGTGCATATCGATATAGATGTCAGCACCCCACTTGTTTGCTTTGGCGCAGCGGTCCGGGATGTCGATAAACTTCTTTCCGGTAGGATCGTCGGTTCGCAGAAGCTCCACGCCCTCATATTCTGCCGCTGCCTTCGCAAAGTGATCTGCCACCCGGTCGTTTAAGACCCACTCTCTCGTCTGGTCCTTGTCGAATTTCTTCGACACTCGCTTGCCGGGAGTGTCGATGTAATGACCTGCACAATATGCAATCTTAAAACTCATAAATAGTCCTCCCTTATTTCAGCAATACACGGATGATATTGTCCGCAGTTCTTGACAGAACTCTCATATTGGTCTTTTCCGCAGCTGCAGTTAAAATGCCGTCCGCGCCAACACAGGCATAACCGTTTACTTGACAGGTGCCATCATCCCGAACAAACAGCTTGCCCAGCAAGCCAACCACTGCCCACTCCGGCCTGTCTTTTCTGCGAACATAATCCAAATTCGCATCATAGTCCGGATTGACCTTCGGCACATCATAAAAACCCAAAGACACTTGCTTTTCTTCGCCCGTTTCTTCGTCTTTTTCCGTGTCAAACAGCTCGACACGCTCGGTGATTGCTCTGCCAAATTCATCTGTGAGATACTTGCCGCACCACTCCCATTCAGCAGTATCCCCAAGCACTGCAGCCGTTCCGGAGATAATGCCCAAAATGTCGTCGTCAGCAGTGGCAAATCGGATCTTTTCACCGTCCAGGGCTACCACGAAGCCAACTCTGTCTTCGCAATCGCGGTTACCGTCTGCCCACTCGAAATATTCTGCATAGTCCGCGCCTAAACTGCTGCAATTACCCGCAAAATTACCGTTGCCCTGCCAGTCGACTGTGAAGGCATTGGAACGATTCGAAAGGCCCGACCCGTTTCCAATAATGTCTGCATATACTCCATTCCTGTCTTCTATGTTGTATCTGCCTTGTGCGTGTTGTGCCTGCCCCGCAGCAATAGTACCCCACCCCTCTGCGTGTGATATAGAACCGCTCGCAACACTTCCATTACCCTCTGCGTGTGTAGTTTCCCCACTCGCAGTAGTATTCAGCCCCTCGGCATGAGAAAATGAATTAGAGGATTTTGTTCCTCTGCCCTCGGCATGAGAACATATTCCTCCTGCGGTTGTGGCTTGACCCTCGGCGTGGGATTGTTCACCGCTTGCAATTGCGCTATACCCTTCAGCATGGGCAAATCTTGCACTTGCTTTAGAATAAGCGCCCTCCGCATGAGATGCTTGCCCGCTCGCTGTGGTGTGGTAACCTTCTGCATGCGATTGCACACCACTTGCAGTCGTACCATTGCCCTCGGCATGCGCTTGATTTGCAGAAGCACTAGAATAAGCTCCCTCGGCGTGGGCCTGTACACCACCTGCAGTCGTACCATTGCCTTCGGCATGGGAATGTGCGCCGCTGGCCCTCGTTTCTTTGCCCTCTGCGTGGGAAGCCCGCCCACTTGCATTGGTGTTTTCCCCCTCGCTGTGGGCATAGTCTCCGGAAGCCGTTGTCTGCTTGCCTTCAGCATGAGAAGCAACGCCGGAATTTTCACAATCTTCACCATAAAGGTGTGATAATCCATCCTCAATGTGATTCAACTGCTTTGCATTCAACACTTCACCGTCAGTAAAGTTTTGTTTTTCGTAACTCATACTTTCACTCCTTTAGCCAATCTGGCTTTTCGGGGATAATGTACGTTTCTGTAACGTCCAGCCAAGCAGTGTACCAAGCATTAAGTTCGTCCACCCGTTCGGCACTGAGTGCGCTGTACCAGAGTTGCCCCCGGTTGATAATAGGAAAACACTCGATTTTCCGCAACTGCCTAAGCTTGCATTTTTCCGTTTCTTTCAGCAGCGCATTTGCTTTGACCTCGTCCTTTACGAGCGTACCATTCTCGTATTTGTAGCAATGCGGCGAGTTTTGGAAAGCCTCATAGTCAAAATTAGAGGGCAATTCAACTTCGAAACCGCCTTCGATATTTCCAACAATCGCATAACTCAAGACAAAGCCTTGCGCATCAATTTTTATTTGCATAGCAAACCTCCTAAATTATGCCATAGATTTTGGTGATTTCAGCGCTACTGTTAGGCATAGATTTAATCTCAACCGTAACAGTGGCCTTCGTATCCCACTGTACATAGAGAGTTATATAGTAGCTTTCGTCCGTCAACTGGAACTGAATTTTTGTACCATTTCCTAAAAAAACAGCAGGTATAACCAGCGTTGAATTGTAGGTACTACTTGGCTTGCCTACAATTATGAAATGGCTATATTCTCCAGTGTGAGTGAATTTTGCCTTTTCGCCAGCAGCGTCTAACGTGCCGTCCCACACCCGTGTACAGCCAATTCCGAGTTTGTCTCTAGCGGCGCTTGCACTTGTTGCGCCGGTTCCGCCACGCGCGATCGCAAGTGTGCCACTTGTAATGTTAGACGCAGAGTGGTTATGAGAAGTCGGAGCAGCGCCCAGATTAGCTCTAGCTGCATCCGCGTCTGTTGCGCCGGTTCCTCCCGAAGCAACACTTAATGGCTTTTGCAACTCCGATTCATCTTCTGTAATCGTAAGCCGATCAAGTCCTTCTTTTATTTTTCGAAAAGCATCTGCAGGTGTGGGATCATCAATTCCCGGG
The DNA here is from genome assembly GCA_045658385.1 of Faecousia sp. Taxonomy (GTDB): domain Bacteria; phylum Bacillota; class Clostridia; order Oscillospirales; family Oscillospiraceae; genus Faecousia. The sequence goes on from JAZOUW010000010.1 coordinate 19,912, forward strand.
CAAAGATCATTTGCTACATCATCAGGGAGAACCGATTCCTTGTTGTAAGGAGTTCCTTCGACTTCCGGTTGGTCGTCTCGTGTCAAGGTGATTACACTTTCCACACCGTTTATCACCGCTTTGTATTGACCAGGTGATCTCGAGACTCTATCTTTCATAAAATGTTCCTTTCCGGCGTAACCCGCGCCACAATACTATGTTTGTCTTCCCTTAATTTCTTGATATACAAGCAGCAACGCCTCTTCAATTGCGTTGGCCCCTTGCCAGTCAAGTGCATCAGCGGTTTGAGGGACATTACTTGAATCCACAGAGAACAGCTCACACAATTTTGATACATTGCTGAGATATCGCTTCATTTGGCTATCTGTTGGCCAACTATCTGACGGGAACATGCCAGGAGGTCCCCAGTCTGTTTTTGTGGGTAAATTAAGTTCATAGCCCAATTGATTGCCGAGATTGCATAGTTCCTGCACAGCTCGTTCAACGCGGTTCAAATCCGTAAATCTGTATCGTCCTTTTGCATTACCAAGAAGCACATCTGCTTCAGTACGATCAGTAATAAATTCCATCAACACAATCCCTCCATGTCGCCAGAGCGGAGTTGACCTGAATACCGGAATTCTTCGGGATCTAATTCGCCGCCTAGTATTTTTACCGATGCGGTATGTCCGGCGGAAGTAAGATCGCTCTCCATAGAGGTAATATATCCCTTCAGAAAACCGCCCCAGGGACTTACCGAAACCAGTTGTTGTCCTGCCTGCTGATCAGAAACGGCCACTTCCTGCGACAATATCTGCCGGCGCTTGGATATTGCTCGAAGTCGATTTAGAACATTCTCAACATTACCACCGTGTACCAACGTAGCTTCCTCAACAGCGAAAACATTGTTTTGCTCGTCAGAAGCGGCCTCTGCATTTCTCCAAATATGGCGGATCGTACTGTGCAGATATTTCTTGCCTGACAAACTAATCTTGCCATATGGTGTTATGCCGTCCAGTGGATCAACACCATCCGGAGTAATGGTTACCCAGTTCGCACCTCTGTTGGTAATTTTTCCACCGGTAATACTGTACTCGTAGTGTGGTTCTGAAAAAGTAACTAACACATCACCGCCAGAGATCTCTTCATCATTCATCAAAGTTTCTGTCTCAGCGGATTCTGCGTATTTATGCGCGACAACTTCGACCCGCGCCACGCGGGGCTCTGTCTCCACTTTGCCGCCTAGGAATATATCATTGCTTTTAAATGCAGTGGAAAGCCCAGATGGCAACGGTTTGATCTGTATCTTACTACTGCCTTGTGTGGTAACAACGGCGCCGATAGAAAAAACTATCTGCTGTAAAGCTTCCCGCCGAGTACATATCGGCAGATATCCGACAATCTTGTATCCCGAAAAACTATCATCAAGCTCATAAGAGAATCCTTCTAAAATATTGTCTAGAACGCACTCTATCTCCACACCACCATAAACGCCACCAAGATATTCATCATCCAACAGTCCAATAGCAGACTGGCAAGAAAATGTGTAGTCTTGTTTTCCCTGCCTGCTACTACTGGAAATGTAATGCACCGCATACAGTTTATCATCACGATATAATTCGACTTTCTGATTCTTCTGAGGAAGTAACGCTGTTCCTTTTTGGTCGTGAATATCAATCTGCATTGTGTCCACAGTCAGTTCACTCAAAGTAGGATCTACTTCGTTAACAATGTGGACCGATGTGATTTCCTCTTGACTAAACCAGCGTATTTGCCCAATCTCAATTCTTTGGATTTTTGCAAAATGTCCAGCGTAATTGGTACGCAGCATCTCAACAGTTATCCGGTTAAACCCCTCGACTACTCTCTGGAACGTCCATTTTGCTTCAGTCGGATATGCAGTTTCCTGTGCTTTTTTGGTTTCTCCATCGAACCAGGTAACGCAAATTGCTGTACACCACTCCTCCGTACTAGGAGAAAATATAATGGAGATACCACTGGCGGTATACTTCTGATCGAAAGACATGGTGATCTGCGGCGGAGTACCCTCAAATTGAGCTGTCGAAACAGACGTACCCAAAACAGCCTGCCCCAAAACAGCCTCACCCAATACTGCGATCTCTCTTTTAGATGTAGTTGTACTCCAGAAGCCGGCCTTGATATCATCCGCCATAATGCATCTACTACCATCCAGCGGCCACCCTTCTGGTTCTAGCGTAGCATAAGCTCTGTCTTCAGATCCGGAAGCAACCAAAGACTTAACGGAGAAAGGCTGCCCTTGTCCTTCGACCTGGGCAGCCTCTTGCGCTCCAACCGGGGCGTCAATATATTTTACTTTCAAACTCATGGCTTCACCTTAGGTCCCATTGCAATGAAGTTGATAGACATCTCACCCCAACGAGACTTCCCAGAAAAAATTCCTGTAAGATCCTGTTCACCACTGGTAACGTACATCTTTTGAACGAGAGTCGTCTGTCCATAAGGGAACTCACAAACAAAGCTTTTCTTTGGTTGGGAAATGGCTTCCCAAAAGGCGTCCATAGCTTTGGTGTCGCCAGTGCAAGGAGCAATGGCCATTGTGTAATTGTAGAATGTTCCGATGGGATCTCGGTACATTTCACCATCCAACGTGCGACCGCTTTTATCAGTATCCATAACGGAGAACTTTCGGGTCAGTTTCGTTACGCGCACATTATAGCTTTTGCCATCAATCTTGAAAAGTTGCGATTTTTCCATTATGTACCCGCCTTTCTGATGAGACTGCTACCCACGCGGCGTTCTTCTCGCTCGATTACAGGCTTTAGCACACGGCCAAGCTGGGCAAGATCACCGGTATACCGAATTACAATATCGCCGGGTTCCTGGGTAGACATCACTTCCGCAAGTGCTTGCTTGATAGTATCCAAAGGCGCCTCGATGTTTACACCCGACGTTTGATCACCGACTACGGCCATAAACGGCTTATTGGGAGGCAGAACAGCACCCTGCGCAAGCTTCGGGATAAATCTTGGGATTGTAAATTCGCGAACCGAAGGTATTGTGAAACCAACATATTCGCCAACACTATTGATGCCATTGATTATGCCGTTAATTCCGTCGATGACCAATCTGTTCACCATGTATTCAATGCCAGAAATTACAAAATTGATAAGCTTTGTTACGGCACTGATTATGTTGTCGACAAATTTGTTGACAGCAGGGCCAGCCTCGCTTACAAAATCGATAATAGAATCGAGGACCTTGTCAATCAACCCGCCAATTCCATCCACCAGGATCTTGGTTACATTATCGCCTACCTTATCGACAAGCTTACTTATGCCATTAAACACTTTCTCAAATAAGGCGCCAATTTCTCGAATGATCGGCGGCAGCACTGTACCGAGAGCATATATAATTTTTTCAATTGCTACTCCTATTACAGTCATAGCCACAATAAGAGAAGGAGCAGTTTTAACGATAAATTCTCCAAAAGCATCCAAAATTGGCGGTAACGCCAATGCCAAAACTCCAAGCACCAGAGCAAGCGACGCTGCAACAGCCACAACTGCAAGCAGTGCCATTGGATTTGTTCCCAACAATGTTGCAGCCAGTACAAGTGCTAGCATTGCGCCTACTACAATGCCCAGTACAATTGCCATACTACCCAGCAATTCTAGCAAACTAAGTCCACTTTCCGAAAAGGCAGTGATCAGAGCTGTGATTTCGTGTAACACCAACGCCAATCCGCCAAAAACAACGATTGCCAAAACAATTGTTTGCCAGCTTGGATTCAACTGGTTTAATATCAATCCAAGCAGGCCAAAGGCGGCAACAACAGCACCAAGTGTTATCGTTAAAAGGCCTCCAACCTCTTCTAAACTAAGTCCGCTTTCGGAAAAGACCGTTATTAGATCAGCTAAACTATCAATTACAAGAGCAATGCCACCCAGTATAGCAATTGCTTCTCCTGCTTTTCCTAAACTGTCAAAAAAGCCTTGAAAAACGGATGTTGCTCCCTTTCCCTTTTTTCCTATGCTAGTCAGCCAATTCAGAAGCCATTTTACGGCCAAAAAGCCGGCAAAGGCTACAACAACAAGCCATACTGCTGTCTCCAAATTGCTAAATATGTTTGCCAGTGGTTCGAAGACTTTTTTCAGTTCTTCACCTTTTTTTATACCATCTTCAAGAGCCGAAGCATCAACCTCAAATGCGGGTGCACCAGCAATGTTACTGGAAAGGCCGCCCGACGATGCAGCACTTGACTCTTCAGAATCACCTTCACTTCCGGAGCTTAACACATTAAGCTCATCAAAACCTGCCGTTGCCTTTTTCTGCTCCTTTGCCGTCTCTTTAACGGCATCTGTTAGCGCCTCTTGCTTCTTTACCGAGCTCCCAATTGCATCTGATTGCCTAACGGTCTCACTCGAGATTCCGAACAAGCCTTGGAGCACTCCGGTTAAGTACGTAAGCGCCCGCGTTCCCCATTCCATAATAGGCATCAGAATTTTATTTACGACTTGTCCCCAGGTGGCTTGAAAGTCCGTATAAGCCGCTGAAAATCTTGCTCTTGTCAAAGCTGTAGTATTGGCTACCTCATCACCGTATTTAGCTGTAGCTTGTTCCAAGATTGCGAAGGTTCTGATCTGCGACTGTGTGTAGGCGTCCAGCTGTTCCCAACTTTTCCCGTTTGCCATTTTTTTGAAGGCATCGGTCATCTCAATCGTTTTCACATTGACAAAAATGCCAAGATCTTCAACAGCCTCCGTATTTCCCAACAGGCCAGATCTAATACGTTCCTGTACATCGGCCATTTCCCGTCCTGTTTTGCTGGCAACAACAGCAGTCATATTAAGATAATGGGTCGTTAATGCTGCATTTGTCTGCTGATCTGCCCAAGTGCTGAATATGTTACCGTAAACCGACGCAAAAGAGGCCGCAGAGGATTTTGACATACCTATGGCATTCGCATTCGCATCAATAAAATTGCCAACAGCCTGACTGGCCTCACCGTAAATATCGACAAGTCTCTGTGTGCTGGCCTCTGTTTGTGTTGCCATCTGACCAGCAGCATTACTCCAGTTTAAAAAAGCACGGATACTGAAGGTAATGCCCAACTGAACAGCAAGCTTCTTCAACGTGCTACTTACAGATGAAACAGCATTTTTTGCAGTATTGCAGCCTTGGGATGCTTTTTTCCCGAATTTACCGGCTTCGTTCCCGGCTTGTTTATATTTATTAGAAAGCACATTGACTTCTGTTGTTACAAGCATTGTGCCCTTTTTTAATCCTGCTGTGTCTATTCTCGTGGAAAGGACAATTGCACCATCTCCACCTGCAGCTCCCATATTACCACCCCTTTCTATTCAAAGAGTGCAAGGAATTCTTCTTCCTCTTTTGTATATTTTGTAGGAAGGATTACCATATCTCGGTTTTCGTTAAAAAACTCCTGCTCCCACTTCTCAAGTTTTTTTCCTTTGCGTAGTTTTTGACGAATAGAGACAACGGTCGCAAAGAGGCATTCGCCGATCTCCATATAGCCGCCTAAAAAACTCCACCAATGTGTGTATTTATCCGGAGTGCGGATGTCATACCCCAAAATACGGCTTACCGGTGGAGCAATGTTTTTGAAATCCTTTTCCCAGTCCATCATTTGAGGCTTTTCTTGGTCAGACTGTTCCGTCTCACCATAGTTAATGATTCGAAACATTTCTTGTGTTGCCACATCGAAATTCGTTATTTGAGAAAGGTCCTCGTAGAAAATGATTAAAGCACATTGCACACGGTTTTCTATTGCCAGTTCTTGATCATTTAGTGCAGCAATCACATCAAGGATTACTCTGTAGTCGCAACGGTTACGAATTTTGTGCATTGTGCCGTCTATTTCAACGGATATCGGCAGGTCCCAAATCATTTGGAATACTTTGCAATATGCTTTTGCATTTTTGCTGCCGCATCCGCATTTGCCTTATTTACATGTTTTTCAATTTCGGGTTTAATTGCTTCCACGAACTGAATAATAAAGTAATTGCCATCAACAATGGCAAAAGGAGAACAGTGCTTAAATACGATTCCGGAGATCTCGCCGCCAAAGGCTTTGTCGATTTCCTCACAGATAACCTTTTGCATCTCTCTGAACGTTTCTACAACCTCAACATTTTCACTATGCTCAGGTGTTCCGTCCGTCTTTAAAGCCACATCGGTAAGATTGGCTGTTCTTTCCTCCAAACACTTTTGAAAATCCTTTAAACGAATAAACAGATTGGGGTCATTGGGATTGAAATATATTGTTTGACGATCCCCGTTATCAAACTCGATGGGAAACGCTACTTTACCGGTACTAAGTCTCATATTTAACCTCCGTATAATCAAATACCCCCTGCCTTACGATAAGGCAAGGGGTATTCTTTTTTTATTTACGCCGCTGTGAAAGTAGGAACGCCGTTTTCTACTTCAACTGTACCCTTCTGGGAATCGTTGGACAGCAGAATCTCAATGGGCATATCCACATATGCACTGCCGCCAATAGAAGTGATGTTGATAGTGCAGTTCTTCTGAACTTCAGCATCAAAAGTTGTACCTTCACCAACATAGGCGTACACGATCAGCACATCAAACTTGGACAGCAGTTCAGGGGTCTTATTCTGCCAAATACTGTGCAGCTTAAAGTTAAGCTTAGAACCGCCCTTGACGGTATTGGGGTCAAGGCTCTGCTTCGGCTCCCACTTTGTTACAGAAGTTTCGGTAATACCCAAAATATCGGTAACAGTTTCAGTATTAGGATTAAGCTCCAGAGCGCTTTCCTCAACGCCCCTACCGACCAACTCCCACTCAGGAGCCTCGGCATTATCGGAAACATTAACGAAGGTCATCAGAAGCTTACGTGCAGCCTTTACGCCTGCACTAACGTTAAAATCCTTTGCCATTTAATTCACCTCATAATTTTTAGTATAGTTCACGGAAAGCTGCACCATATAGACGGCCGTGCCTTCCTCATCAGCTCCGTAGATAGAGCCGTTTTGTGCTTTTATCTGTTCTGTTTCCGGTTCGTCCCCAAATTTTGGGGTCAAGCCAAGAATGCTTTGCTCTTGTATCCATTGCTGGAATTCAATAAGCCATTCCGCATTCCGGGTAGAGCCTTCATCATCGTCGGTAGCTTTTTCAAAGACATAATACAAACCGAAGTTATACTGATTCTCTACAACGATGTTGCCCAAGATGTCTTCCTTGCGGGAGATCTCCATCAGCCCGGAAGGAGCAATACTGCTGCTGCCAGGCTCTGTGGAGAAGTAGTCCACTTGAAGCGACTGCAAGTATTTATTGCCGGGAAAGGTATCCAACCATTTCCGGATCGTATTAAGCACTGACATAGTTCTACCTCCTGTTCAAATATCGCTGGAGGTCAGCTGCCATTGCTTTGCCTTCAGCCGCTGACAAAGCTCTATCCCACCGTGGCCCGGCGTTAGGGTTCTTTGTCCTGTTATACTGGAGATCACGGCTTGTGAGGACCTTGACGCTGCCTTTACGAGAGCGCCATCCTTCCGGGGTCATAAATCCCGCAGCATTGATCTTCGGGTCGATCATCACCTTGCCGTAGAACAGATACTTTGCATATGGCGTATCGGTGATGATATAGGGGCGGGAAATGTCCGTCTGCGCCACCGTAACCTTGTAGGTCATACCGGAGAGGAACGGCATATACCGTTTTATCCGCCGTAGCACGTTCGCTGTGTGGAAACGCTGAACATCTCCCGCGGGGTCTAGTCCCTTGTCCTTGATGATCTGATTGACGGAATTCATCTCCAAATAAGCAACCGTGCCATCAGGCAGGCGGTACAGTTCTGTCTTTGTTCTCATCCGCCTGCCTCCGTATGCACGACTTTACCATTCCACTTCTTAGGGTCAGCATAGCTGACTACAACTAACCCCGGCACTTTAGTAGGTATGAAAGACGCCCACGCCTCTCTGTCGGCAATTTTCGGTCCAACACCATCATATACCTTATCCCCAACAAAAACCGTTTGAGAGCTTCCAGGAATGACTAGCAGAAAGGAATTTGCGTCCTTACTGCCGGTCTTGTCCACCGATTGTGTCTTCTTGTAGTCAAGGAATGCCCTATCATAAACCTTCTGGGTATAAAAATCACCGTCTTTGTGATAAACCGTTACAGTCTGATCACATAGACTGTAGTCTACCGGGCAGATGGGTCTGTGTAAAAACATCAGCCCACCCCCCGATAAATCTCCAGATAGGTACAGGCACAGCGATACATCTCTTTTTCCTGTGCCTTTGGACTCAAGTCAATGGAACTTGTTGCATTCCCGTAGTTGACCGATACAGAACCAATAGAAGCCGATGCAATGGCGCCTGTTCCACTCTGTGCCTTGACAAAGAAGTTAAGAGTGTCTGCCATAGCGCACACCGCCATAGCCTCTGCGTTTTTATCAGGGGCTACGACGGTATAAATGCGTCTGTACTTGTTGAGTTGGTCCTGCGCCCGGGCTACGAAAGTGGGCCATTCCTCAGCCGTTATAGAGCTTCCAAGGTATGTACCCGTATAGAAATCATAGGTAATCATCACAGATCACCTCCTGGATTTACTTTTCTGCCGGGGCAGCCTTTTCCTCCAGCTGTTTCGTCAATGCATCAACCTTTTCGGTCAGTTCCTTGTTGACTTTCTTCAAGGCGGTGTTCTCGGCCTTCAGGGCCTTAATGTCGTCCTTCGGCTCCTTTGTTACAGGCTTACCCTTAGCATCAACCTCTACATAGCCACGATTCAGCATGTCCTTTACGCGGTCATCCGCAACACGCAGCTGCTTATTTCCTTTCTGTACAGTCTTCATGAGTTACCTCCTTATGCCTCGACGTTGAACTTGATAGCATCCTTACGCTTGTTCAGCACAAAGACATCATCGTAGCTCTCCTCGAAGTACACGTACTTGCCATTGGAGCCGGCACTGGGAGCGTCCAGCTGGGCAAAGGCATACTTCTCAGGGGTGATAACGGCGGAGGGATGGATCAGCAGCATATTGATCTGCTTAGCACCGACACCAGCCTTCCAGCCCTCGGTGAAGTCGTAGACGGTCTTCATCAGAGCAGAGGGAACGCTCTCGATCTTGACCTCGTCCAGGGATGCAACAGCACGGCGAATATTCTCGTCGCCGTTCTGGATGTAACGTGCCATTTCCTTGGCGTTCTTCAGCAGGGTCTTAACGGCAGGGGTAACATACAGCAGTCTGCCGGTAGCGGGGACATTTGCCTCGTCCATAGCTTCCATATACTGATCGAACACGGACAGCACGTTCTCCACGGTAATAGCAGTGGTATCAGCCACGCCGGCAGCACCGGTCCAGTCTGCATAGATCTTGGAGACAAGGTATGCATCCATCTCGGGGAACTTCTGCTCTTCATTGAACACCTTGGTGATATTCTGGATAGAAGCGACCTGGTTGGTCTCGTCGATATCCATAGGGTGTACCAGAGTGGACCACTGACGATGGTTGCTCAAAGTCTTGGGCTCCCATGCGTTAGCGTAGTTCCGCTTTGCGGTCTCGATGGTATCACGATCACCATCGGTGCGGCCGGTAGTAGACAGACTTGCGATCTGAATGGTGTTTGCACCGGTCCACTTGTACCGGGCATCATTCTCGGTGCTGCGCAGTGCAGCGAAGTGCAGTACATAAGGATAAGCCTGGGCAAGAGCCTGGGCATATGCCTGAGCATAGTTCAAAACTTCCATAATTTCTTAATACTCCTTTTGTTGTTATTTTCCGGTTTCTTGGGCACGCACGCCTGTAAAACCAAAGTTAAAATCACCGGTACCCTGTTTGCCAAATCCACCCGTACCGGCACCGGGGGAATAAGGAGGAGGTGTGCCCTCTTCCTCGAAGAGGTAGCCGCTGTCTTTCTTAAGGCCCTCCAACGCGGCTTTGATGTCTGCTTCTTGATTTTTACTTGCCTTCAAGGTATCTACATCCAGTAGGGCCGCAATCGCCTTGGCATTCTTACCCTTGGCGCCGGTAATCGCACCCTCCAACAGCTGGCGGAAGTCCCGATCTGCCAGTTCTTGCTGATGTGCAGTAATGGCGTCGTTATACTTCTTTTCCCAGTCCTGGGCATTCTTCCGCGCGGTTTCAAGGTCGGTGCCTTGATTCTGAATGCCTTGGAGGGTTGTCTGTGCATCTTGCAGTTGCTGTTTGAGAGTCTCATAGTCCGCAAAGGGTTTCTTGGCAGCCTCGATGTCTTTGCCGTTCTCGGCCATAATTGCATCGATTACCTCTTTGGGTAAAGGTTGATCTCCCACCTTGAAGTTTTGCAAAAATTCTCGTTTCATAGTTTCTCCTTCTCCTCTATGCTTTGATTTCGGGGGTTGCTTCCCCTGAGGTCGGTGTTTTTACGCCCACCACGGCAAAAATGGTATGAAAAAAGCAACCTGTAAGTTGTTCTTACAAGTTGCTTCCGTCAACAAGTATTAAATTAGGGCATAGAAAAACCACCAGCCAATACGGTTGGTGGTTTATTCCACAGTAATCATTTGATTTAATTCCTGATAGTATTGGTTATAACTGTCTCGTGCATTTTGCGGAGCCTTATCTGTAAGAATATACTTTCGTTGCGTAAAATCAAATTCATACCACTCAGCATTTTCCATAAAATATGGAATGTCCAGCATAGTACTACCTCCCGAAATATCTGTTAAGAATATCTACGACCTCTTTTGAATATATTGTCGGTTTATCTCCAATCATCACATCAGTAAAGGCCTCTGCCATAAATTCATCTGCATTTGTCAATGAATATTTACTAATTATTTTCTCAGCTAGTTCTCTTTTAACTTGCGAAAACTCTTCCTGTATTTTCACAGCATCTGCTTGATTGGCCGCTGTAAAGAAACGTCCTTTAATGGATTTTTCGCGGGCACTAAGTGCAGCAATATCTGCCATATACCTCTCATAAACAGATTCAATCTCACCTCTGGCGTTTTGGAAATACTCAACATCTATGCCTACATAATTCTTGTATGAATCTACTTTGAGGTTAATTAATGTATGTGCAAATTCGTGAGTCGCAACATATTCGCCAAGATATTCATCTGAAATTTTTACACAATATCCTTTCTGCGACATTTCTTTTATTTTCACCGTTAAACGAGAGTAATCACTCATCTTATGAGGATTCAACACAAGCGTATTGCTGCCGGTTGTTGGCGAAGGCTGAACAAATGCAAATTTTCCTGAGTTTAATAACTCCTTTTGATTTCCAACCTCTACCCTTGTTAATCCAGTATAATACTTTTCCGACAATTTTGCAATTGTTTTTTCGAAAGTATCCGCCGTTTCTGCAGACACTCCATTGTAATCTTCAACAAAAGTATTAAGCGGAGTCCTCAAAATGTCCTCACCAGCTGTCATATTAAGCCCAAAGTGAACTCTTCTTCTATCATAGGCACGGATAAGATTATTTGTGCCTCTTTCGTTAATCTGCTTAATTGTTATTTCTTTCTCTTCTTTATGATACAGCTTAATGTTGCCCTTATCGCCTATCTTTTCGGACGAACGATCCACAAGTGCATTATTAGCGTATTGGTCCCGATATTGTTTTTCCGCCACCTTGGCCTTCTTCCAATCGAAACCAGCAGTTTCCATTCTGGCGTGCTGCATAGGTAATCCAGCACCCTTGGAGAACCGGGTGTACTCCTGTTTCAGCACCTGTAGACGGATCTGATCGTTTTGCAACTTCTCATTATCCCCGGTAGCTTCATCTACCAGAATTCGGCGTTTTTGCTTGCGGATCGTCCGCTCTAACTTTCGCTGTCGCTGGGTAGCCTCGTAGAGAGTGTAGTGTTTACCTTCGTAGGTAACACCTTCCTCGTTCTGCTCCCGGAATTGTTCCAGCTCCGCTTTTGTATACTGCGGCTCGTTGACTCCCAGAATAATGGGCATTGCTGAGTGGCCACAATTAAGCGTACCGATTCGACGCACCAAGCTACTATTGAGGTTTTTAAACTCCTTATCGGAGAATTGGCGTCCTTGAATAGGTTCATGATCGGGAGCGCATCCGCCATGTGCAGATATTTCCCATCCGTCGCAGCCAACCTCATCATGTATCTCTTGAGATATCTGCTCCTGCATCAAACCCATACCGCCCATAATGTTGCGTCGTACAGCCGCTTCCATAGAGGTATGTACACCGGATTCATAATCTATCGTTCGAATACCTTTTTCTGCCAAGTTTCTGGTAGCCTCGCGGATAGCGGACATATAGTCCTGTGCGCCAGTACTCACTTTTTGGAACGCAAAGTCGCAAGCTTGATTATACGCATCTGTCAGCTCGCGACATACACCGTCCGGACCAACAAAGCCGATTGTTTGTGTAATGTTACTTAGATCTTCCTTAGCAAGCTTGACCGTTGTGTCAAGGATCTGCTGCAGGCTGGAATTTGCCGACAATGGTATTCCGTGTTTTGTTGGAAATCGGGAAATATCAAAGTTATATCCGGCTTCTGCCGCTTGTGTCAGCAAGTTTTCAGCCGTCTGCTGCGAAACCTTAAGTCGCTTGGCAATCTCTTTCTTCAGCTGTTTTTGGGAAACGCCCATTTGTTGGAGCTTCCATGCCTGATATGCTGCTGTACCAGTCAACTGCCCCGCTTCAGCTATTCTCTTCGCGATATCCTCTATGAGAAAGCTTGTAAGCGGGTCAAGCAGCTGTTCTGACTTGCTCCGCAGCACATCTATTTGATATGCAGTCAGCATTAGTCATCATCTTCCTCAGGTTCTTCCACCTTTTCGGGCATGTATTCTTTACGGATCTTCGCCCTCTGTGCCGGTGTATCGCAAGGCATATTGTAATACCAACCAAGATAGCGCTCAGGCTGCAGAAGTCCGGTTTGTACCTGTGCACGCAGTTCCTGGTCTGTCTTTGCCTCGTCATATAGAACGCCATTGCCCCAAGTGATGGATACAGTATCCTCAGCGACCTCGTGGGCACCAGGTACATTGTAGAGTTTTCCTAGAATACCACAGACCCGCAATGCCTCTTTAACTGTTTCCTCCCACTTGCGCTGGAGGTCCATAATCGTCAGGTTGTATTCACCGGCACTGGAAGTAATCTCTGTGGCCGTTCTCTCTGCCGCCTCAACCTCACTGAGCAGACCACGTTTTAAACCAATGACATTCTCTACGTTTCGCAGGTACTCCTGTTTGCGGGCAAGGAATGACGCCTCACGCAGTGCAGGACTAAAGACGGTAACACCGGTTGTTTCTTGATCCTCATCTAACCCCACAAACACATGATCAGAAAGCTTTGCCTTTCCGTCCTTATCCTTGCTCAACATGTCAGCACTGACAATGATTCGGCTCTCACCACGTTCAAATTCACCACTTAACTGCGCTTCGTTGCGATTAATGTTGTGGATCAAACCAACAGCTGCTGCATAAACAGATACGCTATCCGCGCTACCATCCACACAGTTCACCATAGGGGTCTTCAATCCAATCAGGCCGATAGATCCAACAGGCTTTGTAAAGGTGTACTCTTCCTGGAGATCCGCATACTGTGGTAGGGTGCTAAGCGGCACAGCTTGTCCCAGGCCTTCTCTTGAATAGGACTGAAACAGTTTATTTCGGATCGTCAAATAGCCATTCTCGTCCACTGTACGCCGTTCCAGCAGGGTGTAATAGCACTTATCCCGAGCTGATTTTTCTACAGTGCCAATATCGGTCATATATCCTTCAGCATCTCTGCCAAACACCAAAATGTTGTATCTGGGGATAACAGCAAAGCGGAAACCCGTCTTTGTCGGAATAGGCTTAAGCTTACTCTCGCCACCGATTAATGCCATCTGCATAGCCTCAACGCCTTTCACTGCCAAAGATGCCAAAACATCTTCAGTAAAAGCGTCTTTGCCTTTAGCCGTGTACTCAGAGAATACCGTCTTTGTCAGCTTGCGGACCACTGTATATGGGATACGCTGGCATGGATCTTCCGTTTTGCTGGGGTTGTCCGCAAAGTACATGTCAAACCAAACAGGAATAGCTAGCCGCATATCCAGTGTTGTAATGTCATTTGCCCGGAAAGCCTGGGCATACACAGATACATTGCTGAGCAATGCACTAAATTTACTCATTTCTTTACCTCCCCGATGTTGATGACTACACGCCGCAAAGCTTTAACGCCAGTTGTCAGACCATCAATATAGGTATTCTTTTCGGCAAGCTCTGCCTGCAGCTCGTCAATCTTCCGTCGTAGCTCCTGGTTCTCGGTTAGCAGCATATCTTTTACCCACACTTCCAGAAACCGGGTATACAGCCATTGTTTAATCTTCCTGATCATCTTCAATCCCTCTCATGTTTCTACGCATGACGGTAGCACAGAAATAACGAATATCGTCCATTGCGTGATCATTCACCTTGATCGGCTTATCGACTTCGCCTTTTTCATCCCATCGGTAAAGACCGAATTCCCGGATTGCGTCTTTGCATTCAATATTGATCTTAATAAGCCCCAATTTCAGCATAGACGCTGTCATTCGAATGCCAGGAAGAACATCGTTCCGCGCTTTCCGCACTGAAAATCTTCCATGCCTCCGTATAGTAGCAATAAAAGAAGCTGCCGAAGGGTCAACAATCACAGCTCGTATATCCCTATCGCCAGCTAGCTTTTCTAACTCTTGATAATATTCTTCGTCCGTCTTCATCAGCGATTTGGTACGGCCGGAATAGTAATATTCCTTAACACGGATAGCTTGTCCTCTGTAAAGCCACCACAAGCCCGCAGAAAACGGGTTGAGTGTTCCGTAGTCGCAGGAAATATACCACTCTCCATAGCCCTGCTCAATCTCTGCCGGCAGTTCTTTGACGCAATGTATTTCCTTGTCGAATTGATAAATAAGGCCCTCAGCCATGCACCATTCGCCCAGAATATACCGCCGGTAAAACACCCCATCGTATAGTGCCTTATATCGGTCAATGATCTTCTGTGATAAGGCAGGATTATCTTCAAGCTGAAAATGAAGGTGGAGTGCATTTCTCTTCCCCGGATTGCAGATCCACTCTTTATAAAACCAATGCTCCGGGGAATCTGGGTTACAGTTAAACCAGAGCTTTGAGCCTTCCACAGAACATCTTGCAAGGGCTTGTTCCACAAACGATCTTGGTTGTAGCGCCACCTCATCCAAAAGCACGCCAGCCAGGGTTCGTCCCTGGATCAGCATGAAGGAGCTTTCGTCCTTACCGCCAAATATCTCAAATAGGTTTTCTTTCTCTCCATCAGATACTACAAGAAGCTTATCCGTACGTCTCCATTGCAGACTGTATTTCTCCTGTGCATAAGTCAATCCCAAATAAGGTGTAATGATATTCTTTACCGTGCTGTCAACGGTCTTTCCACAAATACCAAAACGCTGCCCGCTAAACCGTCTCATTGCGTCGTCGATAAAAGACAACATCATAAACACCGTCTTACCGGAACGGATAGCACCATCGCAGATCAGAGCGTCATACTTGGTAAATGGGAATGCCATAATCTGTCGCTGCTTATGTGAAATCGCCATTGTTCAGCCTTTCTGCTTCTTCCTTCAAGGACTTGGTTAGCGGGTCGTCTTCTTTTGGTGTCGCTCCGGTCTTATTTCCGCCGGCAGCATAGCGTTTCATAAGGCTATCGCCGGCCTTCAGTCGATCAGACAGGGAAGCATCTAGCCCAAACTGATCCTTGACTTCTCCGCGCATAACAGCTGTGTAGAACTCAATAACCTCGTTTGCATCAGCAACACGCTTTTTTGCCTGTTCAGCCATTCTGCAGGCTATATATTCTGAAACATTAGTATTCTTTAGTAATTTCCCTGCGTTTGTTCCTGCACTTTTCTCGCTATACCCAGCCCGCTTTGCTGCTTCTGTGGCATTTCCGCATTCTATGTAGTAATCGGCAAAAGCCTGCTGCTTTGGGTTGAGAGCCATTTACTCACCCCCGCCGAGTTTTTCTGCCAAGAAGGTTACCACGTCGACCATACGGAAGGTCTCTAGGAGTGTGATGTTTCTATTTCTCCCAAGGATCTCTCGCCGTTCTCGCAGAATGTACTTGGTGCACATTTTATCCAGTCTTTCGGAGTATACCTGCGTCTGGTTTATCGTGATATATCTGCCCCGCAAAGAGAGGGCTGTCTGTAGTTTATTTGCTATTGTTCTAAGCTTGGCCATTCAGCCCCATCTCCTTTCGGTGCATAAAAGTACCGCCAAGGGAAACCTTGGCGGTTAATGTTATAAAAAGGGCACATTGCTGTGCCCCTAGCAAGCACCCGGAGTTGCACCGGGATCGCGGCCGCGACCGTGTTCTCCTAGACTTAAACTATTGCTTGCTTATATAATTATACCATACTTTCTTCACTCTAGCAACCATCTGTTTCTCTTTCGGAGTCAAGCCTGAACCTCCGCTAGGGCCATCTTTCTCGGCATGCTCATATCCGTGGTGTGTATGGGGGAGTTTCCCGTTATGTGCTGGCGGTTTCAGATCTATTGTCTTACTACGCTTGTTATTATTATCAAAATATGTGATGCGGATTAGGTCTTTGCCTCCCACAGTAACATACACACGACCCCGTGTCCTAGTTTCAAAAAGTGTTTCACCATGCCGATCTAATTTTGTTACAAATTTGATATTACCATCTTTCAGCAGGGTGCGGTACTGAGTTCCATATTTATTTCCATCCTTTGAAATACCACTCGCTGCACCTCTACCACCCATCGCATATAGCCTCCCTAAATTTGTCCTGGAATGATTTAATCCGGATAATATTTTCTGTGCATTCCGGAGGCACATTGCCGTAGAAGATGATCTTCTCCGGGTGCAATCTTTTTATCATTTCAGCATAACCGGTCAGAAAGAGTTCCTTTCGGTCTTTGCTATTTAGGCATCCCACTGAAGAAATTGCAACAGTTCCGTCCACCGGCTCTCCATCAAAGCACCAATCATAAGAATCCGGTGTGCTCCAGGTAATTGTTGGAATAACGTTCACTCCGGCTTCTTGCAAATACGCTCCTACCCAATGCTTACGGTAATGGTTATATATCTGCATTGCCTTTGGAAAATCCGTATAGAGAGAAAAATCCGGTGTCATTACATATTTGAATTCTGACAGCATTGGTACATAACGATCTATACTCGTCCACAGGCGATTGAATTGGTAATCGTCCAAGAAAAAATGTACGCCCTTGTCCTGACGGTGTTTGCACTGTGCCGCATAGTTAAAACCAATAAACTCACATACTTCATCGAATTGTGTAACTTTCAGCTGAGGAATCCCATATTCGCCAACGCCATCGAAAATGCGCCGTTCCAAATTTTCGTAACTTCGCGTATTCCTGTAGTTGCCCAAGCTATGCTGCCTCTTTTCTATCCCCACGCCCACCCTCCAGCTTATCCTATACCGGAGACCACAACGAAGAGCCCCGGGAATTATCCCGAGGCTCTTGATACATTTTCTTTCTACTACTATAACACATCAAAATCAAAAAGTCTTCCGGTTTTTTTCCGGACTTTTATATTTCTGCGCATCCATACCTGGCAAGCGTATACCTCCGTAATGCAGCGTCTTTTCGGGCATAGACAGCTGATTTCTCCAAATGCAGATCACCGCACAGCAGGTCCACATTCCCTCGTGCCGGGTTTATGTAGAAACGGTCAAGTATCATTTTTTCCTCTGAAGATAGCACGGATAGTCCTCTTTCCACCTTTTCGACCCAACTACGGGCATAAGCTAGGGAAGTCTCGAGCTTATCGCATTTCACAATGAGATTAAGTTGTCTATCTTCCCACCTAGATCCGCCACCCTTTACGGGAACGCTACTGCTAGATCCGCCGCCAAGACGTGACATCTCAGATCTAATCTGCGCAATATCAGCGGGTATGCTCTCAAGAGCAATTTTCTTAGCCTCATACTCCCGGAGTTCTTCCTTCGACTCCTGTTTCCAGTTCATAAACATCAACCTCCTAAATTTTCAACCTTTCCGCACCCACCAAAAGTATCCAAACTCCGTCAACCCTGCCAAGCCAACCAGCAGCACCATTACCCAGTGCGTTACCGGCAGGTCCAAAACAAACCACACGAAGGCATAGATAAAGAAGAATCCCATAAGCACGGAAAACAGCAGAATGAACACCTGCAGAACGTCAATAAGCTTGTCCTTTACGCTATTGTGTTTCGTCATATTGTCTTTTGCGTTACCCATCATCAATCCACCCCTCCAATCCAGAAGCCTGCCACAATGACAGCAATAATAATCAAGCAAATAATTCCGTTTATCATTGTTCTTTGTCCTCTCGTTTTTCTCCGTAGGAACAGAAATCGTCCGGCTTGTGAAAACGCCGATACTTCGTACAATACCATGCAGGAATTGCTTCTTTACCGATTTCCTTTGCCGGGTAGCAAAAGTCGCAATGCTTGCACTCCTTACACAGCACAGGGATTTTCACTCCGTTGGCAATAAGGTGGTCTGCCTTTACCGCCCATCCGCAATTAAAACCGTATTTATCATATTGACAAGTTTTGCAACTGGTATTCTCGCAAATCTCGTTCATTGCTTCTTTTGTTTCTAATAGCAACTCAATCAGCTTTTCTCTTGTGTTATCCATTGTCTACCTCCGCAGGCTGTTTGAGCCATTCCAGTATTGCTGTTTTCGTGTTGGGATAATTGCTTTCAACACCGTGGTGTTTTGCTTCGGTCTCTATTCTCCAAGTCATCAACTCCCAAGCTAACTCCTCATCACTCATAGCCCGGATGCGGTCTGCGTTGGTCTGTGGCTTTTCCGTTCCGTCAATGATTTCGTCAATATCAGCAAACAACATAATCATTCTCCTTTCGGTGGATGGGGTAGGGGCATCCAGTGGGTAACAACCGGGTGATTAAAATAACTCCATCCCCATACAGTCCATTCGCATTCTTCGATAGGGATTCCCCAAAAGTTGCCGCTACCGTCATTTGCTGGGACAGTTTTCAGCTTGCCGATGTATATGCCATATTGACTACATCCTTCTCTTTGAGGGATATACACCAACACATCAAATGCGTGGGTGTTTTCGTTGTCTGTTTCCGGCAACCTCTCACTAACAGGAATCCACTTCATTTCAGCCACATCAACGGTGGGCTGTGCATCCATCCAATCGTCAACATTGTCAAGGGCATCTTCGTAGCCAGCATCATGGGTGTAAAAACGGTCAAGTATGTTTTTCTTGTCCTCATAAAACGATTTCCACGCACTTGCATCAATCAGCCGTTTTTCATTTGCCATTGTCTTTCCCCCAATCTAAAGCCTGTCCGCACTCATAGCAGAACTTGCAATATCTCATTATTGTGGTGTTACACTTTGGGCAACGATAGATTGTTGTACCTTTGCCCCACCAACCATTGCCCACTTTGATGCTTTCCGCTGTTACCACAGCAACAACTTTCTGCGGTATATTCGCTTCCCCCTTACCAACGGCATACCCTTTGGCATAGCCGTTTTTATAGGCTGCTTCTGTTGCTTCGTGTACTTTCATAGTCATTCCTCTTCTATTTCATCAAACCAATCTATTTGCCCCGGAAGAATGTCATATTCCATCCACCAGTTAAATACTTCCTGCGGCGATGCCCAGCTTATGTACTTTCCGCGCGATGCCCTTTCCTCAAGCAGGTTTTTGAACGCAAGCAGGTATAGATCCTTGTACTTTGGCCAGCGCGCGAATTCCAATTCGCGCATTGCTTTACCTGCCATAGGACATCCTACACAGCCGACACGACACTGCCCCTCGGCGTATAACGGATTCATCGGACACTTTGCGTCCTCTGTAAAGCCCCACACATCCTCGTCTTTCCAATCGATGATGGGATTGACCGTACGCTTTGATTTAAGCCGGCAATTTTCAAATAACCGGCGCCGGTCGTCATTGTCGTTGTTCAGAATAATGCGGTGTCCTTTATCGCCGTTTTTTTCGTAGATTCCTCGTCCGTTCTTTCGACTGACTGATTCCGCCCAACGAACACCGGTAGCTATGAATCGTCCTGTGCCGCTGGTCTCCTTGAGAACAGCACAGCAGTAACGCACTAACCGTGTGGGTGGCATCAGCTTCTGGGGGATCAGACTCCACATTGATACACGCTTGCTCTTGTATGTAGGCATATTCAGGGTGCATTTGTATCCCAGCTCTTCCAACCGCTTAAACTCCTGCCGGACAAAGTAGACCGTTTCTGGAGCGTCGGCAGTGGTGTGGTTATGCATAAACTCTACCGGGATACCTGCCCGGATTGCTAGCTCTGTGATAACAGAAGAATCCTTACCGCCGGAAATGCAGATCACCAAGGGTTGCTGGTAGGCCTGAAGGCTCATTTCTGATGCCGTCTGCAATCGCTCGATGCCGATATGCTCAAGATCGTTCATATCATCCCTCCCGCAGCATTCTGTCTTGCTATAAAATCATTTTTCGCCATACTAGACCTCCTTGACCTTGATTCCATGTATCCAAAGCATCAGCTTTCGCTTGATCACAAACTTTGCATAGCCTGCACTTGACGGGTCTCTATAGCCTTTGGTGTCTTCTACGACTTCCTTACTGGTAGCATTGTCTGTATAGACAAAATCCGCAATATAGGAACATTCCTTCTCCAGAAGCCTTCTACCCGGATTTAACTTCTTTCCGGTCTTGGGGGATACCCGCTCATACTCTTCGTACTGTGCGGGTATCAGCACATACTTCACCTGTTCTCTTAGGCTGGAGATCTTACCAGCCCTCTGTAGCAGAAGAAGCTCACTATATCGTTTTGCTTCCTTTTTGCTGTCAAACTCCTTACCCCCAACAAAAGCCTTTTTGTTTTTATACTTCGCCATTGCCACCCTCAAGTCTGCCTAAAACAGTTCCGCTGATTTGTGAAACAAAGGCTTTTACATCGCTGGGTAGTTTCTCAAAGTCCCTGGCGCGATCTTGTCCAACCCGAAAAGACCTCTGGAAGTTAGAGCTGATCACAGACTGTACAACATCTGCTTCCATCATTGCCCACTCCTTCAGCTGCTCCGGACTGCCGACCACCCGCTGGATCAAATGCGGGAGCTTCGCAAACTCCTCAACAGAGCCATAAGTACTGTTTCTCAATGCCTTGGCAACATAGCCCCATGCCTCACCGGCAGTCATTTCCTCCGGCTCGTTCAGCCGCCGTATTTGCTCGGCGATCTGTCCCACATTTGGCATGAAGCCCTTGGTATCCGTAGCCATGAATGCTTTCGATGCGGCATATACAGCTTCCTTTGGGTGATCCTTGAAGAAGTCGTACCACAAAGCAACCTTAGCTGCCACGATCTCGTCAGATTGTCCGCGGAAAGAGTCCGGATAATTTGCCTGCAATATGGTCATCAGCTCGGCGATCTCTCTCTTAGTCATCGAAGGCACCCCTTCCGATCATGGCAGCCAAACGGTCCGCACCGTGTGTGTAACTTCCGGAATTTCCTTGCCGCAAACCCCAGCCTTGCCGGTGGCATTTCCGTAACACAAGATTCCAGTCACGCCATTTGTTCTTGTTGCCAGTTGTTTGTGCTGACTCATCGACATAGGCGATGCACCGCTTGACCTCAGCCTCTCCAAGGTCATTTAACAGGCGGTTGTATTCGTCATCGGTGAGCTTGACCCAACCAAATTCACCAAAGGATTTCTTAGTGGATTTGGTGGGCACAGGCGGCTGGTCCGCCTTACTCTCTTCATCCTTTGTCTTTGCCTTTTCCTTATCCTTTTCCTTCTCATTAGCTTTTTTGGGTTTTTCAAAAAAGGGTTGGGTTTTTTGGCTTTCGTTGGCTTTTGGTGGTCTTCCACCTTTTTTGCCATTTTCGGACTGTTGCAGACAATAATCATCATATTTTTTAATGTCCCTATCTATCTGCGACCTCAAACCAGGGAATACAAAGCGCTCGTTCCCACCAAGCTTCTCCACTGCGCCCGTGCTGCTGTAAACCAGCAACGCCGTGAACAAGCGGCCACGCTCGGCGTCGTTAAGCGGTTCCATGGCCTCCAGTATGCTGTGATAGGCATTAAAGTATTCTCTTGCCATTGCCTACCTGCTTTCTTAAAAAGGCAGCTGCGCGTCTTCGTCTGTAAGCTGTGCAAAGTCCTGCGCCAGAGCAGTAGTTTTAATAAAGCCAACATGTTGATCAGAAGGTGCGTTATCTGTATCCTTCTTGCTGTCTCCGAAGTAGACATTGTCCGCAACGATCTCAGCAGTGCGTCGCTTATTTCCGTCCTTATCCGTCCATGTCCGGATCTGCAATCTTCCAGAAACTACCGCCATGCGGCCCTTTGTGAAATACTTTGACACAAACTCTCCGGTCTGCCGCCAAGCTACACAGTCGATAAAGTCTGTTTCCTTTTCGCCACTGTCCTTGCCGGAGAAGTCCCGGTCCACAGCCAACGTAAAGGAAGCCACAGCAACGCTGCTACCGGTCCGCCGTAGTTCCGGATCTCTAGTTAAGCGGCCCATGATTATGATTTGATTAAGCATCATGCCACCTCCTTCAGACGATAGATGGCATAGTTAACTGTGTTTCCTTCCGCGTCCTTGTTGTCCGTAATAATGCTATAACCGTCCGCCTTCAGATCCGCGATCCGTGCGGCAAGTCTGTAACAATGAAATCTGCTGACAGCTTCTGCTGCCGTAATGCAACCGTGCGTTTTCAAGTGTTCTATGATCAGCTGCTTATGGCTTTTTTTCATTTGTTATGTTCCTTTCTTGTAGTAAAGTTTCGTCTCGTCCCAGCCGGAATATTTGGACTTTAAGTACTCCCGGAAGAATTCCCGGAGTTCTTCCCGCTGGGTCGTTTGGTCATATTCTCTGTGGCATCGTGGACAAAGTGTCAATCCATTTTCCGGGATACCTAAGCCACCTTGTGATCTTGAAATAAAATGGGCATTCGACCACGCCAGGCGGGCGGAAACGGCAGCACCGCACCGAACACAACACGGCCAGCCGTCAAAGCTGTCCCGCTCCGCTATAGCTTCCTTTGCCTTCCGGTCAAAATCTCTTGCTTTGGTGTCTTTACGCATCTTGTGCCTCTAGTAGCAGCGCCAGCTTGTCCGGCGGAAGGGTCTCGATGTCCAAGGCTTTGCAGTCCTCGATAAGATGGTCGATCAGTAATGACATCTGCCGGGTATCGTATGTAGAAGAACCGTAGTACGCCTTCATGTTTCGGTAACCATCGATCTTAGACCTGCCGATATCAACACATGGCCAACCCATACCTTGACTTTCCCAAACCTGTTTAAACTTGTCCGCTGCCTCAGTCTTAATAGGAATGATCTCGTGGTTGCCTGCAATATCTTGGATAGCTTGGCGGTATACCTCTTTGGGAGTGAGACGCAGTGCGTCAGCGATCTTATTGATAAGTACCCAGGAATATGCATTCGCATCTAAACTCCGCTTCTGCCGATGTTCCTTGATCTCCAGGTCGTAAACGCAATCCTTGTGCTTCCGTATAACTGACATTGCCTTGCCTAGATCTTCCCTAAGTGGTGTGATGATCAGCTTTCCTGCTTCAAGCTTGGCTTCTTTAAACCGAATCATAACGCCACCCAATTCTGCTTGTAGCGTTCCAGTAGATCCATGCTCTCCAGGGACGAAATGAACTCTGTAATGATATCGCCGATAAAGCGGGTGTTCTCCCTGGCATAAACCTCTTGGTACAGTTCGTCGCCGTCAGATACCAAGTAGCGAAACTCTCTTGCCTCCGGCACTATGTAGAAATAGGCAGGATGCTGTGGACTGTTAAGATACTTTCCGTAAATATCCTCTGAACCAAGGCTCTTGTTGCGGAATTTTACATCATAAATAATACCAGCCTGCAACGCGTCGAGAATGCCATAAACCAAAAAGGTCATGCCGCATACCTCGATCTCTCGCTTTGCTTTCACCTGCACCGGCGCAGTTCCAATGATCTCTGCAACCTTCCGGATACCCGGTTCCCACTTTTCGTGTGGGTTCCGGGGCAATCCGTAGGCCTGCGCGTAAACTTCATTTTCAAAGGCGATTCCATTCAGCATTGCCTGGGTCGGTTCTTTTTTCTGCCTGTCGAGCGCAACCAGAAAGTCCGCCTTTGCATCTTCTTCACACCCTTCAATGCAGTCAAACATATATCCCCACGCAGATAAAAGGCTTTGTGTGATTAGATATTTTTCCATGTCAGCCCTCCTTGTGGACATAGCCCTCCTTGGTATACTTCAGACCTAATGCATCGGTCTTCTCCTTCAGCATTGCAGAAGCTTCACGTTTTGATGTAAGCGCATGCTCCAATGCCGGCAGATTTGTTGCTGCTTCATTTGCGGTGTTAATATCCGTAACACCGTCTATAATCTCCTTGATCTTCACCATAACTGCATCATAAGCCTCTCGCTGGGGGGCGTATACTTCCCGTTCCTTGGCAATGTTGGCACGTGCTGCTTCAAAAAGCTTGGTCATAAAATCGTTAGTTTCTGTATCCGACAATTCCGGAATAGGAAAGCGTCCAACGATGCCGTGAGAGCCTTTTGCAAAGTACTCCTGCTCTGGAGAAAATCCTATGGTTCTCTGCGTGCCTACCATCTGCACATACCCGCCAAAATCGCAGGGATTCCATACCGTATTACGGACGCTGCCTTCACACATCAGCCGTTGTGTAGGATTGCCGTCCTTGTCGCTTTGCTCTTGAGAGTGGAACACGTAGATCACATTCTTATTCAGTACAGTCTTTACATAATCAGTAAAGCTGTTAAATTCAGACTTAACAAACCCAAAGCCCTTTAGACTGTTAAACTCGCCATTCTTTTGTTTAGCTCCCTTAACACGCATCGCCCAGTCCTTCAGGAAGGTAACAAAGCTGCCTCCGGTATCGATCACAATTGTCTGAAACTCTACCATCTCAGGAGATTTGATATCCTCCAGCACTTCTTCGTATGTACTGCACATTATCGTGGGTTGCCGGTGGCTCGCCCGAACGCGGGAAATACCCCTGTCAAAGTCAATCAGTACAGGTGCCGGCGCGGACAGCGCCAGAGTAGTCTTGCCCACGCCGGGGCTTCCATAAATAATGGCAGAAAACTTCTGCCCGGAAAAATCCATGTTTTCAGGTCTTACAATAGCCATTTTTATTACTCCTTATTGTTCTAAAATTTGGACACTATCGTCCATATCGATTTTGCAATCAGCACAGACAGTAATAATCTGCCTGCCGATCGTCAGTTTATAGACTGTATCGCCGGGGTAAACCTTGCGCTTACAGCAGCCGCAGGCCGGCAAATCATTAACCTGTTTATCCCAATTCGCTTGCCGCAGATCTTCCTGCTGCCAAGGTTCCATTGACATTTCCTCCTTAATCTGCTATACTAACAGTGGTTTAATTTGGCCTGCCGCCGACGGAGTTCGCACCTCTGCCGGTGGCTTTTTTTCTTTTCCCATCACAGTACAGGTACAAGCCGTTTCGCTCCATATCCCGCAAAACTTCTTTGGGATACCCGCAATCCGGTATGGAGCTGGAGCAAATCACCTGCTCGCTTCGTCTGATTTCATAGGTCGACATTGTTTGCCTCCTTCGCCAAAATTGCATTGATCTTATGATCCATTTGTTTTACCAGATTGTAGCAATTGCCGTAGGAAATATGGTTTTTCCAGGCGTTGTACGATGCCCGGAACTTTTTCTCCGGCAGCTTACCAGCTACTACTAACCGCGCCATACGCACAAACTTTCGCTGGGCATTCCGTTTGTTCTGATTTTTCAACTTACGGATCGGCGTACCGTTATCAGCAATATAGGTATGGAACCCCAGGTAGCTGACGCCGTTCTTGAAGGGAAATATCTGTGTCTTGCCATTCAACGTCAGCTCTAAGGTTTCCAGATACGCAGTTATAACTTCCAGACAATACTGCAGGTACGCCTTGCTGTGGTGGATAAGATAGAAGTCGTCCATATACCTACCGTAATACTCGATACCCAGCTCGTGCTTGATCAGCTTGTCCATACCGTCAAGATACAGCAATGCAAACCCTTGGTTGATCTGATTTCCCAATGGAATCCCCTTGCCCGGAGTGCTGTCAATAAACAATTTACACAGCCAGCAGATGTCTGGATCATAGCCGAAATGGTATTCAACGATATCCTTCAGCTGATCGTGAGCAATGTTGTAAAAGAATTTACTGACATCACATTTAAGTATGTAACCGTCAAAGCCATACCGGCTGTAAAACTTCTGCATTTGCTCCTGCAACCGGTCAAGCCCCAACAACGTACCCTTCCCCTTTTGACCAGCACAGTTGTCATAGATGAATATCTTCTCCAATCGGGGCAAGATCACATTGTCGCACAGACTGTGTTGTACAACCTTATCTTTAAATGATGTGGTTTGAATGATGCGTTCCTTAGGCTCGTAAACCGTAAACTCTGCATATTCTGATACGCGGTAGGTCTTATCCTTCAGCTGCGCAATCAGGGCATTTACACCATCCAGCGCAGCCAGATTGAACCGCGCAGAACTTTTCTTAAATCCCTTACCGCACTTTGATTTGCGGAAGGCCCGGTACATATTCTTAAAATCGATCACTTTTTCGAAGTCGGTCATACAACACAGTCCTCTTTGTTTATCCCTACGGGAAAGGTCATACGTTCTTTTGTTATGGTGTATAGATTTCGGCTGTTGCCTACTCTGTCGAACATTATTACAGTACGGGCGGACGCCGTTGTCGTTGTTGTAGTTGTTGTTGTTGATGTTGCCAGACGGCGAGACGCAAAGAAAGATACAACGCATGGCCTGTGTGATTATTGCCGCTCCTTGGTCCTCCAGGCAATGGACATATATTTCACATCAGATACCATCTTGCTCCAGTAGGCTGCAGAATTATCTGTTAGCAGCTGCAGGAGCATAGAAAGCTCTATGTAAAAATGCAGTTCATCGCATAGGGTAATCGCCCGGGTAATCATCTCACACCGTTCCCATTTGCGGGTAGTGTTGTTGATCCTATTAGCCTCTAATAGAGTCTCAAAAATATCCAAGCTCTTCAGCTGAATGCGATCTACCAAGGAATGGCGATACTTTTTTGGGTAGCGATTGGCGTTAGATGTGAGCTTGAAGGAATGCACCGCGAGTTCTTTTGCCTTGACAATAACCTTCAGATCATTCTCTGCCATCGTTATGCCTCAAAAGATCCAAAGATAGAAGAAGGAAAGATACAAAACGGGCGGACGCCGCAGACGCAGTTGCAGAGGATGAAGTTGATGATGCGGCCAGACGGCGAGACGCAAAGAATCCAAGTGGGTGCATAGTGGGGTTGTGCAGATTCCGGTGTAGCCAGCCACCACCATGTCTTGGGATTGTACTTATCGAAGATCTCCACATGGGCGCGGTAGAAGTCCATCGTAGGAAAACTGATTCTCGATTCCAAAGGCTCATAAGGCTTCAGTCCGTCCAGCGCGGTAAGGTCCGTCTTGAACGTAAGCACATTTTCTTCCCCCACTGCAGCAACGATTTTAGGAAGAATCTCCTTTTCCATTCTTTTGAGAACTTTGCTGCTGCGCAGATCGTTATTATTGCCG
>JAZOUW010000011.1:0-3487 GCA_045658385.1 Faecousia sp.
TGATCGCTCTGTTCAGTATGATCCCGCAGAGGCCCTGGACCTGGTTGTTAAGGGTTCTACTGCCAAGTTCGACGAAACCGTCGAGCTGCATATCAAGTTAGGCGTTGACTCCCGTCACGCTGACCAGCAGGTTCGTGGTGCAGTCGTTCTGCCCAACGGTACCGGTAAGACCCGCCGTGTTCTGGTATTTGCCAAGGATGCAAAGGTCGAAGAAGCACAAGCTGCAGGCGCTGACTATGTTGGCGGCATGGAGCTGGTTGAGAAGATCACCAAGGAAAACTGGTTCGACTTTGACGTAGTCGTTGCTTCCCCTGATATGATGGGCCTGGTTGGCCGTCTGGGTAAGGTTCTGGGTCCCAAGGGTTTGATGCCCTCCCCCAAGGCTGGCACCGTGACTCCCAACGTTGGCGCTGCCGTTCAGGAAATCAAGGCTGGTAAGGTTGAGTACCGTTTGGATAAGACCAACATTATCCACTGCCCCATCGGCAAGGTTTCCTTCGGCACCGAGAAGCTGACCGAGAATATGGACACCCTGATGAACGCTGTTGTTAAGGCAAAGCCCGCTGCAGCAAAGGGTCAGTATATCCGCTCCTGCGTGGTTGTTTCCACCATGGGTCCCAGCGTCAAGGTCAACACTGCCAAGTACGCTTAATGAAATGCTTAAAACCCCTGAAACCAGACGGTTTCAGGGGTTTAACCATTTAAAAATAGTTGAAATATTTTGGAGGAGTCAAATCAGTGTAGTCCCTAAAGAAGTAATACCCCAGCACAACAAAGGCGGCTGCACCAAGAACAATCAAGATCGCCTTAATTACTTTTTTAACCTTATCGTGACGCGCGTACAGCTCTTTTACTGTCAGTTCTTTTTCTTCTTTAGGTCCTTCACCGATGGGTATAAACCAGTCATTGCGTTCCAACATGGTAGTTCTCTGTGGACTAGGATTGAAAAAATCTACCGGCAGTTTAGGCAACTTCATATCGTCCCCTCCTTTTTAGTTTTCTATTTTCATTATACTGTACCACCTAAAACCTTGTAAATAGTTAAATCTTCACAAATCTAAACTATTCTTTTTGTATATATTGAAGAATCCTTTGAAAAACCTTCAGCTTGCTCGATTTTTTAAGAAAAAACCCTTGACATTTCAAAGAACAACTGCTATTATATTTGAGTTGCCAGAGACAGCAGGTGGCTAGTCCGTAAATCCTGCCGAGGTGCGCTGATATGATTATTATGCGTGTCTTCCTGTCTTTTGGCAGGAAGACATTTTTTTCGGAGGTGAAACACATGCCCAACGCAAAGGTTCTTGAAAGCAAGAAGGCTGTTGTAGAAGCCCTGTCCAGCAAGATGAAGGAAGCTACTTCTGTTGTCTTTGTTGATTACAAAGGTATCAACGTAGCACAGGATACCGACCTGCGGAAACAGTTCCGTGATGCCGGTGTTGAGTATACTGTTGTTAAGAATACTCTGACTCGTTTTGCTGCAAAGGAAATCGGTTACGATTTTGACGAGGTTCTCAACGGCACTACCGCTATGGCAAGCACCACCGGCGACCCCATCGCTCCGGCTCGTGTCGTTTGCGAGTTCGCCAAGAAGAACAAGCTCCCCCTGAGCATTAAGGGTGGAATCGTTGAAGGAAGCGTTCTGTCTGCACAGCAGCTCAGCGGTTTCGGCGAACTGCCCGGCAAGGACGCTCTGGTCGCACAAGTTCTCGGTACTTTCCTGGCACCTATTTCCAGCTTGGCTTTCGTCCTGGATCAAATCCGGATCAACGTGGAAAGTGGCGCTGCTATGCCCGCTGCCGCAGAAGCTGTTGCTGAAGCACCCGCTGAAGAGACTCCCGCTGCCGAGGCCGCTCCCGCTGAAGAAGCGCCCGCCGCAGAGTCCACTGAAGCTTAATTTGTCCGTACACTAACACATTACTACAAATATTTATATTAGGAGGAAATTTACAATGGCTAGTGAAAAAGTCACTGCTCTCGTTGAGGAAGTAAAGGGTTTGACCGTTCTGGAGCTGTCCGAGCTGGTTCACACTCTGGAGGAAGTTTTTGGCGTTTCTGCCGCTGCTGCTGCTGTTGCTGCTCCCGCCGCTGGCGGCGCTGCTGAGGCTGCAGAAGAAAAGACCGAGTTTGACGTCATCCTGAAGGCTGCCGGCGACTCCAAGCTGAATGTTATCAAGGTTGTCCGCGCTGTTACCGGCCTGGGTCTGAAGGACGCAAAGGATCTGGTTGACAACTGCCCCAAGACCTTGAAGGAAGCTGTCTCCAAGGAAGATGCCGAGAAGATGGTTGCCGAGCTGAAGGAAGCTGGCGCAGACGCAGAGATGAAGTAATCTTACTTCTTACACAGATAACAGCCGCCAGCAATGGCGGCTGTTTCATTACTTATACCACCTCAGGAGGTATTTATGGAAGCCTTAATCGCCTATGCCAGTTCTCTGGATCTTGACATTTACCAAATTGGAATCACAGCAGCAGTATTACTGTTGGGTACTTTTTTGTTAAGCATTTTCGGTCGCTTTGTCTTTGGCAAACGATCTGCGCTGAACAACGCTGTTTCATCTGCTATTGGGATTCTGTTCATTTACACAATCTCCGTGCTTTTACGTAGCGCCGGCGCAGAGTTTGATCGTTTTATTGCCCCACTCCCCCTCGTGCAGATTTCCGGTGACAGCTTATATCTGTTTTCATTTCGCACATCTCACTTCACCGTTATCTGTTCTGAACTGTTAAGCATGGTAATTTTGGCGTTTCTTGTCAATCTGGCAGACGGCTTGATGCCGAAAGGCAAGAATGTATTCACCTGGTTTATATTCCGCTGCTTGACAGTTATTGTAGGCTATGTTGTCCATTTGATTGTCGTTGGGTTGATTGCCCTGTATCTGCCGGTTGACATTCTTACCTATGCACCGGTCATTCTATTAGCGTTGCTTGTGCTGCTCCTGCTTACCGGCGCATTGAAGGTACTGGTAGGCGCAGTACTGACAACGGTTAACCCCATTATCGGTGGTCTTTATACCTTCTTCTTTGCAACCATAGTTGGTAAACAAATTACCAAATCCGTTCTCACTACAGCAATTCTCTCCGCATTGGTATTTGCTTTGGAATACTTCGGTATTTCCGCCATATCCATTGCCACCGGTGCTTTGCTTGCGTACATTCCCTTTGGAATTGTGTTAATCATCCTTTGGTATATCGTATACCGGATCTTCTAACAGTTAAAAAACGCGTGTTGCTCTTTGATATGCTACCCCCATAAGAGACAGTGAAAAAGAAAACTGTCTTTTATGGGGGTGTTTCTATGTCTAAAAGAAAAAGAATTAAGGCAGAGGAAAAGATACGAATAGCCAAAGCGTGTGCGAAAGGGAGTATCAGCATAACTGCAGCAGCAGAACAGCAGGGAGTACATAAAAGTGTGGTGGACGATTGGGTACGTCAGTATCAAACAGAAGGGGTCAATGCCTTCCTGCCTCGGAAAGAAAACCGCCGG
>JAZOUW010000012.1:0-10506 GCA_045658385.1 Faecousia sp.
TCAGCGCGGGTCAGAGCAGACTGTGTGCCCTGACGGCAGTTTGCCAGGTGGTTCTTGACCACATCATGGACAACTGCTGCATTGGGTTCAATGCCGAACACAGCATCGGAAAGCTCGATCTGGCCAACCTGCTTGCCGGACATATCATAAACGTTAGTAAGCATGATTCAAGATCTCCTTTCCTTAGCCTCTTGCGGAAGCCTTCTGGGGATTTCTGCCGGAAGCCTTCTGCGGGTTCTTGCTGATGTCTGCACCAGCCTGCTTGACCTTGTGGTTCTTCACAGTGTTGCGGATGTAAACCAGACCGCCCTTGGGGCCGGGAATTGCACCGCGAATAACAATCATATTCAGCTCTGCATCAACCTTAACAACTTCCAGGTTCTCAATGGTGACCTGCACATTACCCATCTGACCGGCGCCAATCTTGCCGGGGAAGATACGGGACTGGTGCGCAGAAGCGCCCATGGAGCCTGCATGACGGTGGACAGGGCCGCCGCCGTGGGTCATGTCGGTGCGGTGTGCGCCGTGACGCTTGATAACGCCCTGATAGCCATGGCCCTTGGTGATACCGGTGACATCAATCATGTCTCCGGCTGCGAAGGTGTCAGCCTTCACAACGTCGCCAACGTTCATGTCAGCAGCGCCTTCCAGCTTGAATTCCTTCAGGTGTTTCTTCGCCTCAACGCCAGCCTTCTTCAAGTGGCCAGCTTCAGGCTTGCTCAGCTTGGACTCCTTGACGTCCTCAAAGCCAAGCTGTACGGCTACGTAGCCGTCGGTTTCGGTGGTCTTCTTCTGAGTAACGACGCAGGGACCTGCTTCCACAACGGTAACAGGGATTACCTTGCCGCTCTCATCGAAGATCTGGGTCATACCCACTTTCTTGCCGATGATTGCTTTTTTCATTGGTTGGTTTCTCCTTTTTAGGTTATTGGTTGACGGCAGCATTGGGTCTGCCTGCCAACATGACCCGTCGCCCGATGCTTTTCAGTGCGGGCAGCGGTGAATTCCTATATTATAATGTATAGGAATTACAGCTTTATCTCTATCTCAACACCAGCGGGAAGATCCAGGCTCATGAGGGCCTCAACGGTCTTCTGGTTGGGGTTAAGGATATCGATCAGTCTCTTATGGGTTCTGCGCTCGAACTGCTCACGGCTATCCTTATACTTATGGACAGCGCGAAGGATCGTGACAACTTCCTTCTTGGTGGGCAGCGGGATGGGACCGGAAACGGCTGCGCCGTTACGCTTTGCGGTCTCGACGATCTTTGCCGCGCTGGAGTCGATCAGCTGATGATCGTAAGCCTTCAGCCGGATGCGGATCATTTCTTGATTTGCCATTGTTTGTTTTCCTCCTTGATAAAACGTACTCAGTTTTCGTGGTGCCTGGGTACGGTGAATTGCTGGCTTTGTGGTCACCAGCCCCCGATAGCTTTTCAGCTGTCCTTTTTGGTAATTTCAGGTTTGTCCTCCTCGCCTTGCACCAAGCAAGGCATCGTCGTTCGTACCTGAAATCCCTCAAAAAATCCAATCTGAAAAGTGCCGAGCAGTTTTCACGCGCTACCGCTTGTCAAGGCAAGCAACAACATCGCAGACAATACTTTGTGTATTATCAAGATGTTTTGTGCCGCATCGGCAAGCGGCAGCGTGCGAAAACCTGTCGGTGGTTGGTGACCGCAAAGCCTTGTCCACGCTATCGTGCGTATCATTCCGAGCCAAGAAAAATGGCCGACACAAGGCCGACCTTCCTCTGCCCCAGCGATATACGCAAGCATAAACAGAGCAATTCAGCCGCCCGATGACCGGACATACTCCGCAGAAGTTACCGTTTTTCAACGCAATCTCCTGCATCATCGCAGTGCGCAGCGCAGACTTTGCCTACACGCGCTCGATTATCTTAACACGCACGGCAGCGTTTGTCAACAATTTTTTTAGAATTTTTCACAAAATTTTCAATGAATTTTTGTTCAATAGGGAGAACTTTCTCCCCTCCCCTATTTGCGCAAAACCGGCGAGGACTTTTCCTCGCCGGTTTATACATTATAATATATACTTAATGACCGCTGGGATTCATATCCAGCAATTCTTTTTCCTTTGTCAGATCTGCGTGGAGCAGGTCCGCAAACACCACCACCAGCGGAATCAGATTAAACCAAATGGCATAGGTGTCGAAGAATCTGCAGCACACGGTGGCAGCAAACACGCCAAAAATAAAACAGCCAATCATCGATAAATGAATCCACACTTTTTTCTTTGTCGGTTCTTTTTCCCCGGACTTTTCAAGCAGGCATGCCAGAGCAATGCCGGTCTGCCGAATGTGGTTGGTTACAAAGGTGGTTGCCATGGACACGCCCTCCGCCTGGCGGAAGGTGTTATACTGCATGGCGCAAATAAAATTGATCAGCACCTGACAAATCTGGTGGGGTGCCGTCACCGGTATAAATCCCATGACAATTACCGCCACAATCTCAAAGAAGGTCAGCAATGTATCCCACCGGAGAAGGTGTACCCGCCGCAATTGGCAGGGCAGTATTTCCGACACGCAGCTGCCCAGCATGTATGCCGAAATAGGAATCAGATAATACAGCGCCTGTATAATCTCTCCCTTGCCCAAAGCTACAGCCATAAATGCCACGTTGCCGGTCTGGGCATTACTGAACATGCCGCCCCGAACCACCATGGCATATCCGCCGTAGAAGCCGGCGATAATAATCAGCACCCGGTAAACCCACTTTTTCTCACATTCCAGGTACGCGCGTTTTTCACCCATCGGTTTTCTTATCCTTTGTAGCTGGGCTGACAGGTCAAATTGACGCCCAACCGTTTAAATGTTTTTTCGTCCACTGCCGACAAAATCACCGAGGAGTGAACCTGGCAGCCCCGAAGCTTGCCCAGCTGTTCCATTGCTTTCTCCGCCGTGGGGTCCGTTGCTGCACTGATAGAAAGGGCAATCAGCACTTCGTCCGTATGCAGTCGGGGATTACGATTGCCAAAATGATCCACCTTCAACTGTTGAATGGGGTCAATAACTCTGGGAGAAATCAGGTGCAGCTCGTCAGGAATGTTGCCCAGTGCTTTCAGCGCATTGAGCAGTAACGCTGCAGAAGCACCCAGAAGCCCAGAGGTCTTACCGGTAACAATTCTGCCATCGGGCAGCTCCATAGCCGCCGCCGGTTTGCCGGTTTCTTCTGCTCGCCGCATTGCCGGGGCAACAACCTTTCTGGCATCCTCGCTGACATCTGCCTTCTTCATAAGCAGTTCCAGCTTCAGCACCTCTGCGCTGCCCGCCTTGCCCTGCTTTTCGTCGCACAAAACATTGAAGTAACGACGGATAATCTCCTGCCGGGAGGCCTCACACACAGCCTCATCATCCACAATGCAATTGCCCACCATGTTGACGCCCATGTCCGTAGGGGATTTGTAAGGACACTGTCCTAAAATTCGCTCAAACATGGCCACCAACACCGGAAATGCTTCCACATCCCGGTTGTAGTTGACGGTGGTTTTTCCATAAGCTTCCAGATGGAAGGGGTCAATCATATTCACATCGGAAAGGTCAGCCGTTGCCGCTTCATAAGCCAGATTCACCGGATGATTCAGCGGCAGATTCCAAACCGGGAAGGTCTCAAACTTGGCATATCCCGCCTGCACACCCAGCTTATGCTCGTGGTAAAGCTGGCTCATGCAAACAGCCAGTTTGCCGCTGCCCGGACCGGGTGCCGTCACCACAACCAGTTCCCGGGTGGTTTCCACATAGTCATTGCTGCCGTAGCCTTCGTCGCTGACGATATGGGAAATATTGGAAGGATACCCTTCGATCTCATAGTGGTGGTACACCTTGACCCCCATGGATTCCAGACGCGCCTGAAAAGCGCGGGTAATATCCTTGTCATTAAAGCGGGTCAGCACCACAGAGCTGACATACAGGCCAAAACTCCGGAACACATCGATCAGCCGGATCACATCCCGGTCATAGGTAATGCCCAGATCACCCCGAACCTTATTTTTTTCGATGTCCGCAGAGTTGATAACGATGACCATCTCCACCTTGTCTTTCAGCTGCAGCAGCATCCGCAGCTTACTGTCCGGCTGGAAACCGGGCAGCACCCGGGAAGCATGGTTATCGTCATAAAGCTTGCCGCCAAACTCCAGATACAGCTTGCCGCCAAACTGCTCAATCCGGTTGCGAATGTGGGCAGATTGGGTACGGAGATACAATTCATTGTCGAATGCAACAGGTGCCATAGTCCTTCCCCTCTCTTTTTGCTTACTATTATATAAAAGACCTGACAAAAAGGCAAGCAGTTTTCGTCCATTGACAGCAATTTCATTCCGTGTTAGGATGGACATATATTTAAAAAGGAGGGGTTTTATGAATCCCTTTTCCCGGACGGTCCTGCTATTGGGCCCGGAAAATATGGTAAAACTGAAAAACGCAAAGGTTGCCGTCTTCGGTTTAGGCGGCGTTGGCGGTTATGTGGTGGAGGCCCTTGCCCGCAGTGGCGTTGGTGCGCTGGAGCTGATCGACCACGATACCATTAGCGTAACCAACATCAACCGGCAGATTTTCGCCACCCATTCTACCGTGGGTCGCTACAAAGCCGAGGTCGCCCGGGAGCGGGTGCTGGATATCAATCCGGACATCTGCGTTACTGCCCGCAGGACCTTTTTCAGTCCGGACACGGCGGCAGAATTTGATTTTACCCGGTACGACTATGTGGTGGACGCTATTGATACCGTTACCGGTAAATTAGCGCTGGTTACCGCCGCCCAGAGTGCAGGTGTTCCCATTCTTTCCTCTATGGGCACCGGCAACAAGCTGGACCCCACCAAGTTCCAAATTGCGGACATCACCAAAACCTCCGTATGCCCACTGGCCCGGATTATGCGCAAGGAATGCGCCAAACGAGGTATCCGCCACCTGAAAGTGCTGTTTTCCACCGAAGACCCCGTCGTGCCTTTGGAAAATACCACCGAGGAATTACCGGAAAGCCGCAGAGCGTTGCCCGGCAGCGTGGCTTATGTTCCCTCCACAGCAGGACTGATCATCGCCGGCGAGGTCATTAAGGATTTGATTAAGGAGAGATAGATTATGGAATTTAGCGTAAACCATCCGATTTTATTTGTCATCGCAGGGATCTTGATTGCTGTGGTCCTTGCCCAGTCGGTGTTCTTTCTAGTAAAGGCGCTGCGTCGAAGCAGGCAGCTGGGCATGGATCAGAAAAAGCTTAAGAAAACCATGCTTTCTGCCGCGCTGTTTACCATTGCCCCGGCGGTAGCCATTGTAATCAGCGTTATGGTGTTGAGCAAATCCCTGGGCTTGCCACTGCCTTGGCTGCGATTGAGTGTTATCGGCTCTATGAGCTACGAAACCGTTGCCGCCACCAACGCGCTGAATGCTATGGGGCAATCCCTCGGCTCCAGTGACCTGACAGCCCAGCAATATGTGAATGTGCTGACAGTTATGACAATCAGCATCATGCTGGGCATCTGGCTTGTACCGGTGATTGGCAAAAAACTGCAAAAAGGCATGAAATCCCTTGCCAACCGGGATGCCAAATGGGCAGACATTTTTTCAAACTCCCTGTTTATCGGTATGATTGCCGCATTTTTAGGCTTTGTGTTCTGCGACGTTTCCCGGCTGTGGACTGCTGAAAACGGTATTGTCGCCGCCATCAAAGACGGCCAAACGGTACACTACACTGCCACCTCCGGCCTAATCCCCGTTTGTGTTATGGCGGTTTCTGCGCTGATTATGGTCATTTGCGGTCTTTTGATGCGCAAGCCGAAGTTAAAATGGCTCAGTGAATACGCGCTGCCCATCAGTCTTGTTTTAGGCATGGCCTCTGCCATCGTTTTCACCCAATGGTTAGCTTGAGGAGGTGCGAATAATGAAAAAAGAAATGACTTACTTGGACAGCGTCCACAGAAATGGCCGCATCTGGAATTTAAGCGTGATGGTACTGCTTATGGCATTTCCTGTGGCAGCATGTGTAATTTTTAACGTTCTGCCCGATTGGAACAGCCTGCTCCTGGGTCTGATTGCCACCGCCCCCATGTACTGGGCAGTTGGCGCTATCGAAACCATTACTTATGTGCCTATGCTGGGTGCCGGCGGCTCTTACTTAAGCTTCGTTACCGGTAATATTTCCAACTTGAAGCTGCCTTGCGCACTGAATGCCCTGGAGCAAAACGGTGTCAGCGCCAACTCCGAGGAAGGCGAGGTTGTTTCCACCGTTGCCATTGCCATTTCCAGCATTGTCACCATCGTTATTATTGTGATTGGCGTGTTGCTGATCGTCCCCCTGACCCCCATTTTGCAAGCACCGGTTTTGCAGCCTGCCTTTGATCAGATTCTGCCTGCGTTGTTCGGCGGTTTGGGTGTTGCATTTGTTTCCAAAAACTGGAAAATTGCCGTTGCTCCCGGAGTTTTGATGCTGATTTTGTTCATTTTTGTGCCTGCGCTCAACGCCGGTACTGTGGGCATTATGGTGCCGGTATCTGCCTTGTTTACCATCGGCGTTGCCCGAATCATGTATAAGCGGGGTATGCTGTAATGGGATATGTTATTTTAGGCGCATTTGCGATACTGTTAGCTGTGATTTTGGCGCGAGCGCTGCTCTTTCAGCCAAAGCCGCAACCCAAAGGGTCTGATGAAACCGTTTCCTTCGATACAGACGCTGCGGTAGCTGCGCTACAGCAGTTGGTGCAGTGTAAAACTATTTCCTACAACGACAAGGCCATGGAAGACGATGTCGAATTTCAAAAGCTGATTGATCTGCTTCCGGTTCTGTATTCTTCCGTTTGGAAGTCCTGCGAATTTATGAAACTGCCTGACCGGGGACTTTTGTTCCGATGGAAAGGAAAATCCAGCGCTGCTCCCAGTGTAATGATGGCTCACTATGACGTAGTACCGGCAAACGATGAAAGCTGGGAAAAGCCACCCTTTGCCGGCATTATTGAAGACGGCGTTCTTTGGGGTCGCGGCACGTTGGACACCAAGGTTACCTTTAACGGCATTTTAACCGCCGCCAACCATTGGATTGAAAAAGGCTTTGTGCCGGAAAATGATGTGTATTTCGCTTTTTCCGGCGGTGAAGAAGTCAATGGAATGGGCGCGGTGAATATTGTCAATTACTTCAAAGCCCATGGCATCACCCCGGCTTTGGTGATAGATGAAGGCGGCGCTGTAGTGGAAAATGTGTTTCCCGGTGTCAAGCAGCCTTGCGCCATGGTGGGTATCGCAGAAAAGGGCATGATAAACGTGCAATATGCCGTCCTATCCAACGGCGGTCATGCCTCCGCTCCCCTGCCCAAAACACCGCTTACCACTTTAGCAAAGGCTTGCCAACGCATCGTGAAAAACCCCTTTAAAATGCACATCACCAAGCCGGCGACAGAAATGTTCGACACCCTTGGCCGCTACTCCGGCTTTGGGCTGAAAATCGTCTTTGCCAATTTGTGGCTGTTTCGGCCGGTGCTGGATCTGATCTGCCGTGCCAGCGGTGGCGAATTGAACGCTTTGGTTCGCACCACCACCGCCTTTACCATGGCCGAAGGCAGCAACGCCCGGAACGTGATTCCGGCGCAGGCAAGCCTGATCAGCAATATGCGCCTGAATCCCGCCGACAGCGTGGATTCTGCCCTGCAGTATCTGAAAAAGACTGTGGATGACAAAGATGTGCAGATCACCGTTTTAGAAAGCTTTGAGCCCAGTCCGGTTTCTGAAACCAATTGCGAAAGCTGGGAGAAAATTGCCGCTACCGTGGCCCAAACATGGCCCGGCTGCATCGTTTCTCCCTATCTGATGGTCCAATGCTCCGACTCCCGGCATTACCGGGATTTGAGCCGCCACGTGTACCGGTTTTCCGCCATGGATTTAACCGCCGAGGAACGCAGAAGTATTCACGGTAACAACGAAAAAATCCGTTTGGAGACCATTGGTAAAGCAGTAGAATTTTATATCCGGCTGATGGGCCAATGCTGATACCCAAGGAAAAAAATATGTCTATCGAAAAAGTAAAAGCTTATTTTTCTGAAAAAGGAATGCTGAATAAGGTGCTGGAGTTTCCCGTTTCTTCTGCAACGGTGGACCTGGCCGCCCAAGCGTTGGGTTGTGAGGGCTGCCGGATTGCAAAATCCCTCTCTTTTATGGTAGAGGACAAGCCGGTGCTGGTTGTAACCGCAGGAGATGCCAAAGTAGATAATGCCAAATTCAAGGCATTTTTTCACACCAAGGCAAAAATGCTCAATCCGGAGCAAGTGCTGACACTGGTAGGCCATGCCGTCGGCGGTGTCTGTCCCTTTGTGCTCAACGACGGCGTTGCCGTTTATTTGGACATCTCTTTAAAACGTTTTGAAACCGTATTTCCTGCCTGCGGCTCCGGTAACAGCGCCATTGAACTGACGATTCCCCAGCTGGAAGCCCACTCCGGCTATACCGCTTGGGTAGATGTGTGCAAAGCCTGGCAATCATAAAAAGCGGCTGGACAGCGCTCCATGAAGAAGCGTTGTCCAGCCGATCTTTTTTAATGCAATAAATACTGCTCTGCCTGATAAGCAGCCACCGCGCCATCTGCAACAGCGGTCACGATCTGTCGCACCTGCTTGGTCCGCACATCCCCCACCGCAAACGCGCCGGGAACACTTGTCCTTGTGGATTCGTCGGATACAACATAGCCGGCTTCATCCAACTGCAGCTGGTCTTTCACCAAATCGGTATTGGGATATCTTCCGATGCTGACAAACACACCGTCGCAGGGAATCAAGCTTTCCTGTCCGGTATGCACATCTTGAACCTTCACACCGGTAACCCGCCCGTTGCTGACAATTTGTGTTACGGTGCTGTTCCACCGAAATTCCACATTGGCAGCATTTTGAAGGGGCGCGTGATAGGTTTTGGTTGCCCGCAAAGTATCTCTTCTGTGAACGAGGATAACCTTTCGGCAAATTCGGGAA
Organism: Faecousia sp.; assembly: GCA_045658385.1. Lineage (GTDB taxonomy): Bacteria > Bacillota > Clostridia > Oscillospirales > Oscillospiraceae > Faecousia. The sequence goes on from JAZOUW010000012.1 coordinate 8,958, forward strand.
AGGTATGCCGCCTCTGCCGCGGCAGTGTTGCCGCCGCCTACAACAACCACCGTCTTTCCCCGGTAGAACATGCCGTCGCAGGTGGCGCAATAATGAACGCCCTTGCCAATCAGTCCCTCTTCTTCCGGCAAGCCTAACTTTCTGGGGTCTGCGCCGGTGGCAAAAGCCACCGTCTTTCCGTAAAATGCGCCCGCGCTGGTTTGCACGTTTTTCGGCTCTTGCCGCAAATCCACCTTCAGAACTTCCGCAGATACAGTCTTTGCACCGGCGCGTTCCGCCCCTTGCCGCATATGTGCGCCCAATTCAAAGCCATCCACTCCCTCGGGAAAGCCGGGGTAATTATCAATCTGGGAAGTCAGCGCCATTTGCCCGCCGGCAGCCAGTTTTTCCAAAACCACAGCATCCAGTCCCGCCCGGGCAGCATAAAGCGCCGCCGTATAGCCACCGGGACCACCGCCAATAATGATTATATCGTAAACATGTTCCATGAAATCCACCTCTTTTTTTCTTTAGTGTACCCACATTCCAAAGGAACTTCCGTGATTTTACCCCAAAGGACGCGTGCCAAGATGTCCCAACCCTTCCTTTGTGTTAGTCTTGCCGATAGGCGCTGTCCGCCGGGTAAATACCCTTTAGCTTTTGCATGCTGCGGGATACCGCATCCTTGGAATTCTTCCAGGGGGCAGATGCGTTGCGGTAATCGAATTTCTCAATAAACCAGTCCAGATCTCCCTGTACCCGGGACAAATTTTGCCGCATTTGCTGCAAAATAGTGGCGTAAAACCATTCGTTCTGACTATTAGGTAGTTTTTCCTGGGCCACTTCCAGCAATTTTTCAAAATGGTGCAAGCAAAAGCCTTTACCAGCTTCCGCCTTCTTGCGAAATTCCTCATCTTTAATCAAATGGAAAAACGTTGCGTAATAGCGGTTCATATTGTAATCGATTTTATTACATAAAAAACAGGTGCTGTTTTTTCTTTGCAGCCATTGTAAAAGGGGCAGCTTTCCCTCTTGTTTTTTACCAAACAGTTTCTTTTTCTCCGGCACTTCAAAGGCTGTAATTTGGTTTTCCAGTTCCTTGCGCATACCCACATAGTATGTCTGCATAATCAGCGCGTTGCCCAGGGAGTTTCCGTAATCATACATCTTCTTATAATGCTGCCGGCAAAATCCCAGGCTGTCGGTGACCCCACGAACATCCGGCTCCATATAGCTGGCGCCGGGACCCAGGACATAACGGATGGCTTTCTGCTCTATCTGCCGTTCCAAATAGCAAAAAGGGCATTCGTCATTTGCCTCAAAGGCCTCATTTACCGGAATGGTATCCAGCTGTTCTTTCATAACCATCACTCCTTTTGAGCCATTTTACCACAAAAACACAGCCGTTGCAACAAAAAGCAGGTGGTTTCTGAACTGAACCAGTAAAAACGGACAATAGACAAAAAGCCCCCTGATGTAGGATAATGATATAGTCCCCTTAGAGTAGACACTCGAAATAACAAAATTTTCGAGACTACGCTAAGGGGATTATTTTTATGGCAAGGAAATT
>JAZOUW010000013.1:0-20214 GCA_045658385.1 Faecousia sp.
TGGTGGGAACAACAGGGCTCGAACCTGTGACCTCCTGCTTGTAAGGCAGATGCTCTCCCAGCTGAGCTATGCTCCCAAACACGACGCTCGACACATTTACATATCAGCGACGGGTATCATTATACCGAAGCAGTCTTTATTTGTCAAGAGTTTTTTTCGTTTTTTTACCAAGAATTTTACCTTGGGGAAAACAGCAGTTTTCCCCAAGATTTCGCCTTGTTTAGACGGTTTTCAGAATGTGGGAAATATCCTCCGGCGTAAAGGAATAGACCTGGTCACAGAACTGACACTCCACAGGGAACGGTTTTCCTTCGTCAGCGATTTCTTCCAATTCCTTTCTTCCCAAACTAATCAGCGCGGCAGTAACCCGCTCCCGGGAACAATAGCACTTATAGGCAACCTGCGTTGTTTCCATAAACACCACACCCAAATCGCCGCAAACCTGTCCAAGAATATCCTCAGGAGTCATTCCCTGCTCCAGCATAGCAGTAACTGCGCCTGCTCTCTGGATTCCCTTTTCCACGATATCAATTGTCTCATCCGTCGCGCCGGGCAGCAGCTGAATCAGATAGCCGCCTGCCACCTTCACCTGCTGATCTCTGTCCACCAGAACCCCCAAAGCACACGCCGTAGGTGTTTGCTCGCTTTGGGCAAAATATGCCGTTATATCATCAGCAATCTCACCGGAGACCAGTTCAACAGACCCAACATACGGTTCTTTCATCTGCAAATCGCGAATAACGGTCAACGTACCGTTCTTACCCACGGTACTGCCTACATCCAGCTTACCGGGATGCTTTTCCACAAGGGGTACATTGGGTTCATACACATATCCCCGGACATTGCCGATACTGTCAGATACGCAAACAATACTGCCGACGGGGCCGTCTGCCTTGATCTGCAAGGTCATAGAGCCATTATCCACCTTTTGCATATTGCCCATCATAGACGCGGCAGTCAACGCTCTGCCAAAAGCGGCGGTTGCGTTTGGGGTTGTTTTTTGCAGCTGGGCGCCACGGCGCACCATTTGTGTTGAACGGATGGCAACGACTTTCACCATGCCGTCCATACTCATGCCGCGAACAATATAGTCACTCATTTAATTGATCCCTTTCTTGCTTTGATGTAAAAACGCTGTTCCCCTTCTTTGGGAGCTTCCAGGAGTCGGTCAGCAAAAACCTCAATGGCGGTAAAGCCGGCATCCCGGAGATATCCGGTCAGCTGCTGCGGCGTGTAGGCATACTCCCGATGGGTTTCAAAGCTGCGCGCCCATAACGCGCCGTAACGTTGGAACAAATCCATTGCATAGGTACAAATATTTGTTTCCGGGTCAAATTCTCCACGCCACACGCAATAAACATCGTCGTCTTCATCCAGAAAAATCTGACCGTCCATTGCCTGGAGCTTTTCCGGTGTGTTCACATCAAAAATGAAGCATCCACCAGGATTCAGCGCCCGATAGATCCGTGCAATTGCCCGTTTACAATCAGCAGGCTCTGTAATGTAGTCCAAACTGTCCAAAGCGCAAACCGCTAAATCCACAGCTTTTGGCAAAGATAAATTCTCGAGTCTCTGGCAAACAAAATACGGAGGATTTTCCATATCCTGCGTCTTTTGCGCGGCGACGCAGAGCATTTCCTCAGACATGTCAACAGCCGTTACCTGCAGGCCGGATTCCGCCAGTAACACAGCAACCGATCCAGTGCCGCAAGCAAGGTCAACCGCCGTTCTGGGAGAAAGACCTTCTCTATCCAAAATCTGCCGGTAGAAAGCCACCACAGCCTCATAAGGCACATCGTTTGTAAGTCTATCGTAGCTGCTTGCCAAAGCATGATATGCGTCCATAAATAATCCTCACAAAAAAGCATCCCGGACTTTCTGCCCGGGATGCCGCATGTTATAAATTAGCGGTTAAAGATGCTGAAGATCTCGTCAATGTCATCAGCCTTGACAGTACCGCCGGCAACAGTTCTTTCTTCTGCCGCTGCCTCAACCTTCTGCTCAAAGCCGGTAGCAATAACGGTAACGCGCATCTCGTCAGCGTATTCCTCGGAAGAAGTTGCGCCGAAAATAATGTTTGCTTCGGGGTTCGCTTCCTGCTGCACAATGCCGGCAGCAGTCTCCACATCGTCCAAGGTCAGTTCGGAACCGCCGGTAACGTTCACCAGAACACCGGTAGCACCCTTGATGGATGTCTCCAGCAGAGGACTTGCAACAGCAGCCAAAGCAGCCTGCTCGGCCTTTTCGCGACCGGAAGCGATGCCAACGCCCATGTGTGCGCGGCCAGCATCCTTCATAACAGCAGAAACGTCAGCAAAGTCCAGGTTGATGATCACGCGATCGGAGTAGCCTACCAGTTCAGATATAGAAGTTACAGCCTGCTTCAGTACATCGTCAGCAATACCGAAAGCATTGGCGAATGTGATCTTCTGATCGGTAACGTACTTCAAACGGTCGTTGGGGATGATGACCAGAGAATCAACCTTTTCAGACAGGTTTGCGATACCGCCTTCAGCCTGACGCATACGGTTTGCGCCCTCAAACTTGAAGGGCTTAGTTACAACGCCAACCGTCAGCGCGCCAGCCTCACGTGCCAAGTCAGCTACGATAGGAGCTGCACCGGTACCGGTGCCACCGCCCATACCGGCGGTAATAAAGACCATATCTGTTCCCTCAAGAACCTTGGAAATAGCTGCGCGGCTTTCCTCAGCAGACTTCTGACCAACTTCAGGCTTGGAGCCCGCGCCCATGCCGCCGGTGAGCTTTTCACCGATCTGGATTTTATTTTTGCAGATGGACTTATTCAGATCCTGCTTATCGGTATTGATAACAACAAACTCAACGCCGTCAACACCGGCTTCGATCATGCGGTTAATGACATTGTTGCCGGCGCCGCCAACACCAATTACCTTGATTTTTACAACGCGTTCCTGGAACATTTCAGACATATGCTCTCCTCCTATGTATCGTTGCAGCCTGGGAAACCCCATTTCTGCTATATTTACAATGTTACTTGTATATTCTACCGCGTAAAACGGTTTTGGTCAATAGAAATTCTTATTTTTTGCCAAATATTTTGTAAAAAAATCTGTAAATTCATTAAAACGGTGTATAAATAACCTGATACTCTTTGTCAGGATCCGGCTGAATGGTCAAGCTCACATCCAACACGCCACTGTCGTAGGTCTGCATGTACTCGTCAATTGCCACCTGGGCCAGCTTGATTTTATAGGAAAGCTGTGTGGAATCACCCAGCAAAATTTGGAATCGGTCCTTATACCAGAACTCCAGTTGGGTCATATCCGCAACATTCACGCTGGCCGCTTCACCGATAATGCCACGCTCTTCCAGATACTGAACAATGGATATCGCCGCATTCAGCTGTTCTGTGGGCCAAGAGGAAACCGGCAGGGTTTCCCCTTCTGCTGTGGTTTCCTGCGTTTGCGGTTGGTACGCAGCTGCCTCTTGACCTATGGTCGGCGCGGTAATCTTAACGCCAACAAGCTTTGTATTCTGCTCGGCCTCGGCAGCATTTGTCTTGTCGACAACCACGCCATCTGACCGTATCAACCACCAAGAACCGTCCTCTGCTTCTACAGAGTAAACGACATCCAGCTCCTCAATCTCAATTTTTACCGTATCCGGAAGTTTTATTCCCACGCGAACAGTATTCACATAAGGAAGATTATCTTTAATATTGGTGCTCAGCTTTGCTTCGCTGATGCTTAACAGGTTTTCACCCTCCAAAATTCCGGATGCCTCCCGGATTTCCTGGGGGGTATATTTATTTGCGCCGGCAACTGTTACGGTCTTTACCTTGAAGAAAATGGACATGCCGAAAATCAAAGCAAATACCACCGCAACCACCGTGACCAACCGCAGTAAAAACCGATTGGTATTAAATGGACCGGGTTGCGTGTAGATTACGTCCGGATCAGGCTGTTTTGGCGCTTGCGGGCGGGCGTTGGTTCTTACCTTTGCCGCTGCGGTTTTTGTCCGCGTTGCGCCTTTGACTGTGCCGGGCGCGGGTCTTCCCCGCCGATTAACAGAGCGCGTTTTTTCTCTGGTGTCCATAATGGGTCTCCTTTTATTTTCTGCTTCCTAACTGTTTAATAATATCGCACAATCTTTGGGCAGAGTCAACTACACAAATTTTCTGCAAAGCCTTGCGCATTTGGCTGCTTCGTTCTTTATTGCGTAAAATTTCTGTAATTTCAGCCATTAGAAGTTGCGCGGAACAGTCCTTTTCCAGCACCAGTACGGCTGCACCATTGTCGGAAAGGGCTCGCGCGTTCTTTTCCTGATGGTTGTCCGTCACATTGGGCGACGGAATCAGAATGCACGGCGTTCCGGACGCGGCAATTTCGTTGCAGCTGGAAGCGCCTGCGCGGCTGATCACAACATCTGCCGCAGCCATAACTGTCGGCATATTGTAAATATATTCCTGCATGGTAATTCCCAGAGAGCCGTCAGTGCTGATATCCATTTCCTGCACAGCCTCGGTCATCCAATCCCAGCCATAGCTTCCCGTAGCATGGATATGCTGGAAGGGATACCCTGCTTCCTTTTCCAATTTAAACAGTTCCAGAATTGCCTGATTCATCGCCCGGGCGCCCTGGCTTCCAAAAGCCGTTACAATAAGCGGTCTGTCATCCAAGCCCATTTCCTTGCGGGCATCTGCACGTTTTGTGAAAATGAACTCCCGACGTACCGGCATACCTACAACTTCCACCTTCTCCGGGTGGCGGTAATGCTGCGCGCTTTCCGGAAAACAAGTCAGGACTCTGTCTACCCTGCCGGCAATCATGCGCGTAGTCAAACCGGGCATTGCATTTGCCTCATGCACACAGGTGGGAATTCCCATCAAGCTGGCAGCAAGCAGTGCCGGAAAGCTGGCATACCCGCCGGTACCAACCACCACATCTGCCCCAAATTCCCGAAGCACTTTTTTGCATGCGCCCACAGATTTGAGCACATAGCTGACCGCCTGGATATTGCGTTTCAGTCCTGCCAGAGACAATTCTCTTGACATTCCGGTGGCAGGGATTGTATACAGCTTGTAACCGGCTTTGGGAACTAACTCCTCTTCCATCCGGTCCTGCGCGCCAATAAAAAGAATGTTACTGTCAGGGTTTTGCTCTTTCCAGATATTTGCCACAGCGATAGCGGGGTTAATGTGACCACCGGTTCCGCCGCATGTAAAAACCACGTTCATTCCATTCCCTCCTGACGCGCCGCATGATTGCGATAACGCGAAATACTTAATAAGATCCCCATCTCTCCTAAATTTACAGCCAATGCTGTGCCCCCATAGGAGAAAAATGGCAGTGCAATTCCAGTTGATGGCAGCAAATTGGTTACCACGCCAAGATTCAGCACCGTTTGCACAGCAATCAAAGTGATCAGCCCGGATGCCAAAACAGTCGAAAATCTGTCCGGCGCCCGCAGCGCGATCCAGTAGCCCCTTAAAATCAACGCTGCAAACAGCGCAACAATCAGCACCGCGCCAATCAGACCAAGTTCCTCGCAAATGATTGCAAAGATATAATCGTTATACTGAAATGGCAAATACAAATACTTTTGCCTGCTTTTTCCAAATCCCATGCCAAACAACCCGCCCGAGCCGATGGCATACAGCGATTGTAAAATCTGATAGCCGGTATCCCCCGGGTCTTCCTCCGGGTGCAGCCAAGCGGTCACACGGTCACCGGCATATCCCATAAAACTGACATAAACGATCACAAAAACCACTGCCGCAGCAGCGCCGGCCAAAAGCCATTTGGGGTTGGTACCCGCCACAAACATCATTACCACCGCCACCATGCCCATAAGCATAATGGCAGACAGATGTTTTTCCAGTGCCAATGGAATCAAAATACCCAAAAGAGAGCAACCAAAGCCCAAAACCCCATAACGAAATTCTCTTGACGACGATCCAAAGCCCTTGGTAAGTCGGGCAAACAGAACAATCAATGTAAACTTCGCGATCTCTGAAGGCTGAAACTGAAGCCCCGCAATATTGATCCACCGTCTTGCGCCGTTCACAGACTGACCGAACAACAGTACAGACAGCAATAGTGCAATACTGATGCCATAAAGCGGCCAGGCCGTACGTAGCCAAAAATCCGGTGGAATCCTGCTTAAAAGCACCATTGCCACAAGTCCAATTACCGCGCACGCGCCCTGCTTTTGCAGGTAGCGGGTAGAGTCAGTATAACCGGTGTCATACTCACTTTGGGCAAAGCTTGCCGAATATAGCATCGTAAGACCGACAATCAGCAAAAGCAGCAGCAAAATTAAAAAAGGAATATCAACGCTTACCCTCGTCCGCCGCAATTGGGGACGACGTTCCTCTTTGGCATGCAGAGTTTTCTGCGTTGCCATAAGAAGCTCCTTTCCTCAGAAAACACCAAACCAGGCCAATAAGCACATGATCACGCAAACAGCTGCGAAAACAAAAACAATTTTCTCTTCCTTCCAGCCGCACATTTCAAAATGGTGGTGAATAGGGGCCATTTTGAAAATCCGTTTTCCGTGGGTAATCTTGAAATACGCCACCTGCAAAATAACAGATAAAGTTTCCACAATATACACAAATCCAACCAGGATCAGCACTAACGGCATGTCCAGTGCAAAAGCAAGCGCGCACACCACACCGCCCAGGAATAACGAGCCGGTATCTCCCATGAAAACCTTTGCAGGATGCCAGTTATAGAACAAATAGGCAACCAAACCGCCTGCCAGGCTTGCAGGAAGCAGCGCCAAATCAAGCCGTCCCATTGCAAAAGCAGTTGCCGTAAAGAAGGCCATAACCGGAATGGTTACGGTGCCACACAGTCCATCCACGCCGTCGGTAAGATTCACTGCGTTGACACAGCCTACAATCACGAACATGGCAAAGAAAATATACACAAGCGGATGAATCCGGAAGGACACCTTCACAAAGGGAATATACAGGTTGCAAGACAGCACCCCCTGCTTATAAAGCAAGTACAAATAAAGGGCAGAAACTGCCATTTGCAGCATTGCTTTCTGGGCAGAGGTCAAGCCTAAATTCCGTTTAAATTTCAGCTTAAAAAAGTCATCCAAAAAGCCAACAAGGCCAAAGCAAGCAGCCAACGCAAGCACATACCAGACGGTGTAGTCTGTCATAGAAAACAGATTAATAACCAGACAAATAACAGCAGCCAAAATGAACATTAAGCCGCCCATCATCGGTGTGCCGGCTTTGTAATTATGCCAGGTAGGGCCCACTTCGCGAATAGACTGCCCTGCCTTCAAAGCCCGCAGCACCGGCAACAAAAGCATGCCGATTCCGCCAGTCAAAGCAGCGCTGATTGCGGCTGTTACGAGAATCTTTGTCATTGGTTTTCCTCCGCATTTTTATCTTCCGTGAGAAATTGGTCCAGTACCTGCTCCAAGCGCATTCCTCTGCTGCCTTTAAACAAGATCACATCGCCGGGCTGCGCCATTTTTTTAAGCACGGCAACCAGCTTGCCCTTATCGTCAAATGCTTTCGCGCAGGTATCAGACATACCGCCGGTAATTGCACCACTGACCATTCTGCCGCTGTTCGGGCCGTAACCCAGCAGAATATCTGCCTTTTCCGCGGCAATTCTGCCAACCTTATAATGCTCTGCCTGGGTACAAATACCCAATTCCAGCATATCGCCCAGCACAGCAACGCGACGTCCCTGTCGATTGCCCAGCACGTTAAGCGCAGCTGCCATGGATTCCGGTCCTGCATTGTAACAATCTTTGATGATGGTGTATTTCCCTGCCTGAAAGATTTCCTGGCGTCCGGCCATATTCCGAAAATACGCAAGACTTTCGAAAATTTTCTCCGGGGTGACCCCCATTTCCATGCCCACAGCAACCGCCGCCAAAGCATCGGGAATAAAGTGGCTGCCTTCCAACGCTAATTCTACAGGAAATTCTCTGTTATTGCAACGCACACGCATAGAAATTATGCCGGTATTTTCTTCCACATCTTTGCAAAAAACTGCACATTCTGTATTATTTACACCAAAATAAATACAATTCTTAACAGTTTTATGCAAATTCCAGAGAAGCGAGTCGTCACCATTGAGGATGATTTTACCACCCGCTTGCAACCCCTCCAGGATCTCTAGCTTCGCCTGCAGAATACCCTCCATTGAGCCTAAATGTTCAATGTGCATTGTACCGATGTTGATAATCATCGCAACGTCCGGCTTGGCAATATCACTTAAATAAGCAATTTCCCGGAAGTGATTCATGCCCAGTTCCAAAACCGCAATTTCTGTATCCTCCGGCATAGACAAAATTGCCATTGGCATACCAATGTCGTTATTGTGGTTGACCGGCGTTTTTTCCACCCGGTATGTACTGCCCAAAACAGCCGCGACCATTTCCTTGGTCGTACTCTTACCCACAGAGCCGGTAATACATACAACCTTCATACCGAGCCGTTGCCGCTCCTGCCGGGCAATATCACCCAAAGCCAGCCGGGTATCGGGCACAACAATTGCGGGGTAGTCACCGTCGCAATGGGTGCACAGAACTGCCGCTGCGCCTTTTTCCAGCGCTGCGGGAATAAAATCATGTCCGTCCCTCGCGCCCTGCAAGGCAACAAACAACTGCCCATCCTCCAGTTTTCTGGTATCATTGCACGCGCCTAAAAAGGTTACATCATTATACTTAGGCGCAACCTGACCGCCACACCATTGGGCGGCCTGCTGCAACGTAATCCTTCCCATGTTATTATTCCCTCGTTTCCTTCAGGTACTGCGCCACTACCTCTCGCTCATCCAGGTGGTGCTTTACGCCGTGAATTTCCTGATATGTTTCATGACCTTTTCCAGCCAATACAATTATATCATTCTTTTCGGCAATGTCCATAGCATATCGAATTGCGCTGGGACGATTTTCAATTACTTCGTAATTCTTCTTTTGGGAATTCACGCCCTTCAAGATATCCTGAATAATTGCCATCGGTTCTTCGGTACGGGGATTGTCAGAGGTAATGATTGCAATATCTGCCAGGTCTACGCCTATTTTTCCCATAATTGGACGTTTTTTCGGATCCCGGTCGCCACCGCACCCAAAAACCGCAATCAATCGTCCCCGGCAAAAGCCACGGACAGCAGAAAGCACATTTTCCAAACCGTCAGGGGTATGAGCGTAATCGATCAGCACAGTATAGGGTTTTCCTTCCGTAGGGACAACCTCCACTCTACCCTTAACGCCCTTTGCTGTAGTCAGCGCCCGGGCAGCCTCTTCCAAGGAAATTCCCAGCTGCAATCCACAGCCAATCGCCGTCATAGCGTTATACACAGTAAATTTGCCGGGTATGGGCAGGTTAACTTCCGTGCATTTTCCTGCATGCTGCACAGTAAAGGAAATACCGTCTGCATGGAGCGTCAGATTTTTTGCCTGCAGATCTGCCTGGGCTTCAATAGAGGTCGTGAGTATTCTGCCGGTCGCCTTTTCCTGCATCCGGCACGCCCATTGGTCATCCAGATTGATCACGCTTGCGCTGCTCCTCGCAAAGAGCTGCGCCTTGGCATCGCAGTAATTCTCCATTGTTTTATGGAAGTCCAGGTGATCTTCTGTCAAATTGGTAAACGCCGCGACATCAAAATGCACGCCCCCAACCCGCTCCAAAGCGATAGCGTGAGAGGACACTTCCATGATAACATACGCGCATCCGGCATCCCGCATCTTTGCAAACAGTTCCTGCAGATCCAGGCTTTCCGGTGTGGTGCGTTCAGCCGGCACAGAAACATCGCCAATCATATTGTCCATCGTACCCAAAAGTCCAACCTTTGCACCCCGGGCAGATTCCAGAATATGTTTAAGAAGTAACGTAGATGTGGTTTTACCGTTGGTGCCTGTAACACCGATAATTTTCATTGCTTTTGCCGGATGCCCATAATAATTGGCACCAATCTGCGCCAAGGCCAGCCTATCAGATTTTACCAGAATATAAGGGATGTCCTCTTTCGGCTCCACAGCCGTTACAACAGCTACAGCGCCCTTTTCCAACGCCTTGGATATATACAGATTTCCATCCGTTACAAAGCCGGAAACTGCCACAAACAGGCATCCGGGCAACGCTTTCCGGGAGTCATAAGTTACACAAGAAATATCTGCATCCAAATCTGCAGAAATCTTAACAATTTCCAATCCTTTTAATAACTCTTTCAGTTTCATACGTATCTCCTTAATCAGCAGCCTGGCTATCGGCAAATTCCAACGTAATTGTTGTTCCGACCGCTATTTGGGTTTTGGGTGGCACAGACTGCGCCGCCACGGTTACATTTACGGAAGTATCCGGATTTCCCTTGACAAGGATATATAGCCCAACACTTCCTGCCGCATCGCTGGCCTGCTGCCGTGTCATGCCCGCAAAGTCGGGAACCTCCACCATTTGTTTTTCCGGTTCTTCTTCCAAATAAAGCAGCACCTGACTATCCCCCGGTACAGATTGTCCTGCCGCCGGGATTTGTGCCTTGACTGTCTCCCCTGCGCCTTGTATCTGGCAGGTCAATCCCTGCTCTTTCAAAATCTTTTGGGCGTCCGCGACTGTCATCTCGGTCAAATCCTCCATGATCACCAGCCGACCGGCAGCATCTTCTGCGGTATAATTGTGGGAAACACCCAGATAAGGCAGAATATCTGCCATTACTGCGCCAACCGTCGGGGCAGCCATCACACCGCCGGAAATATAGATTCCCGTCTGCCGGGATGGGGTGTCCAATGCCACAAGTACAATATACTCCGGATTATCCATTGGCGCAATACCTACAAAGGATACAATTTTATCCTGCACCCGCTGCCCTTTTTCATCAAAGACATCGATTTTCTCGCTTGTGCCGGTTTTTCCGCCAATGGAAAAACCTGTTACGCTGGCATTTTTTGCTGTTCCTTCTGTTACTACCGAGGTAATCAACCGGCACATGGTTTGTGAGGTTTCCCGGCTAATCACTTGACGAACCGCCGTCGGTTCCTGTTTCAAAACCGTATTTCCCCGATTGTCTACCACTTCAGATACAATATACGGTTCCATCAGTGTTCCGCCGTTTACAACCGAGGATATTGCCCGCACCAGCTGTAAGGGCGTAATTTTAAATGTCTGTCCAAAAGAACCGGAGGTTAGCGACGCTGTACCCCATTTATCGGTATCGGTAACCAAGGCCTTGTCAAAAAACACGCCCTTGCTTTCCCCCGCCAAATCCACACCGGTCTTTTCCAGAATGCCAAAGCGGGAGATATAATCATAAAACCGCTGGCCACCCAGCTTTAAGGCAATGTGGGCAAAGGCAATATTGCATGAGTTTTGCAACGCTTGAGGTGTCTGTTCGGAGCCATGTCCGGCAGAACGCCAGCAATGAAGTTTCTGGCTGCGCCCGGGTATTTGCTCTGCACCTTTGCAATAGAAATTTGTTTCCAGATCAATCGCGCCGCAGTCCAAAGCCGCCGCCATGGTAAGCACTTTAAATGTCGATCCCGGTTCATAGCCATCAGAAATGCACCGATTACGCCATTGTTTCAGTCTCGCTTGGGTAAGCGCCTGCTGATAAGCTTCCTTTCCTTCTGTAAATGCCCGGGTGTTTGTGGGGTGCATTAAGTAAGAAAGACGCATTTGCTCTAGCTGCAACGCAGTCTTTTTGTCCCATATTTCCCCATAGGCATTGGGGTCATAATTTCCCATTGTGGCCATAGCCAGTATTTCACCGGTGTTGACGTTCATTACGATACCAAATGCGCCGTTTTGCACATCATACCGGGCAATGGCGTTTTCCATTTGCTTTTCCAGGCATGCCTGCACCGTTGCATCCAGGGTCAGAATCACACTGCACCCTTGTTGGGAGGAAACATAATTTTCATAGGAAAAGGGCATATCCATTTCGTTATTGCCCTTGGTTGTAATAACCTTTCCGGGATCGCCCTCCAAAAAGCTGTTGTAAGAGGCCTCGATGCCTTCTGAACCGGTGTTGGAGGCATTGGTAAAACCGATCACCTGGGATGCTAGCGTGCCGTAAGGATAATAGCGCTTGGTGTTTGGCTCCAAGTGTACGCCGGATATTTCATTTTCATTGATATAGGCGCGGATTTGAGAAGCCGTCTGTTCATCAACACGCGATGCAATTTGTTTGTAGCGCTTGGTAGTATCTTTCCCCTGTTGAAGAATCCATTCCGGATCTAAATCCAAAAGAGCCCCCATTTTTTCGCTGATTGCAGTTAAATCCGCTTTGGATTGTTTCAGCTCATGGGGGTCCAAATAAACATTTTCAACGCTTTGGTTGCATGCCAAAACATTCATGTTTCTATCGTAGATCAAACCCCGTTCCGGTGTAACCCGGGTAGTTCTGGTTTGGTTCCGCAAAGCAAGATTGGCATAATAATCATAGTTTGTAACCATGAGGTTATACAGCCTGACAGTAATCGGCACAAAAGCCAAAATGCCCAGCAGCACACTTGTAGCCAGAATTCGGTGATGTTGTCCAGTATCTGCCCGTATGCGTATAAATTCCTTTTTTTGCTGCCGCCCCATAAAACCCCGACCTTTCCAATACAGTTTGACAATGGGCAGCAAGGATTCCCTCACCGCCCATTATAGCTGCTATTGTATTGTATTGGTCGGTTTTGTCATTATGCAAATAAACCTGTTAAGAATGTATAGAAGCGTTCCCAGACACCCGGTGTTTTCTCCGGCTCTACATTGGGGACCTTCATGGTTATCTGCGTAACTTGGTCTTTCGGCACCATACCCAAAGCCAACGCGGTCTTTTCCACATCAGCAATGTTGTAACTTTCTTCATATGTAGCATTCAGCTCCCGCTGCTGCTGCCAGAGGGTATCCACCTGGCTTTCCAGCCGCGCAACATTTTCCCTTGCCTGATGCAGCTGGGCAACGCCAACCATCATCAGGATCAGCATAACTGCTGCCAGAATAATGCCCGCAGTCGCAACAGGGTCAATGTGCAAGGTAATACGCTTATGCTTTTTTAACCGGGGAAGCTTCGCAGTGGGCATAGGATTGACCGTAGCAACCTTGCGTGCGGCACTGCCTGCAGTATAAAATTGAACATACTGAACACGTGGATGCTGTGCCATCTTACTTCTCCCCTTTTTATAATAGCTTTTCGCAAACCCGTAGCTTTGCGCTGCGGGAGCGAGGATTGTCATCAAGTTCTTTCTGGGTCGCAACGATTGGCTTGCGGCTGATAAGCTTTATCTGTGGCTTTTTTCCACACACGCATACCGGAAATTCCGGCGGACATGTGCACCCCTTGGCTGCTGCCGCCATAGCTATCTTCACAATCCGATCCTCTAAAGAATGGAACGTGATCACAGCCATTCGACCACCTGGATTTAATAATGCGATGGCGTCATTCATCACTTTTTCAACTGCGCCAAGTTCGTCATTTACTGCAATTCTTATGGCCTGGAAACTACGTTTTGCAGGGTGCTGCTTTTCCCGCAAGGCAGCCGGTGGCATGGACGAGCGAATAATATCCACCAATTCCAATGTGGTTTTAATTTCTTTTTCTTCTCTTTGGCGGCAGATCGCCGCGGCAATCTGGGGTGCGTAGCGTTCTTCGCCGTAGGTATACAATATCTTGCGAAGTTCTTCCTGGGACCAGGTGTTAACGACAGTTTGTGCTGTGATTACATCCTGTCTGTTCATACGCATATCCAGCGGCGCATCCACCATGTAGGAAAAGCCACGGCTGCCATCATCTAATTGTGGTGAGGAAACTCCAAGATCCAGCAGAATGCCGTCCACACCTGAAATTTCCAGATCCTTAAGCACGCGGGCAATTTCAGAAAAGTTGCTATGCACCAGCGTTACCCGGTCATTGTATGGGGCAAGCCGTTGACCGGCGGCTGCTAGCGCTACCGGATCCCGGTCAATACCGATGAGTCGTCCGGTAGTCAAACGCTTTGCAATTTGACTGGAATGTCCCGCGCCGCCTAACGTGCCATCCACGTAAATACCATCCGGGCGGATATGCAGTCCATCCAAACATTCATTTAAAAGCACAGATACATGGTGAAATTCACTCATAAACCGATTGCCTCCAAAGAAGCCAGCAGCTTCTCGGGTGTAAGGTTCTCATTTTCAAAGGCCGCAAATTCTTCTGCATCCCAGATCTCTGCCTGTCCTGCACGACCCACGATCATAACATCCCGCGAAATGCCGGCGTAGTCCAGCAAAAACTGTGTCAGGGTAAAACGGAACTGCTTATCCGGACAGCACTGGTTAGCATTCATAAAAATTAAACTGGTAGCAGCAGAACGTTGAGATATAGGCAACGCATTGTAGTTTTGGCCCAGAACATCCCAGTCTTCTGCGGTATAAACCGTCAGACAGCGACGACCGCAGTTAACGCCTAAAGTAACATAGAAGTCTTCACCCAGTTCTGCCCGCAGCTTTGCAGGAACAAACAGACGGTTTTTGTCATCCAATTTCGCGGCATATTTACCTATCACAATGCTCACCTCGCTCCATTTAGCTCCACTTTACTACCATTTTGCTCCATTTAATGACAGTATAAACAATACTTTTAAAAAAATCAATCTTTTTTTGTGGGTTTTTTAAAAAATTTTCAGAAAAAGTTTGCATTTTAGGTTATTTTTAAACACTTGTTCTAATATTTCATCAATTTATTACTGAAAATGGACTGCCCCCTCCTCCCAGAAAGCCTTTACTTTGCCAGGTTTCTTGCCGCATTTCAGCAGATACACGCACAGCGGTCCTTCCACCTGCTCCTGTACCAGACGGCGCAGCTGCCGTGCACCGTCTTTTCTTTCTGCTTTTTTCCCAAGCGCGCCGGCAAGGGTGTCCGGGAGCACCAATTGAATACCTTGAGCTACCGTTCTCGCCTGCAGCTGCTTGAGATATTTTTCTACGATTCCGGTCAACGCCTTCTCCTGCAAAGGCGCAAAATGCACAATATTATCAATACGCCCCAAGAACTCCGGCGTAAACTGCTGACGCAGCAAATGGTCTGTCTGCCCTTCCCGCCCGGCAGGCTGAAATCCCAAACCATCGCCCTTAATTTCCCCGCCGATATTGGAGGTCATAACAACAACCGTATTTTTAAAACTAACCTGTCTGCCGGTGGAATCTGTCAGCACCCCTTCTTCCATGATTTGCAGCATAATTCCCAGTACATCCCGGTGCGCCTTTTCCAGCTCATCCAAAAGGACCAGACAGTAGGGCTTTCGCCGCACCGCCTCGGTCAGTTTTCCACCCTCTTCATATCCCACATATCCGGGAGGCGCGCCAATCAAGCGGGCAACGGATTGCTTTTCCATATACTCCGTCATATCCAGTCGAATCATTGCGTCCCGGCTGCCATAAAGCTCCTCCGCAATCGCCCGGCAAAGCTCTGTTTTTCCCACGCCGGTAGGTCCGGTGAACAGCATGCTTGCCACCGGCCGTCTTTCGTCCCGAATTCCGGCCAATCCCCGACGCAAGGTTTGCGCGACCTGGACAATGGCTGCATTTTGTCCAATTACGTGTTTTTCCAGAATGCTTTCCAGATTCAGCAGCCGTTCCCGTTCGTCCGCTGTAAGCCTTCCCACAGGAATCCGGGTTCTGGCGTAGACTGCCCAGGCAATATCGGCGCCGGTCACCGACCGGCTGCGCCGCATCTCTGAAGGCCGGGTTGCCATCTTGCGCATCATATCCCGCAGTTCCGCGGCTTTCTCAAAGCGGCTTTCTCTTACAGCTTCGTTCAGTTCCATGCGCAATTCCTGGCAAGCAGCGCTTTTCCCAAACTGCATTTCCTCCATTCTGGCATGGGCAGCGCCCTCATCTAAAAGATCGATAGCTTTATCCGGCAGGTATAAATCCGGCAAGTAGCGCACAGAAAGCCGGACGGATTCCCGAAGCGCTTCCTCTGTAATTCGAATATGGTGATGATGCTCCAGACCCGGTTTTAATCCACGCAAGATTGCCATAGTAGCCTCTGTATCCGGCTCTGCCACCATCACCGGACGAAAGCGTCGCTCTAATGCCGGATCCTTTTCAATATGTTTTCGGTACTCTTCCAAGGTCGTTGCGCCTAAAATCTGCAACTCCCCCCGCCCCAAAGCCGGTTTGAAAATGTTGGCAGCATCGATTGCGCCCTCTGCTGCGCCTGCTCCCACAATGGTGTGCATTTCATCAACAAAAAGAATAATGTTTCCGCATCTTTTTATTTCCGATAAAACATCCCGCAGGCGCTCTTCAAATTCCCCGCGGTACTTCGTTCCAGCAACTAAATTTGCCATGTTCAAACTCATTAGCCGTTTATCTTTCAGCTGTGGTGGCACATCTCCTGCTGCCATCCGCTGGGCAAGCCCCTCCGCAATTGCCGTCTTTCCCACGCCCGGCTCTCCAATCAGCGCAGGGTTATTCTTATTCTTTCTGCATAGGATGCCAATTACCGTGTCAATTTCCTGCTGCCGCCCGATTACCGGTTCCATAGCAACCGCTTTTACCAGCATATCCTCGCTGAATTGTTCCAGAAGTTTCGTATCCACCGCCTCCTTAATTTGCTCTTGCTGCAAAGTCTTTTCCCATTTCAAATAATCCACTATATCGCTGAATAATGTTTGCGCATCCACATTGCATAAAGTCAGAATTTCTCTGGCAGCCGTTTTTTCTGCGCGCAAAAGCGACAAAAGAATATGCACGCCCTCCACATGTTTGCAATGCAGCTGACGCGCCTCGTTCCGCGCGCCCCGGAGCACAATCCGTGCCTGAACCGAAAAGCTCTGTGGCAGCGGCAAATCCGGGGTCCCAACGCCATACAGCACCGCTGCCATTAACTCCGCAAGCTGCCAGTCAAAGCCGGAAAAACGCAACATCTGCCCGGCCAACCCCGGCACTTGCGCCAACGCCAGCAGCAAGTGGACGCTGCCAACGTAGCTATGTCCCAACTCTCTTGCTTTTCTTCCCGCAAACAAAATCAGCCCTTGGGCCTGGTTTTCATACTGCATAGCCGGCCTCCTTTTGGTAAAATTTTCCCCTTTTTAAAGAAAAAATATACGGCTTGCAAAAAAGGAATTGCTTTTTTCAAAATACATGCTAGAATATAGGTGCGTCCATTCGTTGGTGCGCCACTACTATACATATACTGGAGGGAAAATCATGGCTTATACCATTACCGATGCATGTGTCAACTGCGGTACTTGTGCTGACAACTGCCCCGTAGAGGCTATCGCCCAGGGCGACGAAAAGTACGTCATCGACTCTGATGTCTGCGTAAGCTGCGGCGCCTGCGCTGACAACTGCCCTGTCGAAGCAATCGTAGAAGAGTGATTCTCCGATTCCGCAATCTGCCTGCAGGACCGATTTGACGGTGTGCAGGCAGATTTTTTCTCACAGGAGGTATCTATGGAAATTCTGCAAAACGGCTTTACACTGGACGTTTCCCCCGGTGCGTTCCCATTGAGTACAGACTCCATTGCTTTGGCTGACTTTACCCGCTTACCAAAAAATGCAACCGTGCTGGATTTGGGTTCCGGGTGTGGAACTTTAGGCATCCTGCTGTGCGCCAATGATGAAAATTGCCGAGTCACCGGCATAGAGCTGGATAACCATGCGCATCAAACCGCGTTAGAAAATATAGAAAGAAATCATCTTTCCAATCGTCTTACCAGTATATGCGCCGATCTTCGTACCTTCTCCACTTTTGTAAAGCCGGGAAGCTTTTCCTGTTGTATATCCAATCCCCCGTATTTTACCGACGGTCCCCAAAGTAAGACCACGCCCTTTGCCCGCAGAGAAGATGCTTGTTCCATGAATGATTTGATGGCCGCGGCAAGCTGGTCACTGAAATACGGCGGTGATTTTTTCCTGGTGCATCGCCCGGAACGGCTGGCCGAACTTTTTAGCAGAGCAAATGCCCATGCTTTAGAGCCGAAGCGTTTATGCCTGCTACGGCATTGCGCAGACAAAGAAGTAACGTTGGTGCTGGTGCAATGCCGCAAAGGTGGCAAGCCGGGTCTTATCTGGGAAGAAGCAAGTCTGTATTCTCCCGACGGCAAGCCTACTGAATACTATAAAAAACTTTATCACCTTTAAGGAGGTGCCATTATGCCCGGAATGTTATACCTTGTTCCCACACCCATTGGCAACTTGGGTGATATCTCCGTCCGTTGTCGGCAAACGCTGGAAAGCGTTGATTTTATTGCAGCGGAGGACACCCGCGTCAGCCTGAAGCTGCTCAATCACCTGGGGATTAAAAAAAGCCTTGTCAGCTACTTTGAGCATAACAAGGCGCAAAAGGGTAACATGATTTTAGAACGGATCCTGGCCGGAGAAACCTGCGCGTTGGTATCTGATGCAGGCAGTCCTGCCATTTCGGATCCCGGCGAGGATCTTGTCAAGCAGTGCGCAGAAGCAGGCATTACCGTGTGCGCCATTCCCGGCCCTTGCGCAGTGATCACCGCTTTAAGCATTTCCGGACAATCTACCGGCAGATTCTGTTTTGAAGGCTTTCTCTCCACCGCCAAGAAAAGCCGCCGGGAGCATTTGGACGCTCTGAAAAATGAGCAACGCACCATGATCTTCTATGAAGCCCCACACAAGCTGCTGAACACTTTGGAAAGCATGGCGGAGGTCTTTGGCGAGGAACGCGGAATCAGCCTTTGCCGGGAACTGACAAAGCTTCACGAGGAAGTAATACGCACAACTTTGGGACAAGCCATTGAATACTATAATCAACAAGCGCCAAAAGGCGAATTTGTTCTGGTGGTTGCCGGTTGCACCCCGGAAGAAGCACCCAAAGCCACAGCAGAGGATGCTGTCCAGCGGGTCAGTCAACTGCTGGCAGAAGGTGTCAGCCGCAAAGACGCTGTCAAGCAAGTAGCCAAGGAATTGGACCTGCCGAAAAATGTCGTCTACGATGCCGCTTTAACCCTATAACGTAGATTAACCCCACAGTGTTGGCTGTGGGGTATTTCTTTGTCCTTGTGCATATGGTTGTAGGGGTGATAAGTATGGTTATGAGTTGGATTTTTACCGCAATTATGGCAATTTCTCTAATTGCAGCGTTGATATTGGGAAACGGGTCTGCCCTGGCTGCGGCGATTCCCCAAGGTGCGCAGAGTGGAGTCACCCTTACCATTTCCCTTGCCGGTTCAATTTGTCTTTGGTCCGGTGTGGGAAAAGTCATGGAAAAAGCTGGCTTTACAGTCTTTCTTTCCAAGCTGCTGCGACCATTGCTAAAGCGGGTGTTCCCCTCCTCTGAAAAAGATACGATTCTTGCCGGTTATTTAAGTTCTAATATTTGCGCAAACTTTTTAGGTCTGGGAAACGCCGCAACTCCAATGGGCATCCAGGCTGCGCAGCGGCTGGCAGGTAAATCTTCTGTCGCCAAGGATGAGCTTTGCCGTCTGATCGTTTTGAACACCGCCTCTATCCAGTTGATTCCTGCCAATGTAGCAGCTATTCGCAGTTCCTTGGGTTGCAGCGCGCCCTTTGATATTTTACCGGCAGTTTGGATCACCAGCCTTTGCTCCGCAGGCTTGGGTCTGGTCATGGCTTGGTTTTTAGGAAAGCTGTGGCGCAAATGACCGACTATATCGTACCGATTCTTTTACTCGCAGTATCCTGCGTTGCCTTGCGGAAGCAGGAAAACACTTACGATTTGCTCTTGTGTGGCGCTGAAGAAGGACTAAAACTGCTGTTTCAGCTGACTCCAACACTTATTCTTTTACTAACAGCCGTTACAATGCTCCGGGCATCCGGCGCGATAGAAGCGATCAGTGGATTTTTTGCGCCGGTATTTTCCTTTTTGGGGATACCACCGGAAACGGTCATTCTGGTGCTGATCCGTCCTATCAGCGGCGGCGCGGCGTTAGCGGTGGGCGCGGACTTAATAGCGCATTACGGCGTGGATTCCACCGTCGGCAGAACAGTCGCGGTTATGCTGGGCTCAACAGAAACCACCTTTTACACCATCAGCGTGTATTTTGGCGCTGCCGGCATCCGTAAAACCCGCTACACCATCCCCGCCGCCCTCTTTGCTGACTTCGTTGGCTTCTTCATGGCAGCTCTGACCGTAAAACTCTTGTTCTAAAATATAAAAAAGGGGCTGTAAAAAAAGTCCGTAAAAAGAGCAGGCTGCGCCGGAAGGTGCAGCCTGCAAAATAATTATAAGGAAACGGCTGGTTCCAGTAGAAGAACCAGCCGTTTTGTAGTATCATATAGTTACCACACAAATGAAA
>JAZOUW010000014.1:0-8036 GCA_045658385.1 Faecousia sp.
ACCGAGCGTAGTAATTCTAAAACCGATACGACTCAGATCCTCCAGCAGTGCAGGATCAAATCCGAAACCGGCCGGACCCTCAATCGTAAGAATAGCAGACATTTTTCCATCGGCACGGTTCTTCTCAATCTCATCTGTAGAATAAGCAAGGCCGATCAGGTCTGCATTTCGCTCGATTTGAGACACAATCGTCTCCAATTCTCTTTCAAATACAAGCTCAGGCTTCTCCATAAATAGATTTGTTGTGAAGCAAGCAAAACATTGAGCGTAGCCGGCAAGCTCCCCTGCTCGTGTCAAATCAATGTGCAGATCATTACTCCGCAAATTCTTAACGGGTCTGCCATCACGGCTCAGAAGCTCAAGCGCTGTATCGCAATGTAAATCAAATACAGGAAACTTCATTCAAACGCATTCTCCAAGTGATTAATAATGGGCTTTTCAGTCGCTGTCCCCTCTGGCGCATAAATTTCAATCACATCAAACCTTGGCTGCAACTGTGTCGGATACATTGATAAGTAGAGTTCTGCCGTAGTACGTATACGGTTTTGTTTATAATAATCCACATACTCCATTGCGCGAACATAGGATGCCGATTTGCGCAATTTCACCTCAACAAAAACAAGGAAGTTCTTGTTGGCAACAATTAAATCAATTTCACCAAATCTGCAGGAATAATTTGCCGCTACCAGCTTGTAGCGTTTTTTTAGCAGATACTCCGCTGCCAGGGATTCTCCCCACGCGCCGACAATATTATTTCGTCCCATAAAATTTCTTCAAAAACGTCATTCGATGTATTGGACAAGGACCGTGTTCCACAAGGGCTGCATAGTGCGCCTTTGTGCCATAGCCTTTATGTATCTCAAAACCATATTCCGGGTATTGTGAAGCCATTTGGAGCAGATAATCATCTCTTGTGACCTTTGCCAAAACAGAGGCAGCGGCAATGCTGGCGCTACGCGAATCACCCTTTACAATTGTTTCCACCGGGATACCAAAGTCCTTTTCACGATTTCCATCCACCAGAAGAATATCCGGTTTAATAGAAAGTTGGGAAACAGCGCGCTCCATTGCCAAAAAGGTTGCCTGCAGAATATTGATCCGGTCAATCTCTTTTTCGTCTGTAAATGCAATACCATAGGCAATCGCTGCGTCCTTAATAATAGGCATAAGTTCTCTACGCCGCTTATCCGTTAGTTTTTTACTGTCATTTAATCCGGGAATTTCGATGTGCGGCGGTAAAATAACTGCAGCTGCGCAGACAGGTCCAGCAAGTGGACCACGACCGGCCTCATCAACGCCGCAAACAAATTTAAAATTTTGTTTATAGTACTTTTCTTCAAATTCCCACAAGTTAATCTGGCTCATTACAGCTCCTCCGGCATTTCCAGTGTGAACTTACCCAACTTACCGGCACGGTACTCATCCAGCAGCACTTTGGCCATCCGCTCCGTATTGATTTCACCACCGGAAATAAGATATCCTCTTTTCTTGCCAGCCATTTCCAACAATTCATATCCCGGGGTTGTTTCCGGTGCGCTGACACCGTACCGGCTTGAAAGCGCATCCGGATAGTACTTAAGCATATGCTCCATCAAATGGCAGGAAAGTTCTTCCACGTCAATCACATTCTCTTTTACAGCGCCGGTGTATGCAAGCATCATGCCAACTCTCGGGTCTTCAAATTTAGGCCATAAGATACCTGGTGTATCCAGCAACAAAAGTCCGTTATCAACAGTTACCCACTGTTTGCCTCTTGTAACACCGGGACGGTTTTCGGCTTTTGCGCCTTTTCTGCCGGATATTTGATTAATAAACGTGGATTTTCCAACGTTAGGAATGCCTACAACCATAACGCGAACAGGTTTATGCATACCCTTCGCAGCATTGCGCTCAATTTTCTCTTTCAGAACCGAACGAACAGTCGGTTGAAAGCCGGAAACGCCTTTCTTACTTTTGCAATCCGTTGCAACAGCAGCAATCCCATTATTTCGAAAATATTCCAACCATATCTTGGTCGCGCCAGGATCAGCAAGATCCATTCTGTTTAACACAATAATTCTTGGCTTGTTCCCACATATTGCATCAATATCCGGGTTTCTGCTGGACATAGGAATTCTGGCATCAACAATTTCGCACACAGCGTCCACAAGCTTCAGATCCGCCTCAATCTGCCGTCGCGTTTTTGTCATGTGGCCGGGATACCACTGAATATTCATCGACTTTAAATCCATTATGATACCCCTCCGATTCGGGAAAACTCCCGGGATATTTCACCACCATCATTTCCCGGGAAAACCAGCAATAGCGCCTTTCCCAGTACTTCGCGCTTGTCAACAAGTCCAATTTCCGGGCTGCGGCTGTCCTTGGATTCGTTTCGGTTATCACCTAAAACAAAAAGGCTTCCCTTACCAACAGTCAGCGGAAAGATTACGCCCTCTTCAAGATTTGTTGGCGTATTCGTATAGGTCTCCGTCAGCGGTTCATTATCCACATAAACAATGCCGGCATCAAAATCGATATCCACAGTCTGTCCCTCTGTGGCAATCACCCGTTTAATGATCGGCGTACCGTTATCGTATGCGCGTTTGCTGATAACCACAATGTCGCCCTGTTTGGGTTCTTGATAGAAAACATTTCCCAGAAGAAGCAGCCAGTCACCATCCACCAATGTATTTTTCATAGAAGGACCGGAAACAACAATAATACGGAACAACAGTGAAAATACAAGTAGTACACCAACAATTAAGAACACAAGATCATGTAAATAGGAAAGAATGAAATTACTCTTTTTTACCCTTGCCGCGTCACGGGGCGTATTTAATTTCGTGAGAAAAGATTTGATACGCTCTTTAAACATTTTACATCCCCTCCTTTTGCAAAATAATATAATTACACATTTTATATATTATATACTATTTTGACAAATAAAAAAAGAGGGTTACCCCTCTTTTTTTATTCTTTTTTGTGTTAGACCAATTCCTTAACCTTAGCAGCCTTACCAAAGCGACTACGCAGGTAGTACAGCTTTGCACGGCGAACTTTACCGTGACGAATAGTCTCAACCTTTGCTACGTTGGGAGAGTGAACCGGGAAAACCTTCTCACAGCCAACACCGTAGCTGATTCGACGAACAGTGATGGTTTCACCAATGCCGCCATGCTTCCGGGCGATGATGGTGCCTTCAAACACCTGAATACGCTCACGGGAGCCTTCCTTGATCCGCACATGAACACGAACGGTGTCGCCAACCCGCATTTCGGGCAGCTCTTCCTTCATGTACTGGCTGGACAGAGCCTTAACCAAATCCATATCTTTGTCCTCCTTAATATTAGGCGTTCTTACGATGTATACAGCCCGGGGATATGGTTCCCGGCACCGCAGAGGACTCACCTTGATTTCAGACCGAAGTATTATAGCATGGTATTTTAAGGAAATCAAGTGCTTTTTGAGAAAAATTCAGTCTATTTTGATATAATTTTATCTTCCGGATATATTATTTCGTTTGATCTGTGTGTCGAGATTCATTTGCATTTTCGCCATTGGCGAAAATTAAGGTTCGCCGATCTCAAGCCGTCGGCGGTAACGTTCGTACGCGTTGCATTTGATGGTTCGAATTTTTCTTCTCTTTTACATATGGACGAGGAAAACATTATGCAAAGTTACACAGAAAAGTTAATCACTAACAAGTGAGCACCTTGCAGGATATGGTCCACCAATAACAGCATCAATATTTCATACCGATTAGGGTGATACCTTGCTGTAATGACCATGTGTCGCCCTCTTTGTTATCGTACCCTGTATAGCAGCAATTAGAATATTGTCAATAAAAATGGAAAATCCGAACACATCTTCAACTTGGAAGATTGCATTCGGATTATCCTTACTTGGTCCGAGTGTCGAGATTCGAACTCGAGGCCTCTTGAACCCCATTCAAGCGCGATACCAAACTTCGCCACACCCGGATATTGCTTGCGTCCTACGGACTGCCAGAGTATATTAGCACACACCGCAGGAAAAAGCAAGCATTATTTTGCCGTATTTTGAAAAATTTTTTAACCGTTAGAATCCTGCTTCAAAACTTTACCCATATTCCAGAGCATAGCGACCTGCTTCTCGGCCTCAATTTTTTCAGCATCATTGCTATATTCAACATATACAGTATGCGCGCTGCAGTCACAACATTCAACCTGCACATTCCATCCGCCCTCATGCACAACAAAACCGCTGCCTCTGCAAATCGGGCAATCTTCCAGAACAAAATTCGGATTCACTTCCATATTTAATTTAACTCCTTATCGAAAAATCTTTTCACTTATATCAAAAATCTCCAGTCGTCTGCACCTGCAAAAATCCGGTTTAAGCTCCGGTAAATATTTTTCAATTGCCAATTGTAATTGCATAGGATTTAATGTTGGATTTTGGCAGGAAATTACAGCATCCAGTTGCAGTATTCCATCATCTGTCTGGTAGACCTGCATCTTGCAAATCATTGGGATAATATCCTGATTCAGTATTGTGTTTTTCGTCTTTTTCGGGACAATCAGGGACTCCCGGGAAAACAAGTTCCGGACCATATCGACCGCATTTGCCGGAACACCGTTATCGTACTCAAATATTACCTCGCAACGCAGAAATGCCAAATCCCGGATCTTACTTCCCTGCTCGTAAACCTCCCGCACAACCACGCCTGATATCAGATTTTGATTCAATCGTTCTGCGATCTCCTGACAGGATATATCGCAGCCTTCCAATTCAAAATCCAACAGTTCACACTTACTCTCCACGCCCACAGACAGCGGCAAAGCTATGGAAACCACCGGCCTGGGGTTAAACCCTTGAGAATGTTTTAAGGGCAATCCTGCACGTTGAAAGGCGCGCTGAAATACGCGCATAAGGTCCAGGTGTGAAATCCAGACAGCATTTCCGGTTTTCTCAAAAAGAAGTCTAGGCATCACAACCAACCTCCTTTAAAAGTGCATTTGCGCCGCAACCGCTACAGCCGTGGCGGCAATCGGGCGTAACCACTTCCTTATACGCCCGTTCTCTTTCTTTAAGAAGAAAAGTTTTTGATATACCAACGTCGATAGTATCCCAAGGAAGCGTCTCCTCTTCCCCATAGCCTCTGACTGTATAAAAATCCGGATCGACACCGCAAAAATCAAAGGCATCCAGCCATGCTTGATAGGAAAAGGATTCATCCCAACCATCCAGTTTTGCGCCCCGCAACACCGCCTGCTCAACAACATTACATAAGCGCCTGTCTCCTCGAGCCATTACTGCTTCCAGACGACTCAAATCCGGCGCATGATAATTATACTCAATGGACTTTGAATAGAAATGGTCCTTAAGCAATCGGCATCGACGCAAATACTCTGCAGGAGTTATCTGTTTTTCCCACTGGAACGGAGTGTGCGGTTTCGGTACAAAGTAAGCCGTTGCAACGTGGACACGCAAACCGCGTTTCTTGTTGACAGCCCGCTCTTTCCACGTGTTGATAACCTTATAAACCAAATCCGCAATTCCCAGGACATCCTCATCCGTTTCCGTAGGAAGTCCCAACATGAAATACAGCTTCACGTTGTTCCAACCGCCGGAAAAAGCATTGGCGCAGGTTGTAAGGATTTCATCCTCTGTTAAATTCTTGTTGATCACATCACGAAGGCGCTGTGTACCGGCCTCCGGTGCGAATGTGAGTCCGCTTTTCCGTGTCGTTTGCAACTTTTCCATAAGCTCTCTGGAGAAGTTGTCAGCGCGTAAGGACGGAACAGACAGGCGAATCTTATTCTGCTCACAATAAGGAATTACAGCATCCGTCAGTTCCTTCAATTCACGAAAATCAGAGGTAGATAGGCTGGAAAGAGTGATTTCATTATGACCGGAATTCTCCAGTAATTCAGTCGCCTGTTTATACAGAACCTGTGCACTTTTTCTTCTAACCGGACGGCAAGAAAAACCAGCTTGACAAAAGCGGCACCCACGGATGCAACCGCGAAACAACTCCAAATTCGCCCGGTCATGGACAATTTCAGTAGACGGAACAATCATTTTTGTGGGATAGTAAGCTGTATCCAGATTCTCCACAATACGCTTTGTAATCACTGTTGGAACATTGTTCTTCGGAACAATGGCAGCTATCGTACCGTTATCATTATATGTGTGTTCATAAAATGATGGTACATAGATTCCGGGGATTTTGGCAACTTCCTGTAAAAATTGGTCCTTACTCCAGTCCCCTACTTTTGCAGTATCATAAAGACGAATAATTTCCGGAGTAATTTCCTCGCCTTCACCCAACGCAAAAAAGTCAACAAAATCTGCTAGTGGTTCCGGATTGAATGCGCAAACGCCACCGGCAAAAACAACATTCTTAAGACCCTCGCGTTCTTTTGATCGAAGCGGGATGCCTGCTAAATTGAGCATATTCAAAACGTTGGAATAGCTCATTTCATATCCAATGGTAAATGCCACCATGTCAAAGTCTTTTACCGGATCTTGACTCTCCAGCGCCCAAAGCGGCAAATTGTGCCCCCGCATCTGCGTCTCCATGTCATCCCAAGGTGCAAAAACACGCTCACACCAAACGCCGTCCATCTCATTCATTATGCCATAAAGAATCCGCATGCCGACATTTGACATTCCAATTTCATAGGTATCAGGGAAACAAAACGCAATCCGCACACGCACATCATCTAAATTCTTGATGATTTCATTATACTCTCCACCAGTGTAGCGCGCAGGCTTCTGGACGGTTGGTAGAATCCTTTGTAAAAGTTCAGTCATGAAGCTTACCTCGTTGCTCTATTTTAGAATATTCTACAATTACTTTGGTCCGTTTGCAAGAGGATTTTCCTTTCTCGTCTTCAAAAACAAAATTACTGTGAAAACAAGTGGGATTGGACCTAAATGGTTTATGAATAAAAAGACTGACAGCAAAAACATTGCAATAAAAAAGACAATTTCAACCACACCGTAAACAGCCTTCGCTCGATATTGTCCAATCAGCATTTCCAGAATGCAGTAAACAACTCTCCCGCCGTCCATTGGAAATATTGGGAGCATGTTATATACCAACTGAAACAGCGCGCACACCGCCGTACAAGGTAACAAACGCCTAAACAGCAAAAGAAGCAAACTACCCATAGGACCTGCCAATGTGCAAATCAACTCTACATAAACACGCATAGGCGCCGTTTTCATTCTGGCACCGCCTGCCCCAATTACTATGGAGTAAACATTAATATTAAATAACTGTAAAGCAACAAAATGGAACAGCTCATGAACTACAGCCGCAAAAAGCCATGCGCATGCCCATCTTAAAGGAGCAAGCAGCAAAATAAAAGCCCCGGTCAAATAAAAATACGCAGATATATTCAGTTTAGTCCGGTATGTTCGCATTCTCAATAATTTCACGGCAAAAAGCAGTTACCGCATCTTTAATTGGTTCGCCCTCATTTAAGTCCTGCACAAATGTAGAAATCGCCGCCTTGGTTGTTTGCTGATTTCCCGGTAATAAAAAATTGATTACAGAGTCTACATTCCTTAACAGAGTGAACAGTACAGCACAGCATAAGGTTAAAGATAATATTACCTTTACTGGAAAATTTTCTTTTGGCTTCGGTTGTGCAAAGGTTTCCTTTATTACTGTTTCCCCATAGTGGATTCGGTACCCCATCATTTTACACCCCCATATACATTTTACGCACCTGCAGATTGGAAATGCATTTATAAAGACTTGACAAGTACGAATTATTTCTTTATAATGACAAAGCTTTCGGGGTGTGGCGAAGTTTGGTATCGCGCTTGGTTCGGGTCCAAGAGGCCTCGGGTTCGAATCCCGACACTCCGACCATGAGACCCTCTAATGCTTTGCATTAGAGGGTCTCAATGATATCCGTTCCTTGCAGAACGGGTGATATATCTTTCGATATGATATCCACTGTCGTGGATGATATATGCTCCGCATATGATGGAACGGATATTATATCATATTTGCTCTGCAAATATATCATACGGCTTTAGCCGTATATCATATCGCC
>JAZOUW010000015.1:0-2446 GCA_045658385.1 Faecousia sp.
TGTTGGAACTGGGCGGCAAGAGTCCCTGCATTGTAGATGCAAGCGCCAATATCAAACTTGCGGCAAAGCGCATTGTCTTTGGTAAATATCTCAACTGCGGTCAGACCTGCGTAGCTCCCGACTATATCCTTTGCGAAGAAAGTATTAAGGACGAATTCGTAGCAGAGGTAGTCAAGCAGATCAAAAAGCAGTATGGAGAGAAGCCTCTTGAAAATAAAGACTATGGAAAGATCATCAACGAAAAGCATTTTGCCCGTCTGCGGAGGCTAATCGATCAAAGCAAGGTGGTGATCGGCGGCGTGGTCAATGCGGATACCTGCCAGATCGCACCCACCGTTATGGACAATGTAACACTCGACGATGCGGTTATGTGCGAAGAGATCTTCGGACCCATTATGCCGATTCTTACCTTTGGTGATTTTGATTCGCTTATGGATGAGCTTAAGGACAAAGATAAGCCGTTGGCACTGTATCTTTTCTCAAGTGACAAAAAGCATATTAAGCGTGTAACCACTGAGCTTTCCTATGGCGGCGGTTGCATCAATGATGTGGTGATCCATCTTGC
Organism: Faecousia sp.; assembly: GCA_045658385.1. Classification (GTDB taxonomy): domain Bacteria; phylum Bacillota; class Clostridia; order Oscillospirales; family Oscillospiraceae; genus Faecousia. The sequence continues at coordinate 566 of JAZOUW010000015.1, forward strand.
TACAAGCGAGATGGGCTTCGGTGGCGTTGGCGCAAGCGGTATGGGTTCCTATCACGGCAGAGATGGCTTTGATGCATTCTCCCATTACAAATCCATTGTAGATAAAAAGACATGGATGGATCTGCCTATGCGATACCAGCCTTTTAAGAGCAAGCTTTATGAAAAGCTACTGCATCTGTTTTTGCGTTGAATTTACTGAACAACCTGAATAATAGGAGAGATAGTTTTATGAGTAAGCAAATTGTAATTTCTAGCGACAGCACCTGCGATTTGAGCCGGGAACTGATCGACCGCTACCAAATCAAGATCATTCCTATGGGTGTTTCCTTGGGAGACGATCTGTACCGGGATGGTTTCGATATTACCCCCGATGATATTTATGCGCACCACGCAAAGACCGGCCAGCTGCCCAAGACTTCTGCGATCAACATGGCAGAGAGTGCTGAGTACTTTGCGGAACTTACAAAAGATGGCAGTGCAGTAATTCATTTTACCATCAGTTCTTCTTTGTCTGCGACCTATAACAATGCCAGAGTTGCAGCGGAAGATTTTGAAGATGTGCATGTGGTGGATTCCAAAAACCTCTCTACCGGTAACGGCCTGTTGGTCATCGCAGCAGCGGAAATGGCAAAGCAGGGCTTGGAAGCAAAAGAGATTGCCGAAAAGGTCAGAACTCTTGCTGATTGCGTAGATGCTTCCTTTATTGTGGACAATCTGGAATACCTGGCAAAAGGTGGTCGTTGCTCTGCTGTTGCTGCTTTTGGAGCAAACCTGCTCCAGCTGAAGCCCTGCATCAATGTTAAGAACGGTGCAATGGGCGTTGGAAAGAAGTATCGTGGTAAGTTTGAGAAGGTGTTGATTGGATATGTTGCTGAACGCTTGGCGGACAAAGAGGATATTGACCTTGACCGCGTGTTCGTAACCCACGCAGGCTGCGATCCTCAGGTTGTAGAGAGTGTAGTGACCGCAGTTAAGAACACATTGCCCTTCAAAGAGGTGTTTGTTACCAGAGCAGGTTGTACTATTTCTTCACACTGCGGTGCTAACACACTGGGCGTGCTCTTTGTTCGCAAAAAACCCTTAGCTTAATTTGAAAGGAATTAGACGGATGAACGAATATATTATCTTTACAGACTCTTGCTGTGATGTGTCCCCGGAGCTGCTGGCAAAGTGGGGCGTACCCTATGCCAACATGACCTTTTCTTTCGACGGAGAGGACAAAGAATATATCGGCACAGACATTTCTAACCATGACTTCTATGACCGTATGCGTCAAGGCGCGCATGCCAGAACTGCAGCGATCAATGCTGATACCTTTGCCCGTGCGTTTACACCTATTTTGGAGGAAGGCAAGGACATTCTGTATGTGGCATTTTCCTCCGGCCTCAGCACCACAGTCAATTCTGCCCACATGGCAGCAGCGGAACTGAAGGAATCTTATCCGGATCGGAAGATTGTGATCGTGGATACGCTGGCAGCCTCAGCAGGCGGTGGCCTTATGGTTTATATGGCGGTTGCCAAAAAGAACGAAGGCGCTACCATTGAAGAAAACGCAGCCTACATTGAATCCCTGGTCCCCCAGCATTGCATTTGGTTTACCGTGGATGACTTGGAATATTTGAAGCGGGGCGGCCGCGTCAGCCCGCTGGTGGCTTTTGCAGGCGGCGTGTTGGGTATCAAACCGATTCTGCAGATGGACGAGGAAGGCCATTTGGTCAAGGTTTCTACCGCCCGTGGCAGAAAGAAGGCCATTGAGGCGCTGGCAGAGAAATATGCTGAGCTTTCCTATGAAGAAAAGAACACACCGATCTTTATTTCCCATGCAGAGGCTGAAAACGATGCCAAGCAACTGGCTGATATTTTGAAGCAGCGGCATGGTGC